>CAIVDM010000149.1 GCA_903904735.1 uncultured delta proteobacterium
GGATACTCCCACTTGTCGGGAACCGAGATGATGTCACGGTTGTAGAGGTGCTCCCACTCATGGTTCTTTAGCTTTCTGCGCGACGCGGCGGGAACCGGTTGTGTCGGATCACCCTCAAGCCACTCTCGCACTGAGTAGTAATAGAACTGCTTGGTCCATAAGAGTCCCGCGTACGACTGGGTGATGATCCTTCGTTCGTCCTCGGTGGCGTTTGGTGGAACGATGGTATTGTAAAACTCATCGCACTCAGCTTTACGGCGCTCAAAGATCTCGTTGAAGTCCTTCGCGAACTTCTCTTTTGTTGGCTTTGTGGAGTTCTTTAGTTGAAACCTAAATTCGATATGAGAGCCGGCCGGAACGGTCGCGTGATACAGTATGCCCGCCTTGGTGCCGGTTAGCTTTGAATTGACCAACTCGCGCTGATCGTTAACTACATAATTGTGAAAGGCGTCCTTGACGTAGGGAGTCGAGTTCTCACCACCAAAGAGTCTCCACCGATTTGACTCGTTCTCGGTGAAGAGTGGAACAGGGGCTGCACCTGGATTCTCAGAGTCCGCGATGAATACGCAGGGATCGAGATGAGGATGAATTAAAAGAAAGGTATCTGCCTTGATCGCCGAGACGCATGGCTTGACCGTATATCCTTCGCCAGATCTACCCCAACTCCAGGTGTTTCTGAACCAGACTGTTGGGATGAGCCAGATTGGAGCGGCGGTTGACGCTCGGTTGTGCACAGTGACTCGAATCAAGAGATCGTTCGGACCGTTCTTGGCGTACTCATAGACGACATCGAAGTACTCGTTGTTATCAAAGATTCCCGTATCAGTGAGCTCAAACTCCGGCTGAAGCCGATCTCGAATCCGATTTTCATGCACGAGCTGATCATACGGGAACGCGTTGTGCGGATATTTATAGAGAGCGCGCATGTATGAGTGCGTGGGTGTGGAATCGAGGTAGTAGTAACACTCTTTAACATCCTCTCCGTGGTTCCCTTCAGTTCCGGCGAGCCCGAACAGACGCTCTTTTAGGATAGAGTCTTTACCGTTCCATAACGCCGCAGAGAAGCAGATGCGACACTGACGGTCAGTGATGCCTAGTAGACCATCTTCGCCCCAGCGGTAGGTGCGGCTGCGAGCTTGATCGTGAGTGAGGTATGACCACACGGAGCCATCGGGTGAGTAGTCTTCGCGGACGGTACCCCACTGCCGCTCGGGCAGGTATGGACCCCAGCGCTTCCAATTTTTGACGCGGCGAGCGTCTTCGTTCAGGCGGCGCTCTTCTTCGGTCAGGATCTTTTTAGTCATGGCAGTAGGTTAGATGCTGTAGAGACCAAAAAGGGGAACGAAAAGGTTCCCCAGAGGCGATGAATGACTCTTCTTGGTAGTTATAAGACTCAAGGTTCTCAAGCACCAGCCGAAAGACCTAGTAAGCACTTGAAATGAGGCGGTAGTAATCAAAAGCCGTTATGTCTGGACGGCAATCTGGTACCCTTATGTAACTGCTCAAGATAGTTGATACATAACGGAGTAAGGTTCGTTTCAGCACGGTTCAGGTATGTATCGATCGATTTTATCGCTAGTGATGTGTGGCGTTATGGCAACGAGTTCAGGGTGTAGCTCGTTCCACACAGAACCTCTCGTTGTAGGCTCCGTTGGTGGAGCCGCGGCTGGAGCTGGCACCGGCGCTATTGTTGGTGCCCTTATCGCAAACGGCGATGTCGCGATGAGCGCCCTTCTTGGAGGAGCGGTCGGTATTCCGATAGGTCTTGCGATAGGCGCCATCTATGATTACCACAGCGAACCGACGCAGCGCGAACGAAATGAAGTGATTATCCAGAAGAATCAGGAAGACATATTTAATCGTCAACGCCAGCTCGATGATCTCCGCGAGGAGATCCGAAACGAGGGACCGCACGGTAATCCGAACGAGTCGGATCGACACTACCATTACAATGGCCCGACGTACGGCAGCTACTATCGTTAGATTCGGCGTTTTCAGGACCTAGTGGTCCGTGGCACCATCCAGAGGAGAGCGCGCATAAGCGTCGCTGTTCGTTCACTGAGATAGTTATGCCACAAAAAAAGACAACCAAGCGCCCGATTTCCAAACCGTATAAGCCAACCATAATCACGCCAACCTCTCGAGCGTTCCTTGAGCGCTACATCAACAATCCATCCCCCACTGGGTTCGAGGCGGAAGGGCAGAAGCTCTGGAGCGCGTACGTGCGACCCTTTGTCGACCAGATGGGAGTTGACGCGTATGGGTCAGTCTATGGAGTCATTAATCCGAAGGCGCCCTTTAGGGTCGTAATAGAGGCGCATGCTGACGAGATATCGTGGTTTGTGTCCTACATCACAGAGAACGGATTGATTCACGTAAAACGAAACGGCGGTAGCGACCATCAGATAGCTCCGTCGAAGCGGGTCAATATTCACACGAAGAAGGGCATGGTGAAGGCTGTTTTCGGATGGCCCGCGATCCACACGCGCCGTGATGGCAGTAAGGAAGAGACGCCGAACCTAAAGAATATCTGTCTTGATGTCGGGGCGAAAAGCAAAGCTGAGGTCGAGGCTCTTGGTATCCACGTTGGGTGTGTCATCACCTACGAGGATGAGTTCATGACCCTCAACGATCGATACTTTGTGGGACGCGCCCTTGATAACCGCATCGGTGGGTTCATGATCGCCGAGGTGGCTCGACTCCTAAAGCAGAATAAAAAGAAACTTGATTTCGGCCTCTACATAGCGAACTGTGTGCAAGAGGAGGTTGGCTTGCGCGGCGCTGAGATGTTAGCGCACACACTTCAGCCGCATGTCGCCATCGTGACAGACGTTTGCCATGACACATCAACGCCGATGATACAAAAAGTTATCGAAGGGGATACGTCGTGCGGTAAGGGCCCAGTACTAACCTATGGTCCAGCCGTGCATAACAAGTTGCTAGGTCTAATCATGGACACCGCAGAGAAGCAAAAAATATCCATCCAGCGCGACGCCGCTTCGCGCTCGACTGGTACCGATACTGACGCGTTCGCGTACTCCAATGGAGGGGTGCCTTCGGCGTTAATCTCATTGCCGCTGCGATATATGCACACAACCGTCGAGATGGCTGAGATAGCAGATGTCGAGGCGACGATAAAGTTGATGTACGAGACGCTGCTACGTCTCTCACCGAAGTTTGATTTCAAGTACCTGCAGGTCTCGTAGTTTAGACTCTAAAAATCAAACCGATAAATCTCATCGATCGGGGCCCCCGGCTCAATCTTGTAGAGGCTTTTGAGTAGTCCGTCGTCGATGCTGTACGCCCAGCCGTGCAGGATCGGGCGGCGGTCTTCATGCCACGCCTTCTGGATAGTGTTGGTTTTCAGTAGGTTTTTGAGCTGCTGTAAGACATTCATCTCGACGAGTTTATCCGCTTGGGCGTCTATCGACGGAAGCGCCGATAACGTGTCTCGGTTCGCCTGGTATACGTCTTTGATCTGTCGAAGCCACTCATCAAGGACGCCGTATCGATGGCTAGAGAGCGCCGCTTTTACGCCTCCGCAGCCATAGTGACCGCATACAATCACGTGCTTCACCTTGAGGTACTCGACCGCGAATGAGAGCACGCTTAAGAGATTGAAGTCAGTATGGTTCACTAGGTTAGCGATGTTGCGATGCGTGAATATCTCTCCCGGCTGCGTCCCTGTGATTTCCTCCGCTGGCACGCGGCTATCAGAGCAGCCGATCCAGAGAAACTCAGGTTTCTGTTCCTTGGCGAGCTCCTCAAAGAAGTTTGGAGCGAGTGTCAGCTTCTCTTGAACCCACGCCTTGTTCGCCAATAAGAGTCGTTTGTATGAGTCCATTAGTTGCTCCTTGGTTGGGTGATAATCGACAAAAGGTCCGGCTTCATTGATGGCATATTGCGGAGTTGAATCGTGATGTGACGATCGTCCGCGGAATCTTTGAACTCCTCGATGAGCTCAAGGATGTCGTGATCAATAAACATCGCGTGGCCGCCGTCGATCACGATGTGCGAATGGTTCGGCAGTTGAGCGAGGGCTTTCTTGAGCGCGATTTTTTGCAGGAATGTGGCGTCTTTGGCGAAGCGAAGGTAGTGATGAGGGCCCTCTTTAATCACCGTGAACGCGGCGTGATGGTTCATGATTAAAACGACGATGAGTCCAACCACGGTTCCGATCAGAACACCGCTCAAAAGATCGATTAGCACGACCCCGGCGACAGTGATAATAAAGGGCAGAAACTGATCGGTTCCGGAACGCCATACGCTCTTGAATAGCTTCACATTGGCGAGCTTGTAGCCGACCATGATTAAGATCGCCGCGAGAGCGGAGAGGGGAATAAGACTCAAGAGGGCGGGAATCGCGATGATACTCAAGAGAAGAAACACCCCGTGAAACGCGCATGCGAGTCGGGTTCGGGCACCCGCGTAAACGTTCGCGCTGCTTCGCACGATAACTGAAGTCATCGGGATGCCGCCTAGGAAGCAGGCGAGCATGTTGCCGATACCTTGCGCGATGAGCTCTCTGTTGGGTCGTGAGACTCGTCGTAGGGGGTCGAGCTTGTCGGTTGCCTCAAGGCACAAGAGGGTCTCGACGCTCGCTATGAGGGCGATCGTGAGCGCGCTCCACCAAACCGGCGCCGAAAATAGCCAATTCGAAACTCCATGTGGCCCATGGGTGAAGAGATCCGAGAGCCCCTTCAACTTTGGTAGGGAAACGAGCTGTCCTCTCTCGGCGGTCGCGGCTATTGACGGAGCAATAGACTGCAAGAGGGCATTCAGAAGAACCCCGACGATAACAACAAGTAGTGGGCCCGGTATGCGTCGGAGTATCTGCGGTAGTTTACTAGCCGCAGACTCCCAGAACATGAGGAGCGCGACTCCAACGGCGGAGATTAGCATCGCTCCGAGGCTAATCGGGCTGTGTGGTTGTGTGATGTCTTTGATAACATCGTGCAGGCAGAACGGGGATATTACGCAAAATAGTCCCTCTTCGGGGTTGTAGTCTCCCTGCCAACCTACGGCGTGAGGAAGTTGTTTAACAGCGATAAGGATACCGATGCCCGCCAGCATGCCCTTAATGACGCTTGATGGGAAAAAGGTCGCTAATAGTCCCGTTCGAAGGAGTCCGAATACGATCTGCATCACGCCAGCGAGTATTCCCGCGACGAGAAGCGCGTCAAACGAGCCGAGGGTCTTTTGGGCGGCGATAAGGGTAATGGTGAGACCCGCGGCTGGACCGCTCACGCTTAGTTCACTACCCGACAAGAACGCGACGAGGATGCCGGCGATGATTCCCGTAATGAGACCTGAGATCGCTGGAGCGTCTGAGGCGTGAGCGATGCCGAGGCATAACGGTAGTGCGACGAGGAAGACGACAAAGCCGGCTGCGATATCCTGAGGCAGATAATCGAATCGGAGACGGGGTAGATCAAAGCTCGCGACTGGCACCCCCGGAACAGAGACCTTTACAGTCGATATTACGCCCTCTTGGTTCTCTGTGTGCCCGTGCTTCATAAACCTCAATATAATTCGCGATCGAACTCAGCTTTGGTTACGCATGCGTTAACCTTGCATTGTTCAGCGCTCAATCTTTGCTGCCACACTCTCGCTCGGTAGCTTCGAACGAATCGAGGCGTCCCATGCAACGGGATCTCGGCAGAGGGGGTTGACTTGCTAATGATAATGAAATATCAATAGCAGCCTCGATCTTGAAAGAATATAAAAATCAAATAGATATGTCTACCTTATATCGTGAAACGAAGCAGAAACGGGCGATTTGGACGGTACTAGATGCGGCGCATCGACCACTTAGGCCCTCACAGGTTCAGGAGGCGGTTCTGCAGGAGTTGCCTGCGGTGAGCCTTGCGACTGTGTATAGAGTAATTAAGGGGCTGGTCGAGGAGGGGAGACTGGTGCCGGTCTCCTTCCCAGGCGCCCCGGACCGCTACGAAACAAAAGCGTGCGCGGCCCACCATCACCATCACTTTCTCTGCACGAGCTGTGACCGCGCCTTTGATCTTCCGGGGTGCGGCTTGAAGGTATCGACTGGCTTGCCAGCAGGTTTCGCGATCAGTCGTCACGAGGTGGTGCTGTACGGTTCATGTGATAAGTGCATGGAGGCGAGAGTCGTATGATTAAGGTTCTTCGCGGCTTAGGGAATACAGTCGATCGCGCTCGGTCGCTTGCGCTATTCGTGGCGAGCGCCGCTTGTGTGTTGTTTGCGAGTGTGGCGGTAGCGGATGAGAGTGACGTAGCTAAGCATTCCGATCTTGAATATCACTTAGACAAGGTGGTCGTAGAGTCATCTCCGTTACAAGATACGTTATTTAACTCCGCGCAGTCGGTCTCTGTTCTTTCGGGAGCCGACCTCGACGAACAGGCGAGAAACTCTCTTGGTGACACGCTCGCGCAACAGCCCGGTGTGACGTCCTCGAGTTTTGGGCCGGGTGCGGGAAGACCGATAATTCGAGGACTAGGCGGCGATCGAGTTCGTATCCTTGAGAATGGCGTAAGCACGCAGGATGTTTCAAGCGTCAGCCCTGATCACCCTACCACGATTGAGTCGAGCCTCGTAGATAAGATTGAGGTCGTGCGCGGGCCAGCGGCGCTTCTCTACGGCACGAGCGCGATCGGAGGTGTGGTGAACACATTCGATCGGCGCATTGCGGAGAAGCTCCCCGAGAAGCCAATTAGTGGCACTATGGAGATGCGAGCAGAGTCAGCGGATAAGACTCGTTCTGGTGTATTTGGGCTTGATGCCCCAGCGGGACCGCTTGTCTTTCACGTTGATGGCTTTAAGCGCCGTTCGGGAGATATCTCGATTCCCGGGTTCGCCAGAACTGAGGCGCTACGAGATTCGGAGTCGCTTGATTATTCCGAGCCTAAGGGACGCTTGCCGTCGAGCGATACCGACAATAGTAACCTCACCCTGGGCTCATCTTACGTCTTCTCGAAGGGTTTTCTGGGCGCGGCGGTAAGTGAATACAACACGGCATACGGCGTGCCGAACGGTGAGCCAGATATCAGCATCGACGCGACCAGAAAGCGAGTTGATGTGCGAGGAGGTGTTCGAGATTTTGGGGACTATATCGAGTCAGCGATCGTTCGCGCTGGCTTGGTCAATTACGACCACACCGAGTTCGAGGGGAGTGAGACGGGGACCGTGTTTAAGCAGGATAGCTTTGATAGTCGCCTTGACGTAACGCATAAAGAGATACACTCGCTTCGAGGAACATGGGGAGTTCAGGTCCAAGGGACTAAGTTTGAGGCGGTCGGAGAGGAAGCTTTCCAACCTCCAACGGACACCGGTGTTTACTCGGTGTTCGGTCTCGAGGAGCTACTCGTGAGCGATGATGTGACGTGGCAGCTTGGTGGGCGCTTGGATTGGAACGACACCTCTACGACCGGATTCGATCCAGGAGCGCAGGATGATTTCAACGTAGACGAAACGACTTTCAGTCAATCGACAGGAGCGGTGTGGGACGTGTCTCCTGACTACGCCCTGGCGTTATCGGTGGCGCACACCGAACGAGCACCAACGGGGCAAGAGCTCTTTGCTGATGGTCCGCACGTCGCAACGGGCGCCTTTGAAGTAGGAGACCCGGACCTAGGAATCGAGCGGTCGCTCGGGACGGATCTCACGTTCCGCAAAAAAGAGGGAACGGTACGAGGTTTCATCGGAGGGTTCTTCAATCGATACTGGGATTACATCAGCCTCAATCCGACAGGAGCGGAGGAGGACGATCTTCCTGTCTACACGTTCCAGGCCATAAACGCGGATTTTGTGGGGTTTGAGTCTCAAGTGGCGTACTTCCTTCGTGACCGAGAGGGCGAGGAGTTGTCGTTCGACATTCAACCCGACTATGTGAGGGCGCGGGATCGCGATAATGATGAGTACTTACCTCGCATTCCACCACTCCGCCTGCAAGTAGGCACCACCTACTATAATAAAGATATCTGCCGAGTAAGACTCGAGGCGCAGCATGTTTTCGCACAGCACAAGACAGCGGACTTCGAGACATCGACTGACGCCTACACGATGCTCAATCTGTACGTGAATAAGGAGCTGCCGTCGATCATGAAAAACCTGGAGGTGTTCGCTCGAGGAACGAATCTGCTTTCTGAGAAGGCGCGCAATCACACCTCGTTCATTAAGGACGTGGCGCCGCTGCCTGGCGCGTCGGCGATGGTGGGACTCAGGATTCGGTTTTAGATAGCTGAGCCACGCGGTGTCTGTGCAGTAGTTGGTTAGCACGCGAGAGGGCGCTCATTCTGACTAATCAGCGAAGAAGGTCACCTCGAACAATCGGTTCAATGTGAGTGAAGATATTTTCCGCTATCAAGCTGTATTTTCAAGCGATTCTTTTGTGATCCGGGCGGGGGGAGTTGCCCAGTCGCGATTCGGAAGACTTTACCGAGATCCTCCGCGGAAAATGGGAAAAATATCATATTCTTCACAAATCCGTAGTAGTAGATGGGAGTGCTGGGATCTTTCTCGGCGAGCTCCTCAAGTGTCGATATGAGAGCGAGACGATCTCCAGCTGTTTGAAGTTCGCCGCGTCTTCGTAGAAGCGTCTGTAGCTCTGGCGACCCCGCTTGGTTAGTCGCCGGCGGCGACATGATACGCGCTCTGAGTAGCATCCGAAGGAAGCGATAAAGTCGAGAGTGAGCGGCTAGAGAGGAGATGACCGTTCTTCGTTCCGTCTCATACGTAAGTACATTGAGGTCGTCATTTATCCCGATCATCGTCAAAACGAGGTGTGGGAGGATTTCATGTAAAAGGTTTGGCAGGGACTGTAGGATGCGTTGAGAGTTTGTCCCAACGATTCCTCTGTTATACACGGTGACACTTGTCGATAGACTTGAGCGAAGTTTCGGCTCAAGTTGCTTTGGCCAGCTTGAAGGATTCTCCCACCCTCCGCTCTCAGTCGTTGACTCGCCCAGACAGAGGATTCGTAGACCGGCCTGAGGATCATTTAGCGACGACTGTCTCGTGGCGATAGCGTAGAGATGCCCACATTGGAGGATGCCCTCAAGGAGACAGCGCGCCACGACCGCGCCGAATCCGATCATTCCCAATCGAGAAATTAATGCTTTCACGCTGGCTTCCCTGGTAAACTGTGGCGCGGAGTCTGGTTCATCTCACATGGCTTCGCGAGCGACGCCCCAAAGCTGGCCAGTGTCATATAGTCTGGATGATTTTTCGACGTTTCGTCTATCCGAATTTTACGTCGGGGTAGAGTGTCAGTGAAGGTAAATTCGCCTCGCAAATGAAAACCCCCGAGGCGGTGAGCGATTAATCGTCACCATCCCGGGGGCGCATATTTCACGCGTGGGCGCTTAGCGACTCAGCAGGTTCTTTAGCTCGTTCGCCTTGTCAGTCCTCTCCCACGAGAAACTTCCATCGGCGCCTGCCTCACGACCAACGTGACCGTATGACGCGGTCGCTCGGTAAATCGGCTTGAGCAAATCGAGTGTGCGGATGATCCCGCGAGGGGTCAGATCGAACACTTCTTGCACACTAGCCGAGATATTCGCCTCGCTCACTTTGCCTGTGCCAAATGTATTTACGTACACCGACACTGGCTTCGCCACGCCGATCGCGTAGGCGACCTGAACCTCACACTTCGAGGCGAGTCCCGCCGCGACGACGTTCTTGGCGATATAGCGAGCCGCATACGCCGCGGAGCGATCTACCTTTGAGGGATCCTTTCCGGAGAACGCGCCTCCTCCATGTCGGCTGTAACCGCCGTATGTATCAACGATGATCTTTCGTCCTGTGAGACCGCAGTCACCAACTGGTCCACCGATTACGAAACGACCTGTTGGATTAATCAGGTATTTGGTCTTCGAGGTTAGGTACTGGCTTGGAATAACTCTCTTAACGATATTCTCAACGACGTACTCCTCGACGTCCTTCAGCGAGGCGGCCTCCGCGTGCTGCGTTGAGATAACGATCGTATCAACCGCATGCGGTCGACCGTCACGATACTCCACGGTTACCTGGCTTTTCGCGTCTGGCTTCAAGAAAGAGCCTGTCTCGCTTCGACGAGCGCGTGAGAGCGCGCGCATAAGCTGATGCGAGAGTGATATCGGTAGTGGCATAAGCTCAGGAGTCTCGTCGCAGGCGAATCCGAACATGAGTCCCTGGTCGCCGGCGCCCTGCTCTTTGTGCAATCCCTCGTGCTCGTTCACGCCCATGCTGATGTCTGGGGATTGCTGACTGATGAAGGTCATTATCGAGCAGCTTTGCGCGTCAAAACCGAGAGCTGGTTCGTCGTAGCCGATGTCCTTGATTACATCGCGAGCGAGTCGTTCATAGTTAACGACTTTGGTCGATGTAATCTCGCCCGCTAGAATCACGACGTCGTTCTTTACGAGAGCCTCACAGGCGACGCGAGCTGACGGGTCTTCTTTAAGGAACGCATCGAGGACTGAGTCGCTAAGTTGATCGGCTACTTTATCTGGGTGCCCTTCGCCTACCGATTCCGAGGTAAAGAGGAAGTCCTTAAGGGTCATGAGTCGTCTCCTTGTCTAAGCTTGTTCACAATATTTGGCGCAGAATACGCCGTACTTAACGATTTCGACAAGCGGAAACCTGAACCGATGTTATTAAGATGCTGTTCGCCAATAAGGGATCCAGTTGGGCGAAAGGATAGGCGCTTAGTGACCTAAAGTCGCCTAGATGGGGCTCTAAATGTCCCTGTGCTTTACACTTACAAGGTACTCTGAGCCCGGTATCTTAGCGCTGAGTGCCTCAGCGATGGCCACGGAGCGGTGCTTTCCGCCCGTGCAGCCCACGCCGATATTTAGGTAAGCTTTTCCCTCAAATTGATACTTCGGCAGGAGGAAGGTCAGCAGCTCGGCGTAGCGTGACACGAACTCGTGAGCGTCTGGGGAAGCGAACACATACTCTCTCACTTCCGCCTCCCGACCGTCTCGCTCGCGTAGTGATTCAACGAAGTGGGGGTTTCGGAGGAATCTCACGTCGACGATCAGGTCGCAGTCCAGTGGGACTCCGTGCTTAAACCCAAAGGATAAGAAATTCACCCGAAGGTGTCTTCCAGTTACAGCGCCAAGACTCTCCAGAAAGTCTCGGAGCTCCCGTTTAAGCGCATGCACGTTGAATGAGGATGTATCTACGACGAGGTCCGCAGTCTCCTTTACAGGCTGTAGTCGAGCTCGCTCACGCTCAATCGTATCCTCGAGAGACTTGTCCCTGCTCGGATCGAATCCTGGATGAGGACGACGCGTCTCGCTGTAGCGCTTTACGATCGACCTGGTGTCGGCGTCGAGGAAGATGACTTTAAGGTTGGTGGGCCGACTTGGACCTGAGCCTATGAGTGGAAGGATCTGTCTGCGGCTTTCTTGCGAATCGATGTCGAGGAGCAGTCCAGTGTTGGAATAGCGATCTCCTGTGGACGCTGAAAGCCCCAAAAAGTTAGTCACGAGTGGTACCGGGAGGTTATCCACCACGTAGTACCCGCTGTCACCCAGCAGATCCATCGCCGTGGATTTACCCGCTCCCGATAGCCCCGTGACTATGATGAGAGACTTGAAGTGTGAAAATGATTCCGCTGAGCTCAATGGTGACTGGTAACCTTCTCTTTGTGCTTTCGTAGTTGTTGCGAGAGAGCGTCGGTCAACATATCTATCGACGCGTACAAGTTTTCGCTCTCCTCCTTCACGATAAAGTCAGCGCCCGAAAGGTGCATCGAAAGCTCCGCTATCTGGCGTGTCTTCTCTACCTTGAGCACCATGTGCGCTTCGGTGTCCTGATGAGCGAACTTTTTTACGCAGTGCGTGACCTTATCAGTCGCATACTGCTTGATAGCGTCAGTTGCATCAAGATTTAAAAACGCGATATTCACGTGCACTGATTTTGATGAGTCGCCCATGGTTCCTCCTAATTTGAGCTAACGTTAAAAGGTCGATTAAAATGACGATACTGGCGTAGGTCGTATTCAACGACTCTGACCGAAGAGAGAAGAGCGGAGAGTGAAAGTTTCATGAGCCCTCTATCTTTCAAAATAACCACGCCTCACCTGAAAAGCAAAGACAAAGTGGGATTTCGGAAATAGTTGAGAAACTTGTTTCAGTATTCGCTGAAGTGAACGGCGATTGACTCGGCAGCATCTAGTAAAAGCTTCGGCGGTTTTGCTCATCGCCATGATGTTTTAGGGCTTCTTGCGTTAAAATTATTGTAGAGCTCGATTGAGCCTTCCCTAACCCCTTGAATCCTTGATGCTCTTCGGGAGGCTCTCTAACTGTGCGACACTCGGCTTTACAGTATCTGTTTACGCTGTGAGGACGAGGGGATTCCAAGCGTTTCGCGGTATTTGGCGACAGTGCGGCGCGCGATGTCGATATTTTTCACTTTGAGCATATCAACGATCTGTTGGTCACTGATCGGGTTCGTAGGCGATTCGGCGGCGATGATAGTCTTAATCTGATCCTTAACGGAGGATGACGAGATATCACCCGTATCGGTCTTAATGCCTGAGGTAAAGAAAAATTTAAGTTCAAAGAGACCCTGAGGAGTGTGGACGTACTTCTCCGTGGTGACGCGGCTTACAGTCGACTCATGCATCCCGATGTCATCCGCGACGTCTTTGAGCACGAGCGGTTTTAGGTGAGAGACTCCGTGCTCGAAGAAAGCCCGTTGAGACTTCACGATACTCTCAGTCACGCGGAAGATCGTTTGTTGGCGTTGCTGAATGCTTTTTATAAGCCATGAGGCGGCTCTCACTCGCTCGGTCAAATACGCCTTGTGATCATTCTGCGACGCTCCCGACTCCTTGAGAAGGCTCGTATACATCGGATTAATCTGGAGCCGAGGAACTCCTTCCTCGTTGAGAGTGACGATAAAATCCTTGCCTACTTTCTGAACGTAGACGTCAGGCACGATGTAACGCACGGTCTCGTCAGCGAAGGGGCGACCGGGTCGTGGCTCCAGGTTTCTAATCATCGCGATCGCGCGACCGATATCCTCGCGAGTCACTCCCTCAGCCTTCGCGATAGCGTCGTATTTTCGCTTTTCGAGTTTATCGAGATGTGAGGAGATTATTCGGGACTCGAGACCATTCGCTAAACCACGAGCCTCAAGCTGTGTCAGGAGGCATTCCTGCAGGTTCTTTGTGCAGCACCCGATTGGATCGAGAAAGCGCAAGGTATCGGCGACCATCATCACATCTTCGACAGAGCTATCACAGGCGGTCGCTAGTTCCTCGAACGAGCAGTCGAGAAATCCATCGCGATTGAGGTTGCCTGCGATATTCTGGGCGATAAACGCGTCCTGTGTTGAGAAATCCTGGAACCTAATCTGCGCTAAGAGGTGTTGTTCCAGGGTTTCGTGTTGAGTGGCGACTACCTCTGGAGGTTGTCTGTCCTCGAAACTGGAGGCCCCTTTGGCCGAGGCGGAGCCTTGGTAATCCGTGAATGTATCCGAGTAGTCTTCCCAGTCCGCCTTCGGCTCGCTATTGGTCGACCCTGACGAGGAATCCTCGGAATCCGGAGCGCTTAAGGGACCGGAAAGAACGGTGGGCCCTGTCTCCATGCCCTCTGGCGCCCCTGGGCTTCCCTTGCCTTCGAAGTCCTCCCGAGATTCCTCGAGCACGGGATTCTCAAGAAGCTCTTTTTGAATCGCGTCTTGATATTCCAGTCGGCCGAGCTGGAGCAGCTTGATCGCCTGCTGAAGCTGGGGCGTCATCAAGAGCGATTGCCCCATCTTCTGTACAAGTTTGTGCTCTAACCCCATAGCTTGCCTTAAGTCCCGAGAGCCTCCCCGTGTCATTGTTTCGGACACGAGGGGGTACCAGTGTAAATCATTTTCTCTTTAATAGATGTCCGAAGTGGGGGAGAAGGGAGTAAGAAAGTGGAGTTGGCGTGCAAAAACTGGACCGACAGTCCTTCTGTCTAGTTACATCAATAGGTTGCATTCCATTGTGCCCCTCGTTTAAACGTCTCCGCACGGACTGAAACTCTCTTCGCGAGGACCGTGTTTAAGGCCTCAGGCCGAAGTGCGGACGGACATATGGGATCTTTGACATGGCGGCCGGCTATGGAGAAATAGATCGTTGTTATGAGCACATCCAATCGAGACAGCGCTCCGATGGTGTTCACTGAGGCACGATAGTTCCCTCACGACAGACTCTGAGAGTCGTTCAATCGCCCACTCCCGATAGAGCGCCTCAACCAAGAGCTATTCGTATCATAGCCAGATATCCAACGAAAATTGGATGCCCCTCAAAAGGAGTATAATGAATAGAGGTCGCGCACCGCACTCGTCGTTAGCTAGTTAATCTTCCACCGTTCTCGCACTTGCTGAGAGAAATCGTGGTGATGGAGAAGGTGCGACGACTGCAGCCAATAGGTGCTGTGGGAACCAAGTGCATAGACCACATCAAGAGGTGCCCTCTCAGCTCGAGAGTGACAAATAGTGAAAGCGATTCCACGGTAGAGGGCAAAAAATAGCCAGCAGGGGATTGCCCCTGCCGGCTTGAAAAAACCCCTTTCAAGGGCGGGTAATGTTTTAACGTGCCATGCTCTTAACCATGCTCGTCTGGACACACTTAGCGGTCTTGCCCGAGTCACGTTTGCGACCAATCTTACCGCAAGCCTTAAGCGCCTTTTTTGAGGCTGCCTTGAGAGCTCGGAATTTCGCGCTTTGCGGACCGCCGACGATCGTGGCTACGCCCTCGTAGCTTTGAAAAAAGCACGGAGTAAAGCTGGTGTTAGTGTTACCTGAGCGTCCGTAACCAACGAAATCGCACATCGTCTGTTGGTTAAGGTACACCTTGTAGCCACTTCCATCAGCGAGCTTCTCGCCGATGACACCACTCACATACGGCACGCATGTCTGCTTCTGCTGCGCGCGAGTGACCTCAGGAGCTGGGCACAATCGGCTAAGTTGGTCTCCCGCGTAGATGCCCGCGGGGAGCTTACTAAAGCATCGATCTATCTGCTCAGCGGCGGCATCGACCAGCGCTCTCTTCACATCCATGGTGCCATCGAATGTAAACTCTAGCTCGGGTCGTGTCTGTCTATCAGAAAGGCGAGAGGTGGAATTAGACGGAACCGCCAATCCAAATCCGATCGCGCCCGTAGGCTTGCTTATCTTGGTATTGATCCCGTCGAAGTCCCCAGCCCAGGCTCCAGCCCCACCGGAGCTGAAATTCAGACTTAGTTCCGCGGACGGCTCGGTGACAGGTTTGGCTGGACAGCCAAACACCTTTGTTTTGAAGTTCCGGTCCCACCACTCAGGACCCTCAGCGGACACAAGCTGTGCCTGGATCGAGACCTGCTTGTTGAGGAAGAGGGGAGTGACCTCATCAAGCCCCCTCCTGCGACGTGAGGAGAGATCCTCGCCGTGAGCGGCTGTCAGAGCTAGCGTGTTCATCACCGTAGCCAATGCCACGACACGCGCACCACTCGCCAGCGCTTTCCTCAATCCACTCTTACTAATTTCTCTCTTATCATTTTTCATAGTTCACCCTCTTTATCCTTGATAGTCATTCTTACCTTTCGTCGAGTACCTTGAGCGCGAAAGGAGCTCCCCCGCCCGTGCTATCCAGAGCTGCTACGGTAGCGACCAGCCCATCGGATATGGCGAGATTGAGAGCTTGGATAGCGATGTTATTAGTTCCGGCCACGGTCACAGTGACGTCGTATGATCCCGCTGGCACCGTGAGGTAGTCGGAGATCGCGCGAAACGGAACGTTACTAAGAACTGGTTCCACTCCCCCGATTTCAGCGCCTGGCGCGGTGACGTAGACGTCTACAGCGGGAGCGCTTGCCGCCGCGTGCAGCACTCTTACGCGAGCGGAGCCCTCAGGAGGCGCGGAGCGATCAGCAGTTGTCACGATCGGCGCGATCTCATCGACCTTCCCAGCCGCCACGACCAGGTTGTCGGAGTTGTGCCCGAGCTCGAGCTCCGCGTCGATTACGGCGGTGTTGGTTCCGGCCGCGGTAACCGTAATGCGACGTTTGCCTGCTGTTAGCGGTAGAAACTCTGAGGCTGCCGCGTAAGGGACATTCTCCAGCACTGAGCCGCCATCCACCAACACGTCCACGTTCGGAGCATCCGGTGAGGCATGGAACACCCGTAAGCGCGCTTCGTCGTTATTGTCGTCGCCGCCGCAGCCTACTATGGCCGCTACAGTCAGAGTGAGCAGAGTGAGCTTCTTGAACATAATCCTCCTTAATTAGTGTAAAGAATATACAGTAAAAATAACTGAGCGGCAGCGCTTAGTCAAATAATACTGCTAAATTAACGCAGCTTTTTCGTTTATTCTATTGTTTTAGGTAGTTATAGAGAAGAAGCCTCATCCTTCCGTGCTTGTAACGGTACTTTTTAGACCGGCCGTACGCATCTGGCCGCACAAGGGGGTGTGGGTTAGGGGGCTTGAAGAGTTTTTTGGTATGGCGCTGGTTGAAGGGGCCCAAGCCGCCATCGAAGAGGCTGGTGATGAGGTCAGCAATGTCCCGTCAGAGGATACCGAGGCGGTTCACGCGTGGGTATTAAACCGTGGGAATACCTTTCAAGCCGCGGTGCGGGACTATCTCTCGAAGTTTGACAGAGAGGTAAATCCCACGGTCGCTGCTGGACGTGTTGGGCCGAAGGTGTCCGCATCGGTCCTCTCCCTAGGACGAGTGCTTGATCAAGTGAAGCAGTTAAAGCCGAAGAAGAGAGGAAGAAAGAGGGGGCTGCGAGTTGTAAGGCATAAGTTTGGGAATGTAGTTGGGATAAAGGGTAGCCGTATGATCCGCGCCGTCACGCATACAAATATAGCCCGCGTAGCGGTGCTGACGCTTGTCACGCTGGGCGGTGGTTGTGGCGGTGGTACTACAGGGACGTCCTCAACAGGTGAGCTTAGGTTATCGGGCTATGCTCAGGATTCTAGCGGCGCGCGTCTTGGTAACACAGCGATGTTGGTGCGCGCGGCGAGCGATGATCAGGAGTTGATTAGTTCAGCGACGGACGCTCAAGGCGATTTCGGCATGGCGCTTCCAGGCGATCAATCGTCTCTCTTGATCGAAATCGATGGTAAACGCTCACAGCCGATAGCCCGCTCCTTTACTGGCTCAAGCGTTCTCTCAACGGTCGTTACGAGCGCTGATTCACGTGAGCTTTCGACCGCGGGAGGCTTCGAGATTCACATAGATCCAGAGTCTCTTTGTGGCGCCGTCGGCACCGAGGACAACGAGCTCTTCATTCAAGGCGCTCTGACGTCGCCGTGCGCGGTGAAGATCAAGGTCAGCTCGTCGGATTACGCGACTTCAACTTTCAGCGCTGTTCTAAGAGCTCGATCCGGAGATGATGTCGTGGTGATAGAGACCTCGCGCCCCGATAGTCAGGGTGATATCTCCGTGGATCTATCGAGGGCCACAGAGCGCGGCTGCTCTCCCTATGACATACAGATCTCCTCAAAGCGAGACCCTCGGCGGGTGGTAGTAGTGCCGGTTCGGTAGAGCTGGAATGGATCGGACCGAGGAGTTGAAGAAATTTACTTGTGTCGGCGACACCCCACTTACTTTGACTTACTTTGAGAGCGGCAAGCTCCGCGTTCCAGAAAGACTCAAAATACTCCCAAGTTGTTTTCGTATGTTCCAACGAACAAGCTATAGGAGTTTAGTGTGTATCGAGGTGCTATCACCGCCGGCGAAGGTCGTTACATACTAGCGTCGGGAACTCGCTCGACGGAGAGACGAAAAGCGGGGGCAGCGGTGAATTTCAGGGAAAAGACCTATACTATCGGGGGAGTTGAACAGCGAAGGTTAGGAGACTTTCACCCACGCTAAAAAGCGAGGGGGCCCAGAATATGGGTAGCACTTTACTCACAAGTAGGTATTTCTTGCCTGGAAAGGTGTAAATGCCGTTTTTTTGCCCACTTTCAAAGATTCCTACCTTTTACCTTTTTCCTCAATGGCGCAAGTTCGCTAGACTGCTGGGATGCGAAATCTGAACACAACACATGCGCTCTCTTATCTCGCGGAGCATATCGGCGCCAAGATCATCGGTGATGAGACCCTCACTATCACTGGTCTTTGCACCCTTGAGAATTCCATTCCTCACAACATCACTTTTATACGAAGTGAATCAAAGGAAACCGCGCAACGCTCCCTCGCACAACTCCCTCCCGACGTCGCGGTAATCGTACCAGAGAGTATCGCTCCTACGATTCCACCGCCAAAGGGAGTATCAGTGCTCGTCGTTCAAGAGAGCTACTCAGCGTTCCTGAATCTTATTCCTCTCTTCTTCGCCGAGGAGAGCCCAACTCTGGGCATTCACCCGACAGCGTATATCGATCCGACCGCCTCGATCGGCGAAGGCGCGTCAATTGGCCCATTTGTGTACATTGCACCTCGCTGCTCAATCGGAAAGAACGTTACGATGCACGGCCACTCTCGACTGTACGAGGATGTCACGCTAGGAGACGGCGTCACCCTCTATGGTGGCGTGTCTATCCGACACGGCACGCGGATCAAAGATCGGGTGACGATCCACGACAACACCGTCATCGGAGCGGATGGATTCGGGTATACCCCGGATCCCAAACTCGGACTACGCAAGGTACCGCAACTTGGCATCGTTATCATTGAGAGCGATGTCGAGATCGGGGCGAACTCGTGCGTCGACCGAGGCGCGTTCGGTCCGACTGTTATCGGCCGCGGTGTGAAAATCGATAACCTCTGCCAAATTGGGCACAACACGATGGTTGGTAACTTCTCGATCGTATGCGGAGGCTCGGCGATTGGGGGAAGCACCAAGGTAGGAGACGGTGTGATAGTCGGTGGTAAAGCTGGAATCGCTGATCACGTCACCATTTCGAGCGGAGTTCGGATCGGTGGCGGCTCCGCGGTCTTAAGCTCTCTCAAAGAGGCCGGGGATTACATTGGCTATCCAGCGATCAAGGCTTCTGAGTGGCGCCGTATGCAGGTATCTATCCGCAACCTCAATCGGGCAGGGCGCAAAAAATAGTCTCTTTCTCCAAACGACTCGGTCAGGGCTTGTATTTGTCTGAGCGTCGTTGATGGAAATAGTCCTCTGGCGCTCATGTGGGTCGCGCAAAGCCGTTATCCAGTAAAAGTCATAGCGTTCGTTGTCGCGGAATTTATCTGCGAGAAATGTGTGAGACCGTAATCTTAGAGACAATTTTGTCCTTAGGTGTTGTACACGCACTAGAGCATGGGGGAACTCGCCATAAGCCAAAAAGCTAGGCTTAATTAAGTCCGCGCGTGTTAAGCCGGTGTCTTCTCACTGACAAGCGAAACTGTTTCCGCTATTCCCGCGTCTCTATCGTGCGATCCTCGCGTAGCACGAAGGTTCGGGAGATCTCCGACTCCCCGGCGGGGCTCAGGTATTCCTGCGAGGCATACTGAATGCCGTTCTTCACGATCGAGAGAGAGACAGGTTCTCCCGCCACGATTCGTATTTCGAGCGAGCACGAGCCGTTCGCGGCGGTAACGCACGAGTAGGTGTTGACCGCGGATGTCACCCGAAAAGTAGCCTTTTGCTGGGCGATGCCAGAGCTGTTTTTGATTGAGGCATGCAAGGTGCACCCGAGCGCTGTCTGACGGGCGCCCCCAGCTCCCGCTAGTTCGGCGCCGCGAACTCCGAGCCCGGTGCCGATTGTTCCTCCGCCGCAGGCGCATACGAGTGAGGTTGTGAACGCCGCCAAGATTGAGAGCAGTTGCATTTTCATAGTGTTATTTCCTTGTATGCCTGGGTCGTTCAACTCGCGCGAAGCAACTTACGATAACTTTACAACCAGCCTCTTTCCCTTGCTGAGGCCGGATGTCTCCGTCATGCTCAGATAGCGTGACGCGCGCGCGTTGATGAAATGACGCGCCTTCATTGAGAAGCCATTCCTGCAGGGAGGGGAGAGACTCCTCGAATATATTGTCGAACTCTGTCCTCGCGTGGAGGTTGGGGATAGTGGGTCTTTCGAACAAGTTCTGCTCAACCGCGAGCGTGAGGTCGTCAACGTCGCGCGCTAGGATTCCATAGCCTCTCCCCGTATCCTGCGTTACTTCATGGGCTGGTGCGATAAGCTTAAGGCCGTGCGGTGTTCTTCTCACTAATCCCATTCGTTCAACTTGAGCGAGAATGCTACTAGGATGAACATCGCTTGTGACCCCACGCACGAGGCTATAAAAGCTCTGTGAGGAACCATCGATTTCCAATACTCGTGGTGACCCAGAGGAAGTGAGCCACGCGCGTTGGTTCTCCCAGGCAGTGAGCACTTTGCTGACGGCGTTGTCGGGCTCAATCGGAGTGGCGCCTTGAGACATAACGCGGTCCACATCCCGCCGATGAAGCCCCGTGGCGACGCTGATTCGACTGATATTGACCTTTGAGCCTTCGCGCGCGAATTGCTCCTGGGCCGCGTACACAAAAGCCGTCTTGGCGGCTTCCATGAAATCTTGGATACCAAAACCGGCCCGTAGGCAGAGACGCGCGACTGGTCGTAGCATCACGAGCAGAAGCGAATGTACGGTTGTTGGCTCTAATCTCATATGTGCAATTATACCATAAAATGAGACTTTGATAAGTGACGTTTGCTCTAGAGCGCGTACTATTTGTAAGTCCATGACTTTACGAGATGTCTTGGAATGGCGCTCTAGGCGCCGTCCGAAACATCAACGTCTCCTAGCGTCCCGTTCCAAGCACATCCAGTGTCTTTCGGGCGACTTCGTTGAGCGCTATTCGTCGCGCCTGGCCAAGCGCGCTCGAGGCTGTGCGCTCCGAGGAGTTTCCAATCCCGAGGATTTGTATGGACGATTCTTCATGTGCGGATACAAAGCGTCCACTAGCCGAGAATGACGCGAGTATGCGATCCGTATGATGATCTATTATCTGAACATCCATTCCTACCATTCCTACCTTACGTGATGAGGTCTGATGATATCCAGGATTGGCCGCCGCTACTCCCACACCACTCCAGAGCAGACCTGGCTCTCCGGTAACTGCTCCCGCTATCGCCGCCACGACTCCCAGCCATCCAAATGAAAACCCTGATTGGTCTGTTTCAGTTTCCGCGCTTTCGTTGTACTCCGTGACGGTAGCTCGAACGACGTACGGACCAACTTCACCCCTGGCAGGAGAGGCGTGACTCCCTGGTCTAGCGTCATAGAGGGTGAAATTGCCGACTCGAGATAGCGTAGTTGTCAGCTGCGCGGCGATCTGCCAGTCGCAGGATGTTAAGTCAACGATAAGGGCAAAGCGTGGCTTAGAGCTGTCGTAGGGAAGGGAGATCTCTTCGACAACGGCCGCCGCTGGACGGCCTGGAATCGCTTGCGCGTTGAGAGGAGCTTTCGCCGAGCATCCTGAGGCGAGTACAAGGGCGCAAATAACGCTAAAACATGAACGAATTCGACACAGCTGTTTCATAAGTAAGACCTCTACGTAAAAACCTCTAAGACTGATTCAAAGGAAGCAGAGGGAGCGCCGTTGGTTAGCGCTCCCGATGATCGCGAGGGACATTAGTTTACTCGCAGATTCCCCTCGAACACTGATTGGCAGCTCGCTCCATCGAGCCGTCGACGAAGTGTCGCTGTGTATCGGAAGTTCGCCGTGTAGTTAGCGAGGACGGGGCCAGCTGAAAGCACGTGGTTTGTTTCGATGCCGGACTGAAAGTTGAACTTACGAGCTTTCACCGAGAAGCCGCGCTGGCTCCCTCGTCCTGTGAGACGAAGTCCGCTCGAATCCTGTACGGTAAATCGACGACCGCTCTGTTTTACATAGAGCACCGTGTTGAAAGCATCTGAAGCGCCAACACAGTTAGTCTGGGTGAGATAGAACGTTCCGTGGAGAACCGCGGTGCCCGCGGCGCTCATACGCTGCCCTGATTTGTACTCGGACATGGATTCAACACCGTCAGCCTTTATCGGCTTGGACCACTTGGTCTCCGCGTGCGCCGCGCCACGCGTTACAAGAAGGGCCGCTACTACGAGGATGCTCTTGGTAATGATTGAAATAGAACGCATTTTACACTCCTTACATAAATGGAACATTTACCCATATTCTGGTCGGGGCGTGTTTCTGCTTCTGAGAATTATCATGTTTTCTATAAGCTGTTGAATATGCAGCGCTTTGTGTCTGTGTTTTCTGGCCGGACTGGCGTCGGCCTGGTGATCGCTAGGAGATACGTATGGCTATCTAAGGAGGTGTGTCAGTGCTCAAGAGCCGCTTTCGGCCTCTACTGCCAGGCGTAACACAACATATGCGGAGCCGCGACCTCCGATTACGCCGCGAATCTACAAACGGGCGAGGGGAGTCTCTTCCAGCCCACCCAGGCTAAAGGACTGTGGCTATCACGCTGGCGATTGGACGCCTCTCCATGGCCCGCTCGAATTCGAGAAGCCACTTAATTACAGACGGAAGTCTCCGCCGAGGTAGTACCTTCGCGCGCGCTCAGAATTGGAGATCTGCTCTGGAGTACCCTCCTCGAGCACCTTGCCATCAACCAAGATATACGACCGATCGCATATGCCGAGGGTTTCTCGAACGTTGTGGTCGGTAATGAGTACACCTATGCCCTTGGCTTTTAACTTCCAAACGATCTCTTGGATATCCTTAATGGCGAGAGGATCGATACCCGCGAATGGTTCATCAAGGAGAATGAATTGAGGGTTTCTGGCCAGGCATCGACTGATCTCAACACGCCGGCGCTCTCCGCCGGATAAGGCGCTGGCCATGCTGGATGTGAGGTGTAAAAGCCCTAATTCGTCGAGCAACTCTTGTAAGCGCTCTTCTCGCGACGCGGTTGAGGGAAAATCCATGGTCTCGAGGATAGCCATGACATTGTCGCGTACGGACAACTTGCGGAAGACTGACGCCTCCTGGGGTAAATAGCCGATCCCGAGCCTGGCTCGAGCGAACATCGGTTGCTGGGTAATATCGGCGTCGTTCATGGTGACCGATCCGGTGTCAGGGGCGGTGAGTCCAACGCACATATAAAACGTAGTGGTCTTGCCGGCTCCATTTGGACCCAAGAGTCCAACTACTTCACCGGCATGAACGGATACGCTCACACCATCGACGACACGTCTTCCACCGTAGCTCTTGGTAACGTTATTAGTTTGGAGCGTTATCATCTCGATCGTTTGGTCTTAGCGTCGCCTGCGCATATGAAGAGGTCTTTCCGGATGATCGTGATGCTCATGCACGAGATGCTCTGAGTCAAGCACAGTCTTTAACATCTGCGTTCTTTGAGCGTCCTCACGGGTAAAGCCGGTGATTTCCAGGAGCCCAATCAGTTCCGGCAGTAAAGCTGAGCGTTTGTACGATCCCGCTTTGAGATTCTTGGGCGCGATAGCGCGAACTTTTGTCCAAAGGGAGAGCAGCATAATGATTCTCTCACGTTCCTTACGAGGCACCATGAGGTGCGTGAAACAGTCGCTTAGCCGCTCATTAAGGTCCGCTGGAGTGGTGATGGATTCAGCCAGGTCTCGCAACCAAATCGAATCTCCAGAGGCGAATAGTCCGATAATGGAGAGAACTACCGTTGGCGGAATTTCGGATCCTTCCGCTATGGCGTCATCGATCTTTTCCATGCAGATGCTGAAATCGCTCTCAGCTGACAGGAGTCGACCACTGTTCTCCAGAAGCTCGGGAAGTAAATGTTCAAGGAGTCCTGTCTCGCCAAGGAGCGATAAAATTGTGAGAAAGCATCCGGAGGTGAGGTCCTTCTTGAGCTCATCGAATACTCGCACCTGAGAGCTTTGAGTGATCAATTGAGCGTTCGCCACTATCGATGACCAGCACTGTGGGTCGATATGAAAGCCGTTTCGAGCGGAGTGGCGTACGACTCGTAGCATCCGCACCGGGTCCTCGCGGAAGCGAACGTCAGGCTCACCGATGATGCGAACGATTCCCTGTCGCAAATCCGGTATGCCGTTAACATAGTCGATGATCTCCATCGTGGAAACGTCAAGGAAGAGGCCGTTTATCGTCAGATCCCGACGAAGGGCGTCTGTTTCCTCAGTACCATAGAGATTGTCATTCGCGACAGGGGGTGCCGTCCCAGCTTCTTCCTCAGTTGTTTCAGAAGCCTCGACGAAATCGCGAAAGGTTGAAACCTCGAGGGTCTTGCCTTGTCCAAAGAAGATGTGAGCAAGTTTGAATCTTCTTCCAATAATACGGCAATTTCGAAAAAGAGCCTTTATTTGCTTCGGGGTCGCGTCAGTGGAGATGTCGAAGTCTTTTGGTGTTTTTCCGAGCAGAATGTCTCGCACACCGCCGCCCACGATATACGCTTTAAAGCCAGCCCGTTGAAGCCGGTAAACGACTTTTCTCGCGTCCTCATCGATGTCATTTTTGCGAATGATATGCTCCGTGGGAGCGTATATCACTGGCTCTACTACGGCGCGCTGAGCGGGAGATGGTGGCGAGGGAGTTTCGGATGCGGACATTACAACTACAATTAAAACAAACGTATGTGTTCGACGTTGGTTATAAAGCTATGCGCCGCCAACGTCTCTTGGTCGATCGAATTAAATTATTCGACGACCGCATATGACACACCCCTCCTGACAGGTCTTTCTGATGAGCCTGATGGAGTGGTCTTTATCGAGCGCTCTCCTAGTCTGGTAGACTAGCAAAGAAATCAGGATATTGAGCCTTGACTCACTACCTACCCCACTCTACGAGGGTGACAGGGATTTCTCAAGTCAGACGGTGTTGAGACGTCGTCAGCACTCCCTTTCTGGCGAAATTCCGTAAAAGAGGGGCCCCGTTAGAGTGGATGGCTTTCCAGAACGGCGTTATTTCAAGGTGTTGGGTGGTCTTTAAAGTTGGTGACCACAAACGTTCCTCAAGTTCAATCCGACAGCCGTCGAAACTATTAATAGGCAGAGGAGATAGCATCCTGCCGTAATGAATTGCCAACCTGTTCTTCTGTATGCGGCACTTGGCAATGCTGGTTTGAGAGTGAAATAGGTCAATGCTTCCTCAACCCAGTTCTAGTTTGTGAATGACCAACTTCTTGTTGTTTCCGGATACCCGTTGTAACTCATGGAGGAGCGTCGTATGGCCCGACCAATTTATTCGCACGAAGTTCTTGACCCCGATTTCCAGTGGTTGCTGCAGAACTATTCAGAGAACCATCCCCACGCGTTTGTGCTGGACTCAACCTGCCTGCCAATTGTGATCGTGCTGGGAGACGAGAAGAGTAGCGCCCCGCGCGCCGCGAGTCCGCCAGAACCTATCACTCAGACGGAAAATCCTGGCGATGACCCTGTGGGGGAAGAGACCGAACGTTAGTTCGCTACTCAGGCATCAGGAAGATTTCGCCGTAAGACTCCGGCATTACCTCACAAGGGTACTTCGTCTGCATGACCATCCAACCAGATTTGTCACAGTGGACGACGTACTCCGCGGGGTCCCTGCGGGGCTTGAAAGGCCCTTTCGTGAGCGCAGCAAGGGCCATTTTTCGCCTCTCTTCTCGTTCGGCATACTTGTTTTCCTTTACCCACTGGAGCACCCAGAAGGTTCCAGAGATAAGAGCGGCGATCAGCACGACTATGCCGAAGACGAGCACCTCCGCCTCTCCTTTCTGAGAGCGTTTATTTCTGAGCGATTGAGCAGAGTAAGAAGAGTTTGCCATGCTACCTGTTAGAACCTCCCGCTGAGCGTTGCCTCGATTGCGATGCTCTGGCACGCCTCTGTATTGTACCTTGAAGTCGAGTTCGCGCGTACCATTTCAGAGACTGTCACGATCGTTATGGTAAGCATCGGGCGGAATGTGCCCTAGATTGATTATGCCCTGCGATTTTCTCGTATACGCGGGACAGCCTGGCCATGAAAACCGGAGGATAGGCTCTTCCGGTCGCTTCACGGGGGAGAGAGCCTGCGCTTGTCGTTAATCCGGGATATGCCAGTGTTCAGGTGGCAACAGGTTGCTTGTTTGGAGGAAGCGACCTATTTCCGAGGCCAAGACGTCATTGGCGGCTTCGTCGTCGTGGTTATCGTTGGGAATCTTAAATTTATCGCTCGCCAACGCTCGCGAGACCTCGAGAGATTTGTGGCCATTCCTGGCGAGAGCCTCATGCAGGGAGCCGATTCGAGTCACCAGCGCGAAGGAAACCGCGCGCTTGCGACACTCGTCGCCGATTTCCGTGACGATCCGAGCTCCAAGTTCGCGCGTATCTGATTCAGGTCGCGTTATCGATAGACTGCTTGGCCCCTCTGTGCTCGCTTGTCTTATGTTGGACAACACGTGTGAGGAATCTTTAATGAAAGCCGCTCCACGAACATGAAGGAGCTCGCACAGTTTACTCTGACTGACGCACCAAGAGTGTATGGGTAACAAGGCCCGTGGAAGAGGAAGGTTGTAAGGCACAGGATAGTTCGTGAGCGTCAGCTGTTCCCCGTTTAAGACAAAGCGTGGTTTATCCCTACCGAATCGGTTGGAATGCATATGTCGTTGGTCAGCGTAATGCGGAACGTAGGCGAGAACGAGGTCAGGATTATAGCGAAACCCTTCTTGTTGTAGGTACAGCAGCTCTTGATCCACTCCGTAACCACCCACGCCCATATTCACCACTTCCACATTCGGAAAGCACCTTTCGAGTAATGTAGAAAAGTGTTTTTCAACGGGCACTCCGTGACCGAATGTGTTCGAATCACCGAGCAGGACAATTCTAAATATCCCCCGCGGCTTCTCATAATTCATCTCAGTGTCGCGCAGACCTTTCGAGTTAATTCGGTAATTTATCTTTTGCCCTGAGCGGCGCGAGCTCGCGCTGGCGTAAGGTCTAAGGGACCAGCCGAATCGCTCATCGAATCGTCCGATAGCCGCAGGGACCATCGGTTCGAGGGAGTGGTTACATATCACCAGCGCTCGAGTCGTCATCTCGACTAGGAATAATCCGAGGGTCAAGCCAAACAGAGCGAGAGATAGCTGGGATCGTGCGATTATCCGGGGTCGTAGCATCATACTTTCGGAACAACGCGCCAACGTGAGCGAAGGGATGGTTCGCCGGCGCTTCACCCAGCCATGGTACTTTCCGATGGGGCAGCGCGCTAGGCGGCTAATACAAATCGCTCATAGAGCGGCTTAGGATCTCGCTCGGTGAACAACAGGCTATGCGACTTGCTAGGCTCCTGGAAGCTGTACTATCGAGAGATGTTTCGCTCTTGGAAAACTCTCAAGCAGCTTGCGCAGACCGCCCCGTTGACGCGCATTGAGGCTTATGAGTGGTGCTTCCACTAGCGCGATCATTGGCTTGTTGGACGAGGCGGTAAGAAGCGCTTGGATCCACAGAATCGCGTGTTGCTCGGACTGATTCATCAACGTGATCGGCATACCGAGCGGTAGATGCGTGAGGCCTAGCGCCTCCACGCATATAATCACCTCGGCGGCCCGTGGGAGAGCGCGTAAGAGGGGAAGAATCTCATCAAGAGGGGTGTTGAGAAGCGTCGATAGCGAGAGGCCCCTCCAGGACATGAACCCGACCTTATTGATGAAACGAGCCCCTCGGCATATGCCACATTCGCGCGCCAATGGACGGGTCAACTCGTCTATATACTCAAGTAACAGCCCGAGTCCGTCGCAGTGTTCACAGACGTTTTTGTTTGAGCGACCACTCGTGGAGAGTATGAAATCTTTCGGTGTTAGTCCCGCCGCTCGAGCGTCAACTGAGGACGCGAATAGGTTCGCGAACGACTCCGCCAGCCCGAGTCGATGAATCAATAGTGATTTGGATCTTCTCAGTGAGCTAAACACCGGAATAGAAGTAACCTCATGCGCTGATGTGGAGGCGAAGTTAACGACATTCGCTCGATTGGTGTTGGATAGTAGGGATGACTCAACGTCGCTAAAAGTCGCGTCGCTGAGCGTTAGATCTTGCGCCTGTCTCACTGGATAGGTTCGCGCCAGGCCCTCGGTGGATTCAATATGGAGCATTCCAATGAGTTCTCCTGTTTCAGCGCTCCTTGGCTCCAGCAGGGACTCGTTTGGTCGCGTCTCCCCTGATTCAAGGATGACCACTCCGAGCCGGGTGGAGACCTCTGATATGATGGTCATGAGAGGGGACGCTGACGTATCTCGGAGAAGGGGCTCAGGAATGTCCACTACGCATGAGCCTTGAGCGTCAATCGCGTCCGCGAGGCTGCGGCACACCGCGATGGTCGCAAGCTCAGTCGCGGACAGCGCGCTGGTGAGTGTTCCCGCGGCTCTGTTACCTAAGGAGGTACGGAGCGCCAGGTATAGAGCGGTTGATTGCGAGAGAGGGTCCAGCGAGGTTAGCGTGCAGAGCGGATCAGTAAGGAGCGTTCGAATGCTCCGTCCGTGCGAGAGTACGCGCGATCCGATTTGTTTTTCAGAGTCTCCGTTGTTGCCGCCGCTTCGGAGCGTTCGAGAGATATCAGCGGTTCGCTCGTCTGGGAACGTATAACCGCAGGTAGGACAAGAGCCGTGCTTCGCGAGCGTGAGTATCTCGCCTTCCTGAACGCAAACAAGAGTGCTCCTGTGCAGTCGCCACAGTGAATGAGTAATCGCTGAGAGTCGCGAACTCAAGCCTTGCCCCGCCTCAAGGGAATCGATTTGAACCCTTGCGCGGGATGCCACTGGATCGACTTCGCGTGACTCAAAAGGAATCCCGTGTGACCGCGCCCAAGAACCGAGCGCGTCAGCTGGCCCCTCGGCGGACAATGAAATCTGTCCCGACATGTGCGCCTGTATGGTGGCTAGCGCGTGCTGAGGGGTCGAGTAGCGTTCAGAAGTCCCACCGCACCGTGGGCACTCAAGAACGCTAGTACGGAGCGATAGCTCGGTGACGCGCTCGGTTAGACCCAGCGCCTCAATCAGGGTTACCGACCGCTCCGCTAGTCGGCTAGGAGATTGGTAGAACAGGTTTGTGTCTACTGGGTGCTCGCATGATGCGCTGAGGGGAGGGGGAAGATTTCCCGCGTGGATCGCGTCGAGGAATCCGCGTGTGGCGAGCGTTTGAGCGAAAGCCGTATCTATCCACGCAAGTGTGCCGGCGTCGGACTTGGATACTCCAGATAATGGGATTAGGAGAGCGATTTGGTTAGCGAGAGGGTGATCTCTTTGAGAGCCGCCGCGCAAGTATATCTCTCGAGCCGAGGCGGGATTGATAGTGAGGCGAATGTTTCGCGAGACATTGACCATACTAATGGCTGCGTTGAGAGGAGGGTTTCGACAGCGAAACCCTCCTTATAGGTCCTTTCCCGCCAGGCTTTACGCCGAGAGGTTGTTCTTAATCTTCTCGATTCTATCGAGAACGATTTTTTTGTAATCCTCAAGCAGAGCGGCCGACTCCGCCTCGAAGCGCATTACGAGCACAGGTTGGGTGTTTGAGGCGCGTACGAGGCCCCACCCGTGGTCGAACGTCACACGTACGCCATCGATGGTGTCAACTTTGAACTCTTTGAACGCGGATTGAGCCTCTTGAGCGATCTTGAACTTGATCGACTCCGGGCAATCAACACGCATCTCAGGGGTGGAAAGCATCGGGCTTAATCCCGCCAACAGCGATGAGAGCGGTCCGGAATGCTTGGACATAATCTCGACCAGTCGAGCGGAGGCATAGAGAGCGTCATCAAAGCCAAAAAAGCGATGCTTAAAGAAGATGTGACCGCTCATCTCTCCGGCGAGGTCCCCATGAGTCTCCTTCAACTTGCTCTTGATGAGCGAGTGTCCGGTTCTCCACATGATCGCGTTAGCGCCGCGGCTGGATAGGTCGTCGAATAGCTGACTTGAGCATTTGACGTCGCCAATGATCGTGGCGCCTGGCTTCTCAGTGAGGATCGCTCGTCCATAAATGAGAAGAAGCATATCGCCAAAGACAACGTCACCTTTCTCGTCGACAACGCCAATTCGATCCGCGTCGCCATCCCAGCCGATCCCGAAATCAGCCTTGGTCTCTTTGACCTTGGCGACGAGATCCTTGATGTTTTTCAGCTCTGTCGGATCTGGATGGTGATTCGGGAATCGTCCGTCTGGATCGCAGTAAAGCTCGATTACCTCAACGCCGAGTCCTCGCAACACCTCTGGTCCCACCATGCCACCAACGCCGTTACCGCCGTCCACGACCACCTTGAGCTTTCGCTGCCCCATGTGAGGGTGGCAGTTGTCGATCAGGTTCTTTATGTAGGTTGGACGGATGTCGATGGTTGAGATGTCACCTCGCTTCGCCGCGGGCGCGCTCTTGAGCACCGCCTCGCATCTCGTTTTCAGGTTTTGAATCTCACTTCCCGAGAGGGTTTGCTTGCCGAGTAGAATTTTGAACCCATTCATGTCAGGTGGATTGTGGCTGCCAGTCACCTGAATACCACCGCCCAAGTCCTGATTGAACACCGAGAAATATAGCTGTGGTGTTGGTCCTTGTCCCGACATAACGACATCAAGTCCCTCGTCCGCGATACCTTCGGCGAGAGCTTGCGCGTAGCCAGGGGAACTTAGTCGGCAGTCATACCCAACTCCGATGCGATTAAGCCCGTTCTCGCGAGCGAGGGTTCCGTATGCTCGTCCAAGTACTCGAGCGAACTCATCACTTAGCTCCGTGCCGACTGTTCCGCGGATATCGTACTCACGAAATATCACAGGATTAATCTGCATATCCTTCTCCTCTATCTTTCAATTAAAACTTTTTATCCACTGAATGAGTCTTAAGTAATTCTGTGGAGAAATAAGCGGCGAGTTTTTGCTCTGATTTTTGCTTCTGAATAGTCCCTCGCGCCTCTTCTCGCATCGCGGCTTTACTCTGTTCTTCGTCGTGCTCGCCATCTTGGGAGCCGAACCGCTGTTCAACGAAAAATATCTGGGTCGTTGTCTCAGACACAACCGGCGCGCTGTGCTTGCCCGGCTCAAGTGACATGACAGCGTCAAAAATATCACCGCTTAGATCCTTTTCGGCAACGACACCAAGAAGTCCTCCCTCGCTACTGTTGGAGGAGTCGGACATCTTTGTGGCGACTTCGGCGAACGGGGTGCCCGACTCGAGGGCGTCTTGCGCACTCTTTACCCGAGCGGCCATATCCTCAGACGTTCTGCCCTCGGCCGAGATCGTTATAACCCTGAGCTTCACTGTCGCGCCCTCGGACTTGAAGCTTGGATTATTAGCCACATATTCGTCGATCTCGCCGTCGGACACGCTGATTCCTCCGCGCACGATGGTGGAGGCTAGTTTAGTGCGAAGTATGTCGGTTCTAATCTGTCGCTTGTACCACGCGATAGACTTCCCTTCCTTGGCGAGCACGGCCTCAAACTCTGGTCTTGAGAGCGAGTTTCTCGCGGCGACCTCGTTTATGTACTCATCGACCTCCGCGTCGACGACAGAGATGCGTTTAACTGTCGCTTCCGCCTCAAGTACCCGCTCGAACGTGAGCGCGTCGAGCGCTTTCTGCGCTTCGGCGTCGGCTCGCAACTCTTGAAGAGAAAGCTTTCGGGGCGGCGTGAGCCGGTTTCCTAACTCGCTCAATGTTATGGGCTTCTCGTCGACAGAGGCCACAACGGCGTCTAATACGATTTCCACTGGCGAAGCGGCGATATTGATCGCGGGCGCGGTCTTATGAGGTTTGTTTTTTCGAGACTCTGCCCATCCGTTCGAACAAAGCGTGACAGTGAGGACACCTATAACAGCCATGCCCGTGAGAGGCTTAAGAGATATACGATCTTCTGTTCTGAGGGACGATTGTTGATAGGTCATGAAGAGCTTACGTCTCGACTGTTGGGAGATTTAGTTTCCCATGTAAATGGGGGCTTTGCCGCTCCCACCGCCGCTCTATCGTAGTAGCTTGAACGGTAGGAGGCAAGGGTAGGTCGATGAGTCTCAAGGCGCGTCCTTATGGGGCTGAGCAGGGTGGAATTTAAGCTATTGAGCCTTACATAGCGACGCGATGAGCTATCAGGCCGAGGGTCTGCTCAGTTATCCGAAATACGTCTGGGAGGGTGGTTTCGGGGCGGCCGTCGAACGATATCGTCAAGGTATTCGCCCGACCGAATCGGTATTTTGAGGGGTGCTGATGCACCAACTGCAGGGCCTTGAGACCATCGACTCGGGTGTTCGCTGTCGGCTTCACGCCGTCTCTAAGAAGCGCTATCGGGCTAAAAGTTAACGAGGCTTTTAGAGGCGTGACGTCAGCTTTTACGATTCCATGGCGACGTAAGAGGCTGCGGTAGCGCATGACTAGCATCAGGTTGTCGACTTCCACTGAGCATGGACCGAATCGGTCCTCTATCTCTCTCTGGAGGTCGAACGCTTCGTCGTCTGATCGGATGTTTGAGAGTCGTTGGTAAAGCACCAGGCGCTCGCCAATATCTGGGACGTATGCCTCCGGGATATACGCGTCGACGCCAGGGATACGAATCTCAGGATCGACGATATCCTCCAGAACTGGCTCGTCGCCCTTGAGGTCGGCCACGGCTTCTTGAAGAATTCGACAGTACATATCGAATCCAACTGAGAGGACACTTCCTGATTGCTCCTTGCCGAGGAGGTTGCCCGCCCCTCTAATTTCCAAATCCCTGATGGCGAGATTGAATCCCGCCCCGAGGGTGTCGAGTGATTGTAAGACCTTGAGGCGCTCATGGGCGTCTCCGGAGAGGCTGCGCATATGTGGGACTATTAAATACGCGTAGGCTTGACGTTTTCCGCGTCCTACTCTGCCTCTAAGTTGGTAAAGCTGAGCGAGGCCGAATTGGTCGGCGCGATCGATGATGATGGTGTTGGCGTTGGGAACATCAAGACCTGATTCGATGATCGTCGTGGCTATCAAGACGTCAATCTCGCGATCAACGAAACGCTGCATAATCCGTTCCAGGGTGGCCTCTGACATCTGTCCGTGCGCGAACTCAAAACGAGCTTCCGGGACAAGCTCAGCTAAATGTGAGGCGACAAGGGCGATATTTTGAACCCTATTGTGAATGAAGAAAACCTGACCACCTCTGCGAATCTCTCGCAAAATCGCGTCACGAATAAGGGCGTCGTCACGCTCCGCCACGTACGTTTGAACAACTTTACGGTCGACTGGCGCTGTTTGGATCAAGCTTATGTCACGGATATTAAGCAATGACATATGAAGCGTGCGAGGAATTGGTGTGGCGGTGAGCGTGAGGACATCGACATTGGACCGATAGGACCGCAGCCTTTCCTTCTGTTTTACTCCGAAGCGGTGCTCTTCATCGATAATCAGTAGACCCAGGTCCTTGAATTGAACGTCATGTTGAAGCAGTCGGTGAGTGCCGATAACGATGTCAATGTCGCCAGAAGCGACCCCATCGAGAACTTTCTGGTTGTCTTGGGGAGGATAGAAGCGACTGACGGCGCCAATTTTCACTGGATATCCGGCGAATCTATCGCTGAAGTTCTTTTTATGCTGCTCCACGAGGATCGTGGTCGGAACGAGTAGCGCCACCTGGCGAGTATGTTGGCTGCATTTGAAGGCGGCGCGAATCGCCACCTCGGTCTTACCGAAACCCACATCGCCGCACACGAGTCGGTCCATAGGTTTTTCCGCGGCGAGATCCGCGAGAGTCTCCGCGATCGCTTTTACCTGATCTGGTGTCTCATCGTAGGGGAAGTTGTCGGCGAAACGCTCATCTTCAGCTCCCTGTGGTTCGAACCGCCATCCTTTCGACACGGTCCTAGAGGCGTATAGCCGGATCAGATCGCCAGCGAGCGTAACGATTGAGTCGCGCACCTTCTGCTTCGCTCTCGCCCAACGAGTGGAGCTTAATTTATCAACCGATGGGGACTGCCCCTCGGTGCCGACGAACTTCTGTATCTTTCCTATCTGGTGAGCGGGGAGATAGAGAGTGCTATCGGCGTACTCAATATGCAGAAAATCACCCAGGACCCCATCGACCGTGAGGTGCTTGAGTCCCTGGTACACTCCCACTCCATAGTCGATATGGACGAGAAAGTCGCCTTCTTTGAGAAGAGAGAGCGTGCTTAAGAGTCGCTTGGCGCTGATACGAGGCGCCTTTCCGGACCGATATGAGCGTTCTCCAAACACCTCAGTTTCTGCCAGAAAGCATAATTTTTCGTTCGGCAGACGGAATCCGCTCGTGAGGTGCCCCACGATAATGGCGACGCCGGGGCGACGCGGCGTATCAATCCACCCCATGCCCGTCGCAGTGAGAATAGGCGCGTCTGTTCCGATATCAAGTAGGATCGATTGAAGCCTCTGTGCGCGTGAGAGCGATCCAACGCTGATCGCCACGGAGTATTTCTTACCTCTCCACTCATTGAGGAACGCTTTAAGTGGGCCAAACGCCGAGCCTGAGCCGATGTTGGTTCGCATGCGTGTCGCGAGGTCGACATTGCTTTCGGCGCGATAGTTTATGGTGTCAGTCTGAGATGTCGAGGGAGCCAGGGACGAGACTTCGTGCGCTGTTCGCTGGGTCAACTTGGCGATCAGGGTCTCCACTTCGACATAGATGTTATCAGACGCCGGAATGAGGTGCTGCTCTTCAGCGAGACGCTCCGCTCTTTCCGCGGCGCTATCCATGTACTCCGCTATCGCGCGCTGACACTGGAAACCATCGATCGTAAAAATCGTGGTGTCGTCTGAGATCACATCGAGGAGGCAGGGGAGGTCTGGGGTCGCGATGAACTGGATAAGCTCTAGTCCTGGGTGGTCATCACGCTGTTCGATCGCTTGAATTATCTTCTCCACTTCTCGTGGGTGAGTGCCGGTCTCGCTAGCGCGCTGTCTAATTCTCTCTAGGAGCGAATGGCTTTCTTGAGAAGTACCCGAGCGGCTCACGGTGAGCCCTAGCGAGAACTCTCTGACGGGAAGAATTCTGATCCGCTCAAGAACCGCTGAGCTCCTCTGAGACTCTGGATCGAATGATTGAATTCGAACGATCGTGTCGCCACTGAACTCAAGTCGTACTGGTGATACCTCGGTGCTCGGAAATAGATCGAGAACGGCGCCCTTGTTTGAGAACTCTCCTACTTCAGAGACGCTTTTGGCGGGGCGAAAGCCGGCGTCAAGAAGGAGGTCGATCAATACTCTCCGGTCGACCGTGGCGCCTCGCCGCAGTTCGGTTGAGAGCGCTTTGATATCAGCCGGAGGCAGAATCCGCTGGGCTAAAGTGTCAGCGCAGGCGACTACGATGCCCGGCCTGTCTGAGGTGAGGGTGTCGATCGCCAAAAGCCGCGTCGCGGACGTCGATATTCCCGGAGAGACTGGCTCCAGCGGCAGAGTGTCCCATCCCGGTAGAAGTGTCACTGAGCCGCTTCCCACGAAAAAACAGAGGTCGTCGAGCACTTCCTCCGCAACTTTTCGGTCAGGAGTTACGATCAATGCTTTGTCTCGTTGTCGCAACGCGTCCGCTAGGTACCAGCCACACGATGAGCCGGGCAGACCGATGGCGCGTCTGGTCGGAGTAGTGGGTTTTTTGGGCGACTGCGGCATGAGGGGGAAGTTGTAACGTTACTCCGAGCGCCCACCAGAAACGGCTGTCTCCTGGCTCGCTCGCTGTTCCGCGCATGACGGAATGTCCCCTCCATCATACTGAGGGCAAATAGTTGGGTAAAGGTTTTGCGAGTTAATGAGGACCGGGAGGGTAAAGGATTCTGTGTTTTACGAGGCAATTAGGACTGTATGAGTCAGGGTATCGAACTGGAGGATGTTCTCGCGGAAGCTATACGGTTGGGAGCGTCAGACGTTCATCTCGGATCGGGAGAGGTCCCGATTTTTCGTTTGAACGGAGGTCTTATTCGTGCTGAATTCCGGCCTCTGAGTGACACCCAACTGCGTGGCTGGCTAACGGAGCTGGTGCCCGCGGTGGCGCTCGAGCGGAGCGAATTCGATGGGGTCCTTGAATTTTCGGCTTTAGGGCGTTTTCGGAGTAACTTATTTCGTCACCAAGGCGGAATCGCCGCGGCACTGCGTGTGATTTCATCACAGGTGCCACGGCTTGATACCCTAGGATTGCCACCAGTAGTTCATGAGGTGGCGAGTTATGAGCAGGGTCTTGTCTTACTTACCGGACCAACAGGTTCCGGTAAGTCTACTACCATGGCGGCGATTGTCGATCAGATTAACTCCACCAGATCCGCGCATATCATCACGGTTGAGGATCCGATTGAGTTCGTGCATCAGTCACGACATTCATTGATCCGACAGCGCCAACTCGGGCGGGACGCGGATTCGTTTTCGGGGGCGTTGCGGTCAATACTACGTGAGGATCCTGACGTGATAGTCGTTGGAGAGTTGCGAGATCACGAGACGATACAGCTCGCGCTCACCGCCGCTGAGACCGGACATCTTGTACTCGCTACATTACACTCCGCGGACGCCCCTCGTACGATTCACCGAATCGTTGATGTATTCCCCTCGGGGCAGCAAAGCCAGATTCGCTCAATGCTCGCGGAGTCACTTCAAATGATAGTGTCTCAAACGCTGCGAGCTTCTTCGAGCCATGGGCGTATCGTTAATGCCGAGGTGCTTGTGGCGATACCGGCGGTACGAACCCTCATTCGAGACGCGAAGCTTCATCAGTTGCGGGGCGTTATGCAGGCTTCTCGCGCGGCGGGTATGCGGACATTCGAGTAAGGGAATGGGGTGCCTCAGCGCACGCCGTGTTACACGACGCTATCTCCTTCAAGGAACCTGATATTTGTTGACGATAAGAGATTTCTCTGGGCCGCTAAGAACCCACATGTTTACGTCACGGCTTTTTATCTATGAGCGAGCCCCGCGCCATAAAGTTCCCGTTCTCGATTCCCCCGAATGCTGAGAACCTCACTTTACCAAACGATACCGAGTCGTGCTCGTGTTGCCGCACATAGGTGGCGATCTGTTCAGGGCTCTCCGCGCCACCGATAAGAGCCGCGGCGACGAATGTGACAGCATCAAAGGAATTAGGCGCGGTCATTATCGGCGGCGCCGAGTACTTGTCCTGATACTTTTTACGGAAAAGCTCCGCGGCTCCTTCAGGCGCCATGTAGAGGGAGTTCTTCAGAAGACCCGAAAATGTCGAATCTGTCTCGTAGCCCTCAAAGTCGTGACTTCCAAGAACACTGATGAGCGGGGCGAGTTGTTGTCGCTGTTTAAGGAACGCCACTATGGACGCCTGATTGGCGGACGCGAAAAGTATCGCCGTGGCGCCTCGTCGCCGCGCTTGGAGAATCAGAGATCGAAAGTCGGTCTCTCCTGAACTAAACTCTTGGTCAAAGACAATGTCCACCGAAGAGCGACTGGCTGATTCGACCGCGACACGTCGCATCTCAACAAAGTAAGGATCTTGATCGAAGAGCACAACGATCTCGCGCAGTCCTAGTTGGGAAGCTTTCTCCACGAGGGCTGAGACCTCGCGCTGGAAATTGAAGTATGTGGAGAAGACTAAAGGGTACTTGGAGGGCGAGTCCTTGATAATCGGAATCGAAGCGCTCGGTGAGATAACGAGGGTCCCACGCTTCTCTGTGATTGGTAGGCATCCTTGAAAAGTGTCGAGCCACGTTGGTCCAAGGACAATCTTCACGCCGTCCACCTCGACAAGCTTCTTTACGGCAGTCACGGTCCCTAAGCCTGTGCTTGTGGTGTCTTCTACCTTGAGCGCGAGATGAATCTTGCCTTGCGCGTTGATCTCATCGACCGCGAGCCGAGCGCCGTTTAATTCCTCACGACCAAACGTAGCGGCGTCTCCCGTCAGTCCAAAAGCGGCTCCGATGGTAAATGACTTTGTTTGAGCCGCTGAACGGTCTGCCGCGAAAAGCATAACGCTGACAAGAAAAAGAGTGAGTGTTCGTCGCATGAGCCCTCCGAGCTAATGTGTAGGGCGAATGCTAGCGTACTAGGCCGCAGCGTGCATCACCTTGCATGATGAGGTTGTCTCTCCCGTCTGCAGTGGTCAAGTAGCTTAGACGATTGAGAAACGATGTATGTATAATGACTTGCCACTATCGACCGATTGCGGAGTTTTCGACTGTCATCCAAGGTACGGCAGCGGTACTATAAAGGAGTCGGTTTGGGGAAACCCGAGCGGTAGGTATTTTTCCTAATCACCAAACACTCGAGATAGGCGCGCCATGGACGAGACAACAAAAGCAGTTATCGAACGTATAGCCATTCGGTACGACCAGCCCACGAAGATCCCAAGTGGGGATCTCGCGACGGTTTTCTATGATTGTTTCCAGCTCTCCCCCAGTGAACTCGCGCGCTTGGCGGCGGACGCCATAGGCGATCTCGATCATGATACCTTCGACATGGCGATTGGGCTCGCATACAGCGGAATCCTCTTCGCGTCAGCGGTCGCTGGCGGGCGTAAGGTGGCGATCCTCCAGAAGGACGGAAACTTCTTCGGCCCCGAGCTAAAAGGTCGACGCATCGTGATAGTGGACGATGTCGTCTATTCTGGTTCTCGAATCAGAGAAGCGGCCCGAAAGGTACAGACCGCGGGTGGTACTGTCGTGGGATTCGTGTGTATTATTGACCGGTCTTCAGGCGCGTTAAGAGGAGCGAACAGCCCGCTCGGAGCGCCGTTATGGGGCGCGTTTCAGGCTGATATGGAATAGTCAGATGTCGGAAGGGAATCCTTGGAAACGAGTAGGTAGTCGGCTCATTTATGAAAACCCATGGATGACCCTCCGAGAGGATCAAGTAATCTCCCCAACTGGCAAACCAGGTATATATAGTGTCGTGGATACCCGAGTCGCCACAGGAGTAGTGGCGATGACAGATGATCAAGAGATCTATCTCGTCGGCCAATATCGTTACCCCACAGATGTGTATTCCTGGGAGATCCCGGAAGGAGGGGCGGATCCGGGAGAAAATCCATTAAACGCTATCAAGCGAGAGTTACGTGAAGAGACTGGCGTAGTGGCGGACTCATGGCAACCACTTGGCACTGAGATACATCTCAGTAATTGCGTTACATCTGAGCGGGCATACCTATACCTCGCCAAGGGTCTCACGCAGGGCGAGATGTCGCCGGACGAGACCGAAGTGCTCAAGGTGAAGAAGGTGCCTTTTGTCGACTGTGTTCAAATGGTGGAACGGGGCGAGATATTCGATTGCCTCTCAATCATCGCGATTTTGCGTGTCGCGCGTCTCATAGGATTGTAGCGCGGTGAATTTTCTTTCCACAAAAACTTCTAAGGACATCGTTAAAGAGGGCGCTTTTGACGCGGTCAAGATAGGCGCCGCGGAGACGTATTTCTCCGCGTTCGGAGTGTTTCTGGGGGGAACGCCCCTCCAAATTGGCGCGCTCGCGACGCTGCCGCCGTTGCTCGGGGCGATGTTCCAGGCGGTTGGCATGAGATTGTCGGAGCGTATCGCTAGTCGCAGGGAAGCGATAGTCAGAGCGATCAAGCTACAGGCGATGCTCGTTCTCCCGATCGGTCTTATCCCGTATGTTTTCGGCACGGGGTGGTGGGCCGTTACCGCGCTGATAGTCATTATTAGTCTCTATCACATGACGATCGGGTTTATGGCGCCGATGTGGAATAGCCTGGTGGGAGATCTGATTCCGCCCACATCTCGCGGTGAGTTCTTCGGTTTTCGAAATAAGTGGATGTCGATCGCGACATTCGCGGGGGTTTTTGGGGCTGGGTATCTCGTTCATCACTGTAAATCATGGAGCGTCACCGAGCTTGGATTCGCGGTGGTGTTCCTTGTCGCGGCGCTTAGTCGTTACGCCTCTGGATTGGCTTTCTCACGAGTGCCGGACGCGTCGCTCCATGTGCCAGATGACTCTAAGTTCACGTTTTGGCAATTCATCGTGCGCGCGCGACACTCAAACTTCGTGAAGTTCGTGTTTTTTATCTCATGCATGAACTTCGCGACTGCGCTATCGGGTCCGTACTTCGCGATGTATATGCTCAAAGACCTGGCCTTCTCCTATCAAGAGTATATGTTCGTGGTCGCGGCGGTGGTGTTAGCTCAGTTTAGCGTAATGCGGGCATGGGGTTCTTTGAGCGACCAGTTCGGCAATCGGCAGATCCTCAAGGTGTGCGGATTTCTCGTCTCGATTAACCCGCTACTGTGGCTGGTCTCTTCCAATATTTGGTGGGTGGTATTTATCCAGCTTTATAGTGGTGTTTTTTGGGCAGGCTTCAACCTGGCGGCGGCAAATTTTGTTTTCGACGCTGTTACGGCGCCCAAGAGAGCTAGATGTTTCGCCTACCAATCGATTATCAACGGAGTGCTCGTGTTTTTGGGCTCGGCGCTAGGAGGATATATAGCGACACGCTTGCCCCAGGGCTCTGGAAGCGCATTGGCTGTTTTTGTCGAGGAGTCGCCATTTTTAATTCTCTTCGTGATATCGGGGCTGCTGCGCTTTATGACGATGGTGGTTTTGCTTCCAACCTTCGCCGAGGTGAGGCGTGTCCAGAAGATACGCGGACATCAGTTGTTGATTCGCGTCACATCATTACGACCGCTCTGGGGAGCGACGTTCGGGGTGCTTGCTAACCGATACTCCAAGCGAGATGTCTCGCCGGAATAGGTTTGACGAGTCCGGTTGGTTCTTTCTAAAGCGTTATAAGCTTATTGCCCACGGCAAGACTCAAGGTGCCAGTGAAGCCCCGTTCTTTAGCGCGAGATGCGGTTTCGGCTACTAATCGCGCGGTCTCTCGAGAGCGTTCGAGTGGCGAGAGCCGACGATCTTGCTGATGTCTGAGGTATACGTGAGCGGCTCGAGCGATTGGGGACTTCGCCTTCACGAGCAGGTCTACGACAGGTTCGAGATTGATAGTATATGTGCCATCTGACAGGCGGATGTTTGTAAGGTGTCCGAAGTCAAAGACGCATAGGTCTGAGTCGCGACAGAAGTTAATCAATGAGTCGTTTAGTTCAGTGGCGTCACAGGCGAAGGCGTATCGCTTGCCATCGACGTCACATCGCGCACCGTGGTTGTTAGCACCAGGAAGATGCACCGAAGTCACTGGGATATCTCCCACCCAGTAGGTCCAGTTCTGGAAGTCAGGACCAGGAGCATACTCGAGAGAGCGGCTGAGGGGAGGGGATGAAGCGTTGTATAAGCTCGTCTCTTCTTTGCCCCAGAGGGAGCGGAGATTCTCAATTAAGTTACACACCTCTTCGGTGGCGTGGATAACTACCCGCACCACGGATAAATGTTTGAAGTCGTCCGACCATGTAAGGCACTGGAGCAGGGGAAATAGCCCCGCTAGGTGGTCAGTGTGGCGATGGGATATATGGATGTGAAGCTCACGGCAGTTATCGAGAGCGCCAAAAGAGTCGAGGCGGTCGAGGATGCCGTAGCCGATGTCGATAAGTAGCGTCGTGTCACCATTAAGGATGCACGCGCTAGTTTGAGCGTGCGCGGCATCGATACGACAAGTACCTGTGCCGATCTGATAAATTTGAGGTTTTAGGGCGGAGTAGGCTGGCATTATGAATCTTTGGCAGCTAGGTGAGCTGAAAGTAGACCGCGCGAATACCAGATGGCAAGAGACAAGCCAATCTCTGGGGGTAGTGACCACAGGCTCTACCGATCCTCACGAGCCAAGGATATCTAGAAGTGAAGGCAGCGACACCAAGCACTATCTACAGGAGTATTCCACGTCGAGAGAGCATCCGCCCAAACACTTCCTCTTGGCAGTATGGGTGTAGGTTATGCCCTTTACGAGTCAGAAATAGCTACTTTTGAAGGTCCTACCACGACCAATCTGCAAGCGCCGTGCCACCCATAGAGTCGATGGAGTGGGGTGCGGCATCTGAATTCATAGAGGGAGATCTTCACTGGATTCTCGGGGAAGGTCGTCCCGCTGGTATGTAGGTGAGGTGCACGCGGTCGTATGCAGGTGGCGCGCTCCAAAACGAGGTCCTCGGGAGGTTTATCTCCAACTGCCTTTCTCTCATCAGGGCAGCTTCTGGCGGAGCGGTATCGAATTATAAAGCCACTCGGACGCGGCGGTATGGCGTCGGTCTATCTCGCCGAGGATACCGTTCTTCAAGAGACCGAAGTCGCGATAAAGATCCTAAGTGACGTCAGCGAGGGGATTGCTGAACATCGCTCCCGCTTTATTCAAGAGGTAAAGCTCACTCGAAAAATCCAGCACGAGAATGTCGTTCGCACGTTCGATTACGGACAGGACGGAGATATATGCTTCTATTCCATGGAGCATCTGCGCGGGGCGCCCCTTTCAGATATTATGGCTCGTGGCGTAATCGATGTTGACGCGGTCGTATCGATAGCCACACAGCTCATGAGAGGGCTCATCGCTATTCAAAGCGTTGGAATAATCCATCGGGATCTGAAACCTTCCAATATAATCATGAGCGATAGCGGGATAGTCACGATAACTGACTTCGGTATCGCCCGAGGGGAGTCGTCTCAGGTAACGCTCAGTCCGTCGCGGATCTTAGGGACGATCGCGTACATAGCCCCAGAGGTTCTTTCGGGCATCAGGGCGAGTAGAGCCGTAGATTTTTATGCGCTAGGGGTTGTTCTCTATGAGTTGCTGACCGGCCATCAGCCGTTCGATGAGGAAAATCCAGCGCGGCTCATTATCCGAAAAGTCGAACAGGATCCGATCTCGATATCCGCCTACCGCTCCGACTTACCGGCGTGGCTCACGGATGCGATTATGGGGCTGCTTGTGCGCGACCCCGCTGAGCGAATGAGCGCTGTGCGTGATTTCGCCAAGGCTTTAGAGTCACGCGAGGACAGTGAGAAAACAAAGAGCCTCTCGTCGCAACTCGATGATACCGTCGCGAACTCGGATTTTCCTGCGCGATCCTCGTTGTTCCTTGAGGGCGTGCGTCGGAGGTGCCTTAGCCTCTTGTCGATGCCCGCGTTGCTAGCCACGCTCTTCTCGTCGCTCGTGTTGCCGATTTCCACGACAGACATGAGTGATCGTATTGAGTATACGTCTTTGGACTCATTGTTTCATTGGAGGGGGAGCGTCACCCCGCCCGCGGAGGCCATTATCGTGGCGATAGACGAGCAGAGCTACGCCAACATGGGTGTTCCGTTCACTTCTCCCTGGCCTCGGGCGCTGCACGCGAGACTCGTAAATGCCCTCATAGACGCTGGAGCTAAGCTGGTGGTGTTTGACGTGTTGTTTAGTGATAGCGGCCTGGAGGGGGGCGCTGACGACGAACTGGCGGAGGCGATGCGACGAGTGCCAACGATACTCGGGGCGGCGCTTGGATTATCGCATAAAGCCACTATGCAGGGGAGCTTTCTGCTCGAGGAGATGATTAGACCAACACCGCTTTTTGAGGAAGCGGCCGCGGGAGTGGGAACAATTGGGTTTCCACTGGACAAGCGTAGAGTAAGGCGATTTATGACCCAGCGCTCTGAGGTGTTTCCGGATGTGCCGTCACTAGCGGAAGCGGTTGTGACAACGCTCGGTGATGCTGTTGAGTACCCAAGACAACGGGACTTGATTAATTTTTACGGTCCCTCGCGAACAATACCGACGCTATCGTACGAAACGGCGCTCCGAGATATAGATCGACTCCCTCGCGACGTGTTCAAGGATAAGATTGTTTTCATAGGTCTAGGGCTGCGCAGTAGCACCGGACCTTCAGAGCGAGACTCCTTTGAGACACCATATGATGAGGGGCTGTTCGGAACGGAAGTGCACGCCACCGCTACGCTGAACTTACTGCGTAGGGACTGGGTGAGGGGTGTTTCGCCTGTGATCCACGCGCTAGCCCTCCTGACGGTTGCGGCGGGAATCATTTGGAGCTTGGTATCACTGCCTGGAGCGGGCGCGATTCTTGGAGTGAGCGCATTATCCATCGGCGCTCTGTCCTGTCAGTTCGGGCTCTTTTTCTTCGGCTTCTATCTTCCAATTGAGACGGGAGTGTTATGGGGATGTTTCGTGGGGTGCCTCCTGCGAATTCTATCGGGCGCGCATATCTCTTTTTACCGAGGGAGGTGATTGTGAGACAGACCAAGAGAGTCCTGGCGATATTACTAGCCTCCCTCGGCTCAATAGTGACAGAGCATGGCGCCTCGGCGACCCCATTGGTGTTTAAGGGAATTCGGGCTGGGGACTCGTTGGGCGGCGCAGTTGCTTGTAGTAAGGCGTCGGTTGGTTCCCATCGACGCTCGTTGATCGTGGCGACCGCGTCTGGCTACGGGTCTGGGCGTGGCGCGGTGATGATTTATGATCCTGAAGCGAAGGGTGGTAGACCCCGCGAGTTGAGATTAGTCGGCACGTCCGCTAGTTGCAAGTTTGGCTCATCGGTGAGTTTCATCTCGGATGTGAATGGAGATGGCATTGATGAACTTGTCGCCAGCGGCTCTTGCGCGGCAGGAGCCAAAGAGCGAGCACTGTTTATATTTGGAAGTGTTCGAAAAGGATCCGTGATTGGATTCGCTCTGTGCGGCTCTAAGACTGAGGACCGGGGAATATCTGGGATTGCGCGACATCGAGACGGCTTCCTGCTGCGGGATATCGATAATGCTGGTAGGGGCCTGTATGGAGTATTCATGACCTCCTCGAATCACTGTTCCGTCACGAGGGCCAAGGTTACGCCGCGCGGCGTCTTAGAGGAGGCGCAAGACGGGTCGTGTGCGTCAGATGCGGTTGGACCGTGCGTCGCCTCGCGTGGCTGCCAGGCACATATAGGAGGTCGACTACGCGGGCTGGAAGTGCGAGGGATTCCAGGGTTCCAAGATCGGAGAGGACGTATTGAAGTGTTGACACGCGCCTCACGAGGGGCGGCGGCATCTTTACGAGCGACTAGTAGTCAGATTGATTCCTATCCGACCGATATTATTTGGCCCGAGCCTACGGTCTACGGTAGTCCTGTTTCATTGGCACCCAGTGTCGTCGCTACTCCTAATGAATCCGGTCCATTGGCGCCAGGCACCGTAATCATCCTAGAAGGCCTCGAGACATCGACGCCGAGTGTTGAGGCTACTCCTATGGACACCAGCCAGCCTTGGGCGACTGCAGTGGGCACTCCCGGCGACTCGAGCCCAAGTGAGGAGAGCAGTCCTAGGGGGGCTGAGCAGTCCGACTCAAGTATCGTTGCCACACCGACTAGTGATGTCCCTTGGACCCCTAGCGCGGACCTTACTCCTGGTGGCGCTGACCACGCCGCGCCACGTGTCGTCATTGTTCCCGCTAACACTAACTCGGCCATAAACGGGATTGCGATTGCCCCCGGTAGCGCTGGATTGCCCGCTCCTGAAGTCTCTTTCTCAAGTCAAAACACAGCGAACGTAATACTTCCCGAGGTGTCGGTGCGGCTGACCGAAGCGCAACGGGAGAGAGCCCTGAGGCTGTTGCTCAATCGCGGCTCATCCAAACAGAAGGCCGAGAAAGCGCTTGAGACCCGCGGAAACTTAATAACGACGTATATCGTGACGCTTGTGGCGGAGAGTGACGTCGTCGCGGCGCGGGCTGTTATGCTCAAAGCGAGAATAGTAAACCCCAGGGGAACGAGACGGATCCGCAAGTTGCGCAGCCGCCGGAGTCGAGTCAGCGTCGGCAGACTAACGCCCGGTGCCACGTACTCGGTGTCGTATCGCGTCGAGATATCTCTCAAGAAGCCACGAACGGTGCTTGGTGTAACTAAACCGAGCGAGGCGGCTCGATTTCGGGCGCCATAGCCACGAAAAATACCCCTTCCTCGCGCTATGTCTTGCGACTAAGATCTCTCCATCTTTATGTACTACAAGGCGGTCACGTATGGCGGCGTGGATTTGGTTAGTTCTCGGGTTGGGTTTGATGGTGCTTGAACTCCTGGCGCCAGGGAGCTTCTTTATGCTCATTCTAGGGTTCGCGGGTCTAACAGTGGGAGCCCTAGGATTGCTAGGACTCTCCGAGTCGTTGTTATCGCAGACGGCGATTTTCTCTGTTACGGCAGTCCTGCTCTGGATAGGTTTGGGCAAGCGCCTGCGGAGTGTCGCACGTCAGCGTAAAAACGAGCCAGGTCAACTTGTGGGTAAGAGAGTTGTGGTCCAGGGCGACTTGGCTCCCGCGACCCATGGCTCAGGCGAACTGTTTGGTTCTCCGTGGAGATTGCTGAATGTTGGAGAAGTGATGATCGCTGATGGAGCCGAGGCTGAGGTTGTCGGTGAAGAGGGCGTGACGTTACGGGTGAGAGCTATTAAATAGTTTTCGAGCTGGAGAGGGAGCAATGGTATCGATAGTGTTATTAGCAATCGTTTTTTTAGTTTGTCTGACCATCTACAAGGGGGCTGTTATCGTTCCTCAGCAGATGCGCTATGTGATTGAGAGATTGGGGCAATACCACGTAACGCTTGACGCGGGTTTCCATGTCCTGATCCCTTATATCGACGCCGTTAGATACCGACATTCGATTAAAGAGCAGGTTATCGATATCCCTGAACAGATCTGTATCACGAGCGACAACGTCCAGGTGGCCGTTGACGGTATCGTGTACGTGCGTGTGATTGACGCCCAGGCGGCTTCATACGGCATTGATGATTATCTTTTCGGTCTCGTGCAGTTGGCGCAGACAACCTTGCGAAGTGAGATCGGGAAGATTGAGCTTGATAAGACCTTCGAGGCGCGCGCTCACATCAACGCCAACATTGTCGCGGAGGTGGATAAGGCGGCCGAGGCTTGGGGAGTTAAAGTTCTCCGCTATGAGATTAAGAATATCACGCCCCCACGAGAAATTATCACCGCTATGGAGAAGCAGATGAAAGCCGAGCGCGAAAAGCGAGCGGCGATTCTCGCCTCTGAGGGACAGAGGGACGCGGCGATAAATAACGCGGAAGGCGAGAAGCAGCGCCAGATTAAGGAATCTGAGGCTAGCATGATGGCGCAGGTTAATACGGCGAAAGGTGAGGCTGAGGCAATCCTGGAGGTCGCGCGAGCGACCGCGGAAGGATTGCGATTGGTGGGTGGTTCGCTGCAAGGTGAAGGTGGAAAGCTCGCGATGGAGCTTCGAATCGCGGAGCAATACCTGCCTCAATTCGGTCGAATCGCTCATAAGAGTAGTACGGTGGTGCTTCCGGCGAATCTATCAGACGTAGGTGGTATGATCGCGTTGGCTCGTAGTGTGTTCAAAAAGGATTCTGAGTCGGGAGGAAATATGGATACTGACGCCGAGCTTCGGATCAATCGACCACCGCTATCGTAAAGGAGGGAGCTCCATGATCGTGCCTGTCTTAGTTCAACTTTTCATAGCTTTTGGAATCTTCAACGTCTGGGTGCTTCGCTCTAATAAACCCACGGCGTTTCGTGGTGGACAAGCCCAGTCAATGGCGGAGGAGTTTCGGGTGTATGGTCTCTCCGATGAGGTCAGGAAGATAGTTGGCGCGCTTAAATTGAGTCTCGCGGCGCTTCTCATCGTTGGTATTTGGATACCAGCGATGGCAGTGATCGCCTCGTCGTGTATGGCATTTCTGATGTTGGTGGCGGTAGTGATGCACGTCAAGGCGTCCGACCCGATCAAGAAAGCTATCCCGGCGTTTTGTATGATGACGCTGTCTTTGGTAGTGGTGCTGTCGTACTAGTGTTTGCCTTCGCTTGACACCGCGGCGTCCCTATAGAGGCTTCGCGACAAACTGTCCCTTCGATGTCAGCTCTATTGTCGCCCACGGAACGTCGCTGTCGTGTTGAAAAAAAACGCGCACACCAGGTTGGCAGGCTCTTTCGAGAAAAGCGAGCTTCTCTTGTAGTAGTGTATCAGCGCATACGTCGTACCCCATATGGTAGGCGAGGGGAACGTGGTGACTCGTTGGAATGAGGTCCGTCGGAAAGAATATTCGCTCATTCCCAGCGACGATCTCTATCCAATGTTGTCCCGGAGTGTGTCCATCGACTCGGTGCACGATAATATCTGGGAGTATTTCAACACTGCCGTCACACAGTTGTACGTTCGCCTCTTTGAGTGGATCGATATTCTCGGGCATGTAGCTAGCGCGATCCTTCGGAGTCGGGTGTTGGGCATGCTCCCAGTTCGCCATTTGCAGGTGAACTTTCGCCTTGGGATATCTCAGACGAAGAGTTCCAGACGCGTCGTGGTACGAGATACCGCCAGCGTGGTCAAAATGCAGGTGAGTGAGAACGACATCGGTAACGTCCTCAGGATTAAAACCGAGTGAGGTTTGGGGTTCTAGCTGGATGGCGTAGATCTCCCGCAATTTGTCACTCCACTTATCACCGATTCCAACATCGAGGAGTATCACTCGAGATTCGTCCTTGATAAGGAGTGAGCGGCACACGAGCGGAATACGGTTAGATTCATCAGCCGGTATGCTCTTAGACCACAGATTCTTGGGAACAGATCCAAACATGCATCCGCCATCGAGGCGAAAGGAGGCGAACATAACGGGGGTAATAGTGAATCGTCCAAATTTCACGCGAATCTCCTTGCAGGTTGCTATGTTGCTTTCCACGACGGGGGTCGTTTTTCGCGAAAGGCGGCGATTCCCTCCACCGCTTCGTCTCCGATACTCACCAAGGCGCTCTGGTCGGCCAGATCGAGCATCTGCTCATACAGGTTAGCGCCCTGAATATCTCGCAGAGCTCGTTTTGTCGCGCGAACCGCCTGAGGACCCTGTGAGATGATTCCGTCACAGAGCGTTTTTATCGCCAATTCAAGCTGAGATTTCTGAACCACTTGTGTAACGAGTCCCGCGTGAAGCGCGCGCTCGGCGCTAATTCGCTCTCCTCGCAGCGCCATAAGACGCAAGACGCTTGGCGAGACTCGTTGGCGCAGTGGTGCCAAAACAACCATCGGCGAGAGGCCGATAGCGACTTCGGGGAGACCAAATATCGCGTCATCAGCCGCTATGGCGATATCGCACGCCGCGACCAGACCGCATCCACCAGCTAAGGCGAAACCGTGTACCGCCGCGACGACAGGAATGGGGCACGTTGTGATACTCGCGATCAGGTTGGCGACAGCGCGGAAAAATTCACGCCGATCCTCTGGGCTAGGGATGCTCTCCAATTCGGAGAGGTCCGCCCCCGCGCAGAACGCCTCGGTACCGGCTCCTGTCAGCAGAACGCAACGTGGTGAATTAGTGTCGTACTTCGCGGAAAAAATAGCGACTAATTGCCGAATGGTTTCCCTGTTGAGCGCGTTGCGCGCCTCGGGGCGATTGATCCTGACCGCGAGGAGGTGACCAGAGGCTTGAGTTTCGACGCACGGATGACTCATGAAAACTTACCTCATATGAGAAAAGAGTCGCAGCGCGTTCTGAGTGGTGATCGCCGCGATCTCCCCGAGTGATACCCCTTTAATCTCTGCGAGCTTGCGCGCCGTGTCCACAACAAAAGAAGGCTCGCATCGCTTACCTCGATTAGGCTCTGGCGCAAGAAAAGGGGCGTCGGTCTCAACCAGAATCCGCTCTAGTGGCACCTGTCGACAAACATCGCGTACCTCGTCAGCCTTTTTGAACGTTATCTGCCCTGGAAACGAAACGTAGAAGCCGATCTCAGATAACCTGGCGGCAAAGGCCGCGTTCTCCGCGAAGCAGTGAAAGACTCCACTGACATCCCGCGCGTTGTTGTCTAATAATACCTTGAGGCATTCCTCTCCGGCGTTTCGGGAGTGAATCACGAGTGGCTTCTTAACTTCTTTTGCGAGCGCGATTTGCGCCTCAAAGGTCTCGTATTGTCGGTCGGCGGGAGCCCAATCTCGATAAAAATCGAGCCCAGTCTCGCCGATACCTACTACCTTTGGGTGCGCCGCAAGACGCCGTAGCTCACTGAGGTCATACGGTGACCCCGCGCAATGAGGATGTACTCCGACAGTTGCCCATACAGACTCATGCCTCTCCGACAACTCAATCGCGTTATGGGCTCCCTTGATACCTGAGCCGGTCCCAATGGTGATCATCCGTGTGACACCAGCGGACAGCGCTCGCTCAACGCACGCGTCGCGGTCGCTATCGAACGCCTCCATGTCAAGGTGGCAGTGGGAGTCGATCAGATCGAGAGACATCTGTTACCGAACTCGGGCTCCCGCGGAAATCGGCTTATCTGGTGATAGCACCGCCAGTACCTCGTCCCCCTCAGTGGAGGCCGCGAGTAGCATACCGTGACTCTCAACACCCATGAGTTTCGCCGGCTTAAGGTTCGCCACGATTACGATCTGTCGTCCGACAAGTTGCTCGGGTGTATAGTGAAGCGCTATGCCTGATACTATCTGTCGCTTGCCGAGTTCTCCGACGTCTACCTGGATCTGATAGAGCTTCTTCGATTTCGGGATCGCCTCAACCTTCTCGACCGTCGCGATTCGGAACTTCACTTTGGCGAAGGTCTCAATATCGATTTCATCGGTTGGAGCTTGAGCTTGTGGCGCTGCTTGGGCGGATGTGGGTGTGTCTTGTGCTTCCATGGTGTTTCGCTCCTAACGAACCTCGTGTCGTTCTCTTCGAGAGACGTTCTAGTCGATCGCACCGCTAACTACAAGGTTTTCCAGGTGCCTTGTGGTTCCAACCTACAGATTGGAAATCTCGCTGCTTTTGGCCGGGTTTTAGAGGGCGAGGTCTTCCAAAATGGTCGGATACCTGTTCGGTGTCATTCGGTATCCTGTGGCGTATTCGTGAGAACAGCCCTGCAATACTCGTAGAAGGATGAGGGTGGGGTTGACGTGTCTGTCGATTATCACATACTCGGCGTCGATGGTGTTCTGTAAGGCATGAGCCCAGACAGCCGCCGCGCCCGCATCGCTCGCGTTGGTCACGAGGCGCTGGCGAATCTGCATCCGTAAAAAGGTAAGTCTTTCAGCGAGGGTCGTTTTTTCAGTGCCCCATTCCTGCGCGGCTCGTGTTATTCGAGCTAGATCTCCTCGCCATGCGGCGTCCAACACCGCTGTTATCTCATCGGCGTTCTCTATGCGGGCCCGAATAGTTGACAGCGCCCCTACAGAGCCATCGGCGAGCGTCGCTAATGCCATTTCTTCCTCAGAGGCTCCGCGCGCAAGAAGCACCGAACGGATCTCATCCTCTGAAAGGCGGTCAAAGAACCAGCGCTGGCAGCGGGATAGCATTGTCGAGGGTAACTTTGATGGGTTGGCGGCGATCAGGATAAAGAAGTTTTCTGGTCGAGGCTCCTCGAGGGTCTTGAGGATACAGTTGGCGCCCACCATTGAGATCGAGTCGGCGTTGTTAAAGATCGCGACCTTTCGGGTCCCCATAAAGGCTCGAAGGCTTAGGCGCTCTAAGACCTGACGAATATCGTCCACGGACGCGCCGTCGGGCCCAAAGGTAAGCGTATGAATATCGGGATGATTGTTACTATCAAATAGCTTGCAAGGTTTGCATTCTCCGCAGCCTCCCTGGGGTATAACGGGGGACGTTTGGCAGAGGAGCTGTCTGGCAAGCTCGCGGGCGACCAAATGTTTACCTATACCTTCCATTCCAGCGAAGAGGAGTGAGCTCGGAAGGCGCTCCTCTCGAACGAGGGTTGAAAGTGCTTGACGCTGAGTTGTATGACCGACGAGTGGTAACACACTGGTAGGATACGCCAAACACGACCTGGCGACCACCCCACATCGCTGAGGAATGCCCGAATGGTAAAATCAATAATTTCCCTATTGTTATGGCAACTTAAGGTGGATTACGCTTCAGCTCGTTGTTTGGGGTGCCGACGCGCCCCGTTTTTTGAGGGATTAATTCATGAAAAAGATACTTTCGTTTTTTGCGCTCGCACTGGCTTTTGGTGCTACATCGGCTTCAGCTGATCCGTTGATGAAGTAC
>CAIVDM010000150.1 GCA_903904735.1 uncultured delta proteobacterium
GCTTTTCAGGATCGAGGCCGATCTCGCGCATAATGGTAACGGCAACGCTGTCGTCCGATACTGGATTTATGAACGCCGCGTCTCCGGTGAGTTCCACCGGCTGAGTGACACCGATATCTTTGGTGAGCTTCTCGCTATCTCGCTCGCGCATCATCACAAGGTCGCACCCATTAATAGTCCACTTGGCGAGGATGCGGCTAATAGCGCTGGGAAAGGGACCGATGCCGGTGCTGTAACACACCATTTTGCATCCGAGGAGCCGAGCAAGTGGAACGAGGAAGACGAGAGTGATGAGGTAATTGAAAGCGGGATTAAAGAGCTTCTTCCCGAAGATAATGCCGTCGCAAATCAGGGCCACATCGCTTTTGGCAAGACAGAGGAGTGTGGGGAGCCCAAGGAGCCGCAGGCTCAATGTCCAGGGCATCACGTTCACAGCTTTTACGTTGTAGCGGTCACCGTAATGTTTCTTGGTCCACTCCGGTTTGATTGAGGGAACGTAAAACTCCGCGTCCGGAAGTCGTTTTGAAAGGCTCTCCAAAATGCTCGACATAATCGCCATATCGCCGAGGTTTCGGCCTGAGTTGTTCCCGAGGAGGGTGATGCGAGGATGAGAGCCTTTCATAAGCGTTTTGCACCGGAGTGTAAGCGTTGCGTCTGAGAAGGTATGTTTTAATGTGATTGGGGCCTTATATCAAGTTTGTCCCAGTTATTTATGCCTCGTGTGCCACTAATCCTCTTTGCGTTGAACGTCCCAGTTTGGATGGACGCCAAAGTCGGGCGCCGTCGTTTATTACGGGGTTTCTCATTGACCTCACCCCATTCCTCCTGCTACGACCACCGTATTGCGAGCGCCAGGGAAGAACGGTGAAATTCCGTCGCGGTCCCGCCGCTGTATCTGGGAATTGAGACCCACGCACTCCACTGTCCTTCTGCGGAAGGATGGGAAGGAGCGGCCTCTAAATGCCCAGGAGCCAGAAGACCTTCTCGCAACGGTTTGAAGCTGCCAGCTCTGCTTGTAGCTCCTGATGAGAATCGACATCCTCGCGGACTGGGGTGACGGTTAGTATTACTAACAAAATATTTCAGGAAACGTATGCGTGAACGTTTGATTGTTCCAACTCGCATCGCGTATGGGCTTTTTGTGTCCATCGTGGTGAGTCCCTCCCTCCTTCTTGCTCAAGAAACAGATTCGGTTCCAGAAGTGGATCAGATTGTCGTAAGCGCGAGTCGTTTGGAGACCCGGCAGTCGAACATTGGAAGCTCGGTGTCAGTGGTTACCCAAGAAGAGCTTCAGCAAGGCCGTTATCCAAATGTCGTGCAGGCGCTCAGAAAAGTCCCCGGTCTCGATATAGTTCAGAGTGGTAGCGCTGGCGGAAACGCGGCAGCCTTTATCCGAGGAGCCGACAGTGATCAAACACTCGTCCTTTTAGACGGAATTGAGTTGAACAATCCGGCTTCTCCCAACCGTTCGTTCAATCTCGCCAACCTGACACTCGAAAACATCGATAGAATTGAGGTTATTCGAGGACCTCAAAGCACGATCTACGGCTCGGACGCGATGGGGGGAGTTATCAACATTATCTCCAAGAAAGCGAAAGACGGCGTGCATATGAGCGCTTCCTCGGAAGCTGGCTCGTACAACACCTTTAATCAGGTTGGCTCGCTCTCATACGGTGGAGACGGGATCGATTTTACGAGTGGTGTCACGCGGCAGGACGTCGGAAATATATCGGCGGCCGATGCGAGGTATGGTAACGCCGAACACGATGATTATCAAAACACGTCGGTTTCCGGAAAATTACGATTCTTTCCCTCAGATATGGTCGATGGCGCTGTGACTACTCGCTATACCCGTTCCAACGCGGCCCTCGATAATTCTGGAGGAGCTGGAGGTGACGATCTCAATCGTCGCTATCACAACGATGAGTTCTTCTCAAAAGGCGAAGTTTCGACGCACCTCTTGGGCGACACGATTACTCCAAACGTTTGGATTGCGTACAGCAACCATTCTTTGCAGGACAACAATAATCCAGACGCGCTCAGCCCGGATTATTTACGATCCGCATATGACGGTGACCTCCTTGATGTTGGAACCAAAGCCACATGGACCCCCGTCAAATATTTTTCCAGCGTACTTGGAGGAGAGACGCAGTCAGAGCGAGCAAGTTCGAGTTACAAGTCTGACGGGGCGTTTGGGCCGTATGAGGATAACTTAAGCGATAAGCACGCAAGGACAAATAGCGTGTTTCTTGAGACA
>CAIVDM010000151.1 GCA_903904735.1 uncultured delta proteobacterium
CACACTCTAAAAGTCGGGAGACAGTCGCGTCCCGAGAACCGTCGTCTACGTATATGATCTCGTAGGGCCGGTTCATTGCCCGTAGGATTCTGGAGACCTCCTGAAATCCTTCGGCAACATTATCTTCTTCGTTATAGACTGGGATGACTACTGAAATACCGCGCATGGATATCCTGTCCTGAAAACAAACGCCCGGCGAAGTGTATCACAGCCATAAATCTAAACCCAGGGCGGCCGCGGCTGACTTGGCAAGGACTTAGGGTGGCATAACTGCCTGAAAGCACGATGGGCTTTGCGACCACCACTACTTCTTGGCCTTGAACACGTGTGACGTATCCTCGGAAGCAAATACTGCGAATAGATACAGGAACTTAGATCATCTAAAATACAGTAATAACGGTATAATCGGCGAAAGGTGACTAATCTTTTCAGTTCGGATTAACCTACGGCTCTCGTATAATAAAAGAGAAGAGGAGCGGCGGGAAGCGTCGCCCGAGGAGGATAGGAACGTGCAGCTATTTAATCAGTCTCTCTTCGCGCCCCTAAGCGGCAACGTCGCTCTCGATGTAGCTGTGTACGTTCTCGCGGGAATGTACATTTTCAAACTAGCTGGTGATTTCCGTGATCACGTAAGGAATATTAACGATCGACGAGCGCGAACGGAGATAGCGCGCCTACGCTTGGTGGAGAGATCCGCCGCTGTCTCATCTCTTCAGCAGAGCCTGATCGGGGCGCGAGGACAGACCGAGACGGTGATAGGCGCATATCTACAAGACATGGACAATCGCAATCGGGTCAGCGCTACCGCTCAGGAAAAAGAGCGAGATCCGCAATTCTCGAAGCTCGAGGAGAAACTCGCCAAAGCGGCGGCGAAAACCCACTCGTTATTTCAGCGCTAGCCCACGTGACATGACTCGCGTGGCGTCTCCGCCCGGGCAGTTAAATTACCACTGGCTTTCCGAGCTTTCTCCGAATGACGGCGATTTGACCGGCGTGCATTAGCTCATGACTGCCAATTGAGGTGAATACCGATCCGACCGTGGGCGCGTACTTGCGCATAAACTCCGGTCCAGCGGCGGAAAGCTCGTCCTCAGATAGTTCTCGCAGCAAGTTAAGAGTCGCCGAACGAACTAACTCCATCAACGTGAGATACTCGCTCTTTGAGACTTCCCAGAGGTCGGCGGACTCAAACGCACGCGACTTGTCGTGCCTGCGCGCGAAGTCGCGAGCTACTAGCTGCTGAGCTTGAGGTCGGATACCTTCGATCATTTGAGACTCTGAGGATATCAAATGCCCAAGCTGCCACGCCGCGTGATGAGCCCCATCAACCGGCCTCACCAAAAGATCATCATCCGTTAGATCCTCTAGGTACGAGCTCATCACGAATCTGGACGTGGAGAGCAACTCAAACAAGACTTGATGCGTCTTCATTATACACCTCGGTAGGTTTCGGTAATCGCGCCCCTCGTCAGTACTACCTTATGAGTCAGAAGAGCAAGCGGAGATCTCCGCGATTTGCCACCCACCCGCATCGCCCTCATGAGGGGAGCGTCGGTCTTCTGGCGCGCCCATTCCGGGCTGAAGAAGACCGCCCACAGGGCATAACCGCCAATCATGACGGATTTTTTGGGATCACTCAGTGACTGTAACAAATTATGCGGTATGATTAAGGGATGCCGTCGTTGGATCAAGGTTCAAAGATTCTCTCAATCCCCCGCTTGGGCGAGGATCCATTACCCGAGCGCATCAACCTCTCCCTGTACGGCCTGCTATTATCGATTGAGCTCTTGCACCGAGAGCAGCACAAGACCAACTTCGCCATCATCACTCACCGCGACCCAGACGCCGACGCTATTGGCTCAATGCTCGGCATGAGAACCCTTCTTACGGGTATGCTGCCAGAGTGCGCCGTTAGTTTATTTCACGATGTGTCCGCGACGAGTTCTCCACACACCAAGAAGCTCGCGCAATTCGGCGCTGCGCGTCTTGAGAAACTTGCCACTATACTCAGCGATCCCGAGCAGGCACGCGAATGGGCGGTTATACTTGTCGATCAGCCAAGTGTTTATTCCCCGCAGGTGTCGAGTTCAATGAGCGTGCTTCCTCATGAGGCGGACATCATTCTTGATCATCACGGACACGCCTATTCGCGAGATGGGGTAGTTATTGAGCCGCGAGCTGGAAGCTCCTCGGCGCTGATGTTGAGGGCTCTCCAGATAGCGACTCAGTCCGAGATGATCTCCGATTCGTGGACTCACGATAGCCGGCTACTGTCTTTTCTCGTGAGTGGCGCCGAGATCGACGCGGGGATATCGCAAAACGCGGAGATACGGTCTCTCAACGCCACGTCGTTCCCTATCGTGGACTGGGTCAGAAGCTGCGCGAGCGCCCAGGAGCACAAGGTCGAGCTTGAGAGACTCCGACAACGCCTCGACCTATCAAAATACTCCCAGGAACTTCTTGATCACGCCCAGCATCATAAAATGGAACTTGGTAGCTGCAAGCTCTCCCTTCCGGGGCATGACAAGTCAGTGAATTGTGAGATCTCCTACGCTGGCGCCGCGTCGGATAGAACACTTCTCGCCGATTGCGCGGATCGATTAAGCAAGCAAGTTTTCTCAGCGACTTCCACTCCAACTATTTTACTTGTGTTCGGGGTAATTCGACGGGAAGGCGAATCACAACGTGGCTCGCTCAGGGATGGCGAGAACATCCAAGCGGTTATACGCGCCAACTCAGTCGATATTCCCGTGGACGCGATCGCGAAGTTGTTGTCATCCACAGGTGGCGGGCGTCCAGGAGCAGGGGCCGCGCCACTCGCTGTTCCCCATGCGCTAAAAGGGACAATCAGCCCCCGATCATTCTTGTCTGAGGCGGCTTCTATGGTTCGGCGGCGTCTCGCGGATGAGGGAGATCGCTGGAGCGGCCAGTAGCAGCCTGTTTCCTCTAACAGAGGAGGGTAACGCTCAAAACTTTCCCTGATTATCACAACAAGAATTATTCTTGCACCTAGTGCCATCACGCCAACCGCAGTAATCTCTCACTCTCGCCGCTCCCCAAGAAGTGAGGCGCGGTGTAGCCGTCTTCGCGCGGTCCAGGTGTTATGTTCCTAAGGAGATAGTTCGTTCATGTCATCAGTTGTACGGTCAGAGTCTGTTATCACCCCTTCAACTTCATTTTCTTCCGGAGATGATGCCCCGTCGTCACGAAATGCTCAGGCGACGAATAGTTCTGAGGAGTTGATCGCGGGAGATCCGACCCAATTCGCGCGGTGGTTCCAAGAGCAATTTCCGACTACTCCCTTTCGCTCCGCGCTCGCGGTCATTCGACTGGCCGCTGAGAAGGCGACAGTTCCCTTCATCGCTCGATACCGCAAAGAGCAGACCGGCAACCTCGATGAGGTCGCTGTGGGTAACATCATCGACGCGATCGCGCGGTGGAAGAGCCTCGTTGAGCGCAAGGCGTTTATCCTTTCGGAGGTCGAGGCGCAAGGCAAGTTGACGCCCGAGCTCAAAACCCAGATCGAGGGAACCTTTGACCTCTTGGTTCTTGAGGACCTCTACCTGCCCTACAAACGAAAGCGCAAGACAAAGGCCGCGATTGCTCGCGAGGCGGGACTCGAGCCTCTCGCGCAATGGATCTGGGATTGCGCTCACGGCACCCCGTGGAGCCCTGAAGATACCCTCGAGATTAAGGCGCAAGGCTTTGTGAACGCGGAGCTTGGTATCGCCGATCAAGCGGCAGCCATTCAGGGCGCTGAGTCGATCCTTGTCGAGCGAATCTCTGAGGTGGCGGAGCTGCGACAAGAGGTACGAAACCAGCTTTTCAACAACGCGCACGTCGCGTCAGCAAAGGGCGAGAAGGCCAAGGTCCCCAGCAAGTTCGACCGCTACTTTGAGTACAGCGAGCCGATCTCGGCGCTCATGAAGCGCGAAAGCTCACATCGCTACTTGGCGATTCGCCGCGGCGAGGCTGAAGGGGAGCTCACCCTCTCTATCGGTAACGCTCCACAGAACGAAGCGCTGATGGCGAATCTGTTAACGATGTACCAGGCGCACGCTTGCCCCACAAAGGGAACTCCGGGGGAGAAGCAGCTGCTAACGTCAGCCCGCCTGGCGCTCAAGGTATACGCGCTCCTCTCGATTGAAAACGAGATCCATTCATCGCTCCGCGAAGTGGCGGACACCGCGGCGATCGAGGTGTTCAGTGAGAACGTTCGAAAGGTCCTTCTCTCGGCCCCTCTTGGAAGCAAGTGTGTTCTAGGTGTTGACCCAGGCCTGAGGACGGGTTGCAAGCTTGCGCTCATAAACTCGTCTGGCGGATTCATGGCAAGTGGGGTCATTCATCTGCTGACCCCAGAGCAACAAGCGCAGTCGTACAACCAACTCAAAGCCGTTTTGGAAAAGGGTAATGTCGAGGCGGTCGCCGTCGGGAACGGAACGGCCGCCCGAGAGACGGAGAAGTTTTTACGCGATACCGTCACCAAGATGAACCTTAAGATACCGGTGGTGATGGTAAGCGAGTCAGGAGCCAGCATTTACAGCGCCAGCGAAGTCGCGCGTGAGGAGTTCCCGGATCTTGACGTAACGGTTCGAGGCGCTATCTCCATCGCGCGTCGACTTCAGGATCCTCTCGCGGAGCTCGTGAAGGTAGATCCGAAAAGCATCGGCGTCGGACAGTACCAGCACGACGTATCGCAGTACGCGCTTAAGAGCGCGCTCGAGCGTGTCGTGGAATCGTGTGTGAATACGGTCGGCGTGAATGTGAATACGGCGTCACGACATCTTTTGGCATACGTCTCAGGAATCGGTCCGTCCCTAGCGAGCTCCATCGTGGAGCACCGAGCCTCTAAGGGGCTCTTCACGTCTCGTGATGACCTCATGCAAGTTCCATGGTTTGGAGCTCGAGCGTTTGAGCAGGCCGCTGGGTTCCTTCGAATCCCGAACGCGACTAATCCGCTCGACAACACCGGCGTCCACCCCGAGCGATATAAGGCGCTGGAGTCTTTCGCCACAGAGAACCAGAAGAGCCTCGACGATCTTATAGGAAAAGGGGTCGCCGCGTTAAAGAGCAACACCCAGTTAAAGCAGACGCTGGGCGACTTCACCTTCAACGATATTATCCAAGAGCTTGAGAAGCCGGGGCGAGATCCTCGCTCCGAGTTTGAGTACGTCAGGTACCGTGACGACATTCACGAGCTCTCCGACCTGAAGCCAGGCATGGTGTGCACAGGGGTCGTCACCAACGTGACAAACTTCGGAGCCTTCGTGGACATTGGAGTGCATCAGGATGGGCTCGTGCATATCTCACAGATCAGCGATTCCTTCGTGAAGGACCCTCGGGCGGTAGTAAACGCCGGCGATAAGGTTCAGGTCCGAGTGCTTGAGGTCAGCCTAGAGAAGCGCCAGATCGCTTTGACGATGAAGAGTGGGGAGATAAGGCCACCCTCGAAAGATTCCACGGAGGCTCGAGGTACTGTTGGTTATGGAGGGGGACAGCGCCCTCGCAGTGGCTCATCAAAACCATCGCAGTCGTATAACGCCGCGGCTCAGTCACAGAGCATTGGAAACAATCCGTTCGCGAACCTCGGCGCTATGTTGAAAAAATGAACCGATGACAACGCGGGTGTTTTCAGTGGTTGGGCCACCCTGGATCACTCGCGCCTGTCGTTCGGTCGCGTCCGTCGTCCTCTCTGTCCTCAGACCTATCGGGATGAGGCGTCTCTCGCGATGTATAGTCCCCGCCCAAAGATCCCTACGGGGTCGTGCTCAACTGACAACCCAGCCTCGGCGAAAAAAGATTTCATTTCGGCAACTGTATACAGCGCCAGCTCGTGATCTTCACGGAGGTTTTCGATCCCTTCTTTTCGCGCGATCATATATTCGAATCGCAGCAGAGAGAGATTTCCTTTCCGCTCTGAGACATTCATTCTCACGATCTTCAGATCAGGCTGATCAACCGGTGGTGCCATGTAAGGCACACCCTCTACATACCCTTCCGGCGAGAGCCACGGCTCTACTATCACGACCCCCCGCGGATTCAAGTGCTTTTTAAAAGCACGTAATGCGGAGACCACATCCTCTGGCTTGGTTAGATAACCAATCGAACTAAATAGACACTGAACGACATCGTAGGTCTTATCCAAATCGAAGGAGCGCATATCCGCGATGGAAAAGCTTCCACTCCCAACCTTTCGCTGGGCCACCTGGACAAACTCTGGCTGGAGGTCGATACCGTCGATAGTGAAGTCTTTAGCGAGAAACTGCGCGTGCTGCCCTGTCCCGCACGCGACGTCGAGAATCGACTGCGCGGAAGGATTTACGTCTCGAATTAGATCTCTAATCTGAGAAGATTCCTGCTCGTAATTTTTAAACGAGTATACCAGATCATAGAACTCCGCGGTTTTAGCGAACATAAATTCCTCATTGTTAGAAGCACTGCTCTCATACCACAGACATACCCCATTTTTCGACGTAATAAAGCTTTCTGATTTCTTTCATCCATTCTCGTCTTGCGGGCGAAGACAACCTGGTTATCAGCCGCCGCGCGAAGCTGCTCTTTGTGCTCCGTCGCGTGGGGCGCCTCGCTTCAAAGGAGCCTGGCGCCAGTTTTTGGTTTGGTTGGCCCGTGACCAGTTTGTAAGATCATGTAAAGCCCAACAACGGCGCTAACGATAAAAATCGGCGCATAGGGGAACAAATAGCGCGCCCTCGCCTCAAACAATGTCACGAACAACGTCACGCCAATCAAACTCAGAAGCATTACCGACATTTCATCGCCCTTCTGATCTGGGCGTTTGAATACATACATCGCGGCGAACGAAGCGAAGGTCAAAACCGTCAGCCAGATACATTGGAAGGAGGAGAAAAAGAGCTTCTCGTTCTTACCGTTCTGGTAGTAGAAGCTCCGCAAGAAGGGAGAAATATTTGCGTCCTTCTCCGGAAGAATGGTATCAAAGAATTTACCTTCTGCCTGCCAAGCGAAACTTCCATCGCCGTAATTAATCAATGTCTTCCTTACAAGCTGCGTTACCACGCCACTAAAGCCCATATCCAAGATTCGGCGTTTCAAAACTTGAAGATTCGCCTGCGCGCGCTCCTTCTTCGTTTTGAAAGAGCCGGAAAAGGTCACGTCCTCATCCGAATACAATCCCTGGCGGCTCTCGTTCCATCCCGTCATCAGATAGTGTGACATCCCAAATTCCATTTCGGGATTCGGGTTAATAGACTTGTTTTGGGAGAACATCACCCCAAAAACATTCGAGGAAAGGAGGAAAACAGCCAAAATCACAAATGGCCCTGTCGCCGCGCCAAGCGAACTTTTTTCTTTTCGGTCCGCCAAAAGCGCTTTCCACAAACTTAAAGAAACAATGGCTATTGCTATGATAACAATTTGTGGCTTGATTTTAAAACCAATATAGGACGATAGGCCGACCAGAGCGTATAGCGAACAGCGCGTCTTTCCCGAGCTCGTCTTTTGCGACAACTGCCAAGAATGAAAAATGGCAATCGGAAAAAGAATTCCAGTAGCATCAGAATAGGAAATAGCGAACCAGGGCGAACAACCCATGAACAGGGAGTAAACGCCAAGCGCGAAGAGCGAGAGGATCTTGTTTTGGGTGAATTCGTATGTGACGCGATACACCAGATAAGCCGTTACCCCAGACAATACGCATTGCGCGGCGATAATGGGAAACAAACCGCCTTCGCTCGCAAAGAGCCCGAGCGCGCCATTCACCTTTAGGATCAAAGAGTAAAGATAGGTAAGCAAAAGGTTGTTAGGATATATGGAATAGTAAGAGTCACACAGGGACGGCACATCATTATTCGCCAGTCCAGTCGAACATTTTAGAACAGCACGCACATCCCAGTCGGTCAGGAAATATATATGGTAACACAGATACATCTGAAACAAGCACAATGACACCGACAACAACGCCATTGTTTTCTGGGTAATCACAAGTTCGATGCGCGTCCGAAACCTTTTGTAGCGCCGATGCCCCAATCCCAAAAGTACCGCCACGCAAGTAAGTCCAAGCAAGAGCAATACGAGGTTGGGCAAGTCTATTTGTCGTTTAGCGAGGTGTGGAATGAAGTGTTGCGAGACAAGGAGATTGACTTCAATGAAGGCCCAAACGGCCAAAAAGAGTATCGCGATAAATTGTTTAGAAATTTGATAAAACTTCACTTTGTCTCGCTTATTCTTACTGTCATTGCTGGGCACACGAGGATTTATTTTATTCACGATGAGGTTTGAAACTACCTTCATCCGCGGTGTCTGGAAAGCGAATCGTTTCACGAAGAACCAGGCGATCTCACATTCCACACAGTGAGCGCTCAACCACACAGAAGAAACGCACCAACTTCATAAATAGATTGGTAGGCGCAGAGTGTACCCATCTTCCGCCTCACGCTATCGACTCCCTGAATCCCGCTGAAAGCCTTAAAGAGGCTCATGACAACTACCGGTCGCTCGCCAGTCGTTTATGAGAGGGTTACCTACCACCTCATAGGTAGAAAATTACGTACGCCTTAAACCCCTGGCTGTATTACTTAAGCTTGCCTCGCCTCGATGTCGAATTGTGCGGGCGCGCATCTCGCGGATCATGACAGGCTTTAGAAGGCTCCGCAGCGCAACCGCAATATGTCCAGCGTGCATGAGCTCCTCAGGCACTCGTGCGCTGCTCCTTGCCCGCACATGGCGACATAAGTCTTACTTCAATCACTTCGCGAGCAGGAGAAGCAAGGTACTAGTGTCAGCCATCCGCGGCTATCTCTCGAAAGTAGTCTGGGACCAGTGCAAGTGAGCTCCTAACGGCTCACCAGCTTACTCAACAACGTCTCGTACTTCGCGACAACGCTATCCCACGAGTAGCGCTCCATCACATGGGCTTTCGCGGCCTTGCCGTAGCGCTCAACTATCTCTGGTGCTCTCACTAGGCGGGCTAGTATCTCCGCTAATTGATCAAAGTCGTTTTTGGCGAAGCTCTCACCGGCGTCACCTACGACTTCAATATTCTCTGGTGTTCCGTTCACGATCACGCAGTTGCCGTACGACATCGATTCGATCAACGCCGGGTGCGTTCCTCCCACCTCGGTTGCCTGCACATAGAGATAACAATTACTCTGAAGCTCTTGGTACGCCTCCCCGAATTGAAAGCCCGTGAAGATAACCTGGTCATCAGCCGCCGCGCGAAGCTGCTCTTTGTACTCAGTCGCGTACGGCGCGTCCCCCACTATCACCAGCGGCATATCCACAGGTATGCGCTCACGAAGCTTTCGATAGGCCTGAATTACCCCTAAGGCGTTATTCTCTGGCTCAAGACGACTGACGTAGAGAAGATACTTTTTAGCCTCCAGCTTAAACTTCGCGAGAGTTTCACCGGGAGCTCTTCGTGTTGGGTGGACTCCATACGGAATCACGGTCGAATCGATTCCGTATGTCTCTTGGTAATACTGAGCGATAACGTCTGCGTCAGATACCACTCGTGTCGCCAAACGAACCGAGCACCATTCACCCAGTCGATACCAAACCTTTCCAAAAGAGTTCCATTTGGCGCGATTTCGCTCAATACCATCGACGTTGATAAGTATCGGCACTCGCTTGAGGAGAAGAATTGGGGCAAGCGGACTATTCGCGGCGTTACAGACGAGCACGGCGTCGACTCGCTGCGACAAAACATCAAGAAACGAAGTAAGGGCGTGAAGCGGGGTCTCCAAGTACTTGTGGAATATCGTTGGCGTCACTCGCCTGCGAACTCCATCGAGAGGCTCTTTCTCGCCCCACTTCTCGCGAAACGAGCAGCGACCGTAGACCAGCACCTCATGACCGCGCGCGACGAGCCTCTGCGAAAGCTGCTCGGCGAAGGTCTCAAATCCACCATAGCGCGCCGGTATTCCTCGCGTGCCAAGTAACGCTACGCGAAGCGCCATGACGATCCGCTCTTTGAATCCAACACATCCACGCCGCTCGATATCAGCTTGGCCCGCAGCTCATCTGAGCGAGGGAAGTTTTTCGCGGCCCGCGCCTCAGAACGCTCCGCGATTATCGACCCAACCTGCTCCGGGGTCAGGCATTCCCCGCCCGCGACTCGCGCCGCGAGACGGAGCCCCTCGATCTCGACGACCGAAAGTGGATCGATAAAGAGACCGAGCACCATTCCCAGCTCTCGGAGCACGGCGACACGTTGGCGAAGATCGTCCGAAATAGTCGCCGCGCCATCGAGCTCTTGAATGACCTTGGAGCGCGCCTTCTCCAAGACGACTAACGCCTCTGGCGAGTTGAAATCATTGTCCATCGCTTCCTCAAAAGCTTCCACGATCGCGCGCGTATCAGCGTCAAAGGAGCTCGGCTGCGGGTCCACCGGCGCCGCGAGGACTCGTTCGAAAAGTCGGTGAAAATCAAGGAGCGAATTAAGCGTATCTCTGAACAGACGATCCGTTAGGTCAATGTTAGAGCGATAGTGATGTCGCGCCAAGGCGAATCGGAATGGGGTGATGCCGTACTTCTGAAGACCCTCAGAGAGAATCACGAAATTGTTAAGAGACTTCGACATCTTCTGCCCGTCTATGTTCAACAACCCCGAGTGCATCCAGATATTCGAGAACGTCTCGCCGCTGTACGCCTCTGACTGCGCGATCTCATTCTCATGATGAGGGAACTTAAGATCAAGACCCCCACCGTGTATATCAATCCTGTCGCCGAGCGTCTCATGAATCATCACCGAGCACTCGATGTGCCAGCCGGGGCGACCGACTCCCCACGGGGATGGCTGCGACAGGCACGTGCTGTCATCGCGCTTCCAGAGAGCAAAATCCAGAGGTGAGCGCTTCTCTTTATCGAGCTCTTTGCGAACGCTCTCGTAGAGCATGCTCGTGTTCTGGTTTGAGAGCTTTCCGTAGTCGTCCTTCTTGGACACGTCAAAGTACACACTGCCCTCGGGAGTGGCGTACGCGAACCCTTTGGCGATCAGTTTCTCGATAAAGGTGATGGTCTCAGGCACCACCTCGGTCACGCGAATCAGCTTATCGACGGGAAGCACGTGGAGCTTCTCGCACTGCTCATAGAACTCATCTGTGTATTCACGTGTCATTTTGATCGGGTCGACACCCTGCGCGAGGGTCTTGGCGATAATCTTGTCGTCAATATCCGTGACGTTCTGAACGTATTGAACATTTAGTCGTCGATACTCTAAGTAGCGATGAACAATATCGAAACTCACGGCGACCAAGCCGTGCCCCATGTGTGGATGATCCTGAGGCGTCAGGCCACACACATACATCTTCACTACCGGAAACTCCGCGGCGGGATCCATCGGATCGAGTGGTATTCGCTCTCCTCGGAGCGTGCTTTGAATAGATATCTTTCGACCAGCTCTATAGTGATGCGCGCTTTGAAGCATGGAACAATCCTGGGGAAACAACTATCTGCCAGGGGACTTTACCCTGGCTCGAAGGGAAATAAAACCCAGCCAATGGCGCCCGGCAGTCCTCACTCCCTTATTTCTGAATTGTTACGGGACTAGAGCCTCTGGAAATGGCTGTGGATTCCGCATCAAGGTCGCTGGAATAACTATCTGGTCCCCCAGTCGGAGGGGATCTCTGAGTCCTCGCCGACTGGAGCGCGCCAGCGCCGCCGCGTTCTGTGGATCCTCAGTGAACCAGTCCGCGAGGGAATAGAGAGTCTCTCCGCCGAATGAGACTTTGTGAATATAGCCATGTGAACTTCGGCTCAAAGGAGCCACCCCGGCGAGGGTCGGCGGCTTGAGTTGCCCCCGAAAATCAGACGCTTCGCTCGCTCGCGCTACGGGAGCGGCGATGGGTGCGGCGACCGCGGAGGGTAGCGCTTGAGGAGGAGCGTTTAATTCAGCCACCGTTTGTGACTGTTTGAGACGCTGCTTATCAAGGCTCTCTGTGTCTGAGTCTGAAGGATGCTCGGCTCCTACCACAAACCAGCGACTGTCTTGATTCACGCACACATACACCTGACTCTGTGACGAGTAGAATAGCTTAAGACGAATGGGTTGAAGGAACTCTCGTTCGAGGCTAATCGCGTCTGGCGCGCCGTGCTCTCGCACCAAGAGCCGAAGCGCCTCGCTCGAGCCAAGCGTATCCAGAAAGAATTGATTGGCTGAGTTCGTATCATCACTACGAATCAGGAGGAGAGGCCCCCTACCCGCTACTCTGTCAAATTGGGGAACACTCTGCTGCATTTTTAGGGAGCAGCCACACAGGGTTATCGCTAACAGGAAGACACTCAGAAGTGGCATTAACAGAGCTCGATTACCGCTCACAGAAACCATGGTTATAACCTTACCTGGATGGAAAGCTTTGGACGACCTAGGAGTCTCACCACACTCCTTATATATTCAAGATGGCGTTGAGGACTGTGAGGATTCTCAGTTGTGCGAAGATGGCAACAATTCATCCGAGCACGGTCGCGCAAACGCCGAACGCACATACATTCACGGCCCACAATCGAGGCTTGGCGGCTCCATGTACGCGCCGTGTTGCGCCTGCTTAGAGACTTCCGCGCACAGTCATTCTGGATACACCAACCTTAGTGGGCGTTACACGGCGGGTGCGGAGCCCCGCGCTCCCCTAACGCCCCACTTCAGCATCGGCGGGGTGGAACCCTTATACGCCGATTACTGACCTTGCGAAGACAGGCGATGCGGTAAACTATTGTCTAGATTACCTCTTCCGCCGGAGTTATCACCCTTGTCTTTCTCTCCCACCTCTCTGGAACGCGCCTGCGACCGAATCCGAGCGATACTCACCATCCCGTTGGTGACACTATCTGTTTTGCTTATCCTAGCCGTCACCTCCGTCCTTCCGACAAGCCCCGCCGACCCTGACCTCTTCGCCCGAGTAGCGCTCGGTCGCCTCATACAAACCACTGGCACCGTGCCGAACGTCGACCCCTTCGCCTTCTCTCCAAAGCTCCCCCTATGGATAGACCACGAATGGCTCAGCGGTGTGGTATTTTGGAACATCGTGTCTCGCTGGGGCGATGCTGGTCTGATCGCTCTTAAAGTGGGTCTCGTCTGCATAACGGCCACTCTTACGGTCGCGGCCGCCAGATTTGCTTCTCCAGGTGCGAACCCCAGCCTCCTTTTTTTGGTGCTCTGCCTCGGTCAAGGAATTTACTCGTGGGGAAGCACCCTTCGCTGCCAGACCTTCACGTATCTCTTTCTGGCCTATCAATTTTTCGCGCTCGTTGTTCACCGTCAGCGAAATAATCATCGATATCTTATCACTCTTCCCCTGATCGCTATCGCATGGGTCAATCTTCACGGCGGCTACGCGCTCGGCATGACCTTTTTGTGGCTCTGGACACTTCTCTCCTTTCTTGAGGGAAGGCGCTCGTGGTTCCTCGTCGCCGTGAGCGTGCTTACGAGCGCCGCGCCGCTCTTCACCCCATACGGCTTCTTCACCTTCTCACGATGTCTTGTGGACGCCATTATGATGAAGCGCCCCACGATCTCTGAATGGGCGCCGCTCTGGCACCACCCGCTTCTTTTCGGTGGGCTTCTCGTCGTCATCGCGATCCTCGTCGCTGGGATCGCCCTCACACGCGATATCCGTCGTCATATCCTTCCCCTTGGCGTGCTTGCCTACGCGATCTACTGCGGCATCTCCCATCTTCGATTTGTCACGGCGACGGTCATGGTGTGCGCCATATTGGGCGGTGTCTATGTCGACGCGTTTCTGCGGAAAGCTCGGCAGCTATTCCCGCTTCGCGTGGAACGACTAGAACGAGTCGTTACAGTGGCGGCTCTTGGAGTGATCGCCTTCTGCGTTGTGACAATCGCTCGAGCATCCGCGCGGTCGTCTACATACAGGCTCGATTATTCAGCGTATCCAGTCGCCGCCATACAGTGGCTACGCGACCAAAAGATTGAGGGAAAGCTGCTTGTGGATTTTAACAATGGGAGCTTCGCCCTATGGCGCCTATATCCACGAATGACAGTATCGATGGATGGAAGGTATGAGGCGGTCTACGCCCCTGAAACTGACCAGATCAATACAGATGCTTTACAGCTTGGAACGCCGCGAAGCGAGCGCGCAATCAATATCCTTCAGCCCACTCACGCGCTTATTCATCTCTCGTCCACAGCGGAGGAATTGGCGCCTTCGATTCTCTCTTCGTGGAATGTGATCCACAGGGATGAGCGCTACGTCATCTTGAGTCGAGCGAATTTCGGCGGAAACTCAGTGGCTCATGAGTCTCGTGGTACTACCGACATATGGCAGCCACTATTTTGAGCGGAACAGCGCCCTTACGGGAAGCTAGATGAGCCTATCCTCGCCCTGCTCCCAGATATCCTTGATAAATATGTTGCGATCTGTTTGCAGAGCCCTCGTAGTCGCCTCCGCCATCTGTCGATCAAGACTACGCGAGATATCCTCTGTGGGATGAACCTCAAGGCCGTCTGGACGGCGCAACACGAGAGCGCCCGAGTGAGATACCGGATGGACATAACCACCTCCTGGATCTCCCCAATCAACTTCGTATGAGAGCGCGGCCTTCGCGTCCTCCGCCACGAGACTCTGCGTCTTAAATACGTTGCGGGACACCGTAAACCGCGCACTCTTGCATTGTTTCACATCATTCGTACTATCGAGATACCAGCGGTTATTGGCTGCGATGACGATGTTGCAGCGCACATCCCATGTACCGTGCGGCGCGGCCTCGTCGTGTAAATTTTTAAGGAGCGCCACTAAATGCGTCAGGCTTTGCCCTCCGATACCGGTGTCTAAGATTCCCAACCGGAGTAGATCGCGGTTATAGAAAGGCGCCAGCTGCTCTCCGAGCACGTTAAGGATCTGAGCGTCGTACAAACCTGACGAGCCTCGCGTGAAGGGAATAGGAAGCATCTTGAGGTCAAAGTTGCCCATTGGAAGGAGCAGCGACGCTGGACGTAGCGCCCCACACAACGGCACGACAACCGCGTCGACCCCGTTTTCACTGAAATCCGCTCGCAATCGTATCATCATCTCGGCGTAACTATTAAGCTCACTCGTGGAAACCGAGACGATCAGCCCGTGCCGCGCCTCAAGCACTTTCGGTTTTTCGAACGATATCTCCAGCGGCGTGCCCTCCTTGAGAGCTCCGATGAGCCAGGGATTGCACATGACCGCGGTACTTGAGGGCGTAGTGCCCTCTGTGTAGAAAATGCCTGATGGTATGATCCGCTCGTTGTCCTCTGACGCCGGAATAGCGGGTCCTTTGAGATCGAGAAACGCCGGAGGGGTGAGGGGTACAACTTTTGGGATCATAGTGGTCAGTTTTACCACCAGCTATCCGCCTAAGAAAGAAAGGCGTTTGCCCTGCCTAAAGCGTCCCCACCCTATAAGTCGCGGAGTTGCCGCTCGCTGGGTCCCAGGCTCCGGCGATACGCGATCTATTTGTATATCACTAATTTTACTGAAGAAGATTCTCAGGGGATACGTAGATAGCTCTTGCCGGCGCGCCGCTGCGTGCGCAGCACAGTGATGACTAAGGGAGTCCAAACTACAGAGCACACAGTAGCTAGCGAAGCTGGAAGCTCCGCGGTCCGGTTGTTAGCGCACTCTACTTATGCCGTAGAAATCATTATTTCCGCACATGATATGTGAGGGAAGCGCGCGCACCACCTGTGTGAACCTGTTCGCGTCGGACGCGATCGATGCTTGTCGTCGCTCAATAAAATCAAATGAGGTGAGGAGCTCAACCTGCTTATCCCCCACTCTTAGCTTAAGCGTGTACTTGCCTGGATCCGCGAGGCTCGCGTTGGTGCCTGGCTCGTCTACGGGTGGCTGCTCTTCGGATGAAAGACGCTCAAACAAACGATACGCGAGGACGCGAGCCTCGTGGAGTTTCTCCGCGTCAACTTTCTCAACTCTTTGATCACGAGTATCAGGGCGCCCACGATGAATCGTGCCACACTCGGCGAACAGCCCCACAGGCATCGACTTGTATTGCTCAAACTCCGTGGTGGTTAATGACGCTCTGCTCATCGAGAGGTTGAAAGCAACTTCGGGTACGCTCTCTGAGCTGATCGGTGGTTGTCCATCCGAAGAGAATACAGCGCAGCCCGAAAACGATATTGAGAGAAACAGGCGGGAGATGAAACGCATACGCTATTACCTCGGAAGAACCGAACCCTCTCTGTTGTAACACCTGAGAACGCTTACCGCCATGGAGTTTAGAGGGCTCTCCGCTTCTCCGTCGCGAGGTGGCGAGCGGCATTTCGACGACCTCTCAGCGGTTTTGCGGGGCAAGGACCAGGTAGGCGGAACTAACAAGCCTTGGAATGGCCGCTACTGCCTCGCTATTTCTCTCAACGACGGAGCGGCGAGAGCCAACGTGACATATGATTTGAAATCGCCCACATTTTTCGGGGCGGCCAACCTCTTCACCTTGCGCCTCGGAGGCGATGAGTCGCGACCGGTCGGGTTAATTTGCTTTAAGAGCAGGGAGGCTTGGTGACTAAGCCTTGGCTTAGGATGTTACATTCCGACAGAAGCGGTGAAGTTCCCGCTTTGAGTAGGCGACTTGAAATAGTGCTAGGTCTACTACCCTACGCGCGGTTCCTGAGAAAGATAGTTAGGATGCTCAGCGGTGTTGATTCGCCGAGCATCCCGCTCCGTTCAGGGCAGGGTCTAGCCACAATGACTGTGGAAGCGAGGGAGCTGCTCAGATACTTCGACCGTTCGACTATGAAGTATTGTCCCCGTAATCACGCGGGACGTATCGTATGAACGCGCGCTATCACGCCGCGCTTTCCTGAGGGTCAGCGCCGCTCGCTTGGTGAGTCGGAAGAGCTTCTTCGAGCGTTCGGTGATCTCCATGACACTTGATGTGGTGTCGATGGCGGCGCATCCAGTACACGACTTCGTCACCTGCGGGAAGCTCGACCAAATGTAGTTCGATTGCTCAAGGTAGAGCCTCTCAGCCTCACTCTCGTACGAATCAGCGAGACTCTTTAAGGTCCAACCGCATGACGAGTTTCTGATACGATCCGCTATCTCGCGCACAGTAGCGCGTTGCCGAGACGCGAGGTGATCGAGCTGCGCCAATATGTCTTTGTTGTTATTTTCGTTGCACGTAGTCTCCCCACCCGCGCATCGTTGAGTCCGCGCCGAGGCCTCAACAGTGACGTCACCCAATGTCCAACGGACCACACCTGATGTACCCGTGTCGTCATCTTGTGGGGTCGCGGCCTGAACGACCACAGTAAAGAAATCGCTAAACGTCCCTCGTAAGAAGGTCGTGGGTTGTCCGGCATCCCCGTTCCCTGGAGCTACGAAGTTACTCGCCCCGACGGGAATGATGACGGAGGAGGGCTCGTCGCTTCTGTAGCCGAAGTGAGCGAGAAGATTACCGTTTTCCAGCGCATCCACACACTCGACGATAGGAGTAACCCTATAGGAGACAACCTCTGGCGTACCTGTTGGCATCCCTGTCCAGCTTGAGGTCGGTGTCGCCGTAGCTGTCGCTGCGGGAGTCGCGGTCTCTGTCGCGCTCTCTATTGGCGTGGCTGTTGGTTGTGGCGTCGCATCTCCGCGTTCATCGTTGTCTTGCGGCGAACAGCAACCGGGATCCTGTATGTCGATTTGGCCATCACTATCGTTATCTTTGCCATCCTGACATTGAGACGTCCCATCAGCCTCATTATTGTCTTGAGGGCTCGAGCATCCTGGGTCAGCTACATCGATGAGACCGTCTTGATCGTCATCTTTGCCGTTTTGACATTGCGAGGTGCCATCACCTTCATAGTTATCTGAAGGGCATGAGCATCCAGGATCGTTAAGATCGATAAGTCCGTCACTATCATCATCTTTTCCGTTCTGACACTGAGCGGTGCCGTCTCCTTCGTTGTTGTCCTTAGGGCCTGTGCATCCTGGGTCAGCGAGATCGACAAGACCATCTCGATCATCGTCGATGCCATTCTGACACTGAGCGGTACCATCAGCCTCATTATCATCTTGAGCGCTAGAGCATCCTGGGTCAGCTAGATCGACGAGTCCATCTCGATCATCGTCCTCACCGTTCTGACACTGCGAGCCTGGAGCCGCTTCGTCGTTATCAGTAGCGCCACTACAGGAGAAGTCCTGCAGGTCGATAGCGCCGTCCCTATCGTTATCCAATCCGTCGGAGCACTGACTCGAAATTTGGAAGCGATACGCGATGTCCGCGGGCTGCCAAGGACCCACTTGCCCCGCTTGACTGATAGCTCGCACGAACCATTGGTACGCTCCGCGCGGCAGAGCTGTTGGTGGCGTGTAAGAGGTTCCCGTTAGGTTAGCCAGTCTAATGGCTACCTGGTTTATTTGAGGAGAGGTCTGTCTAACCAAGAGCTCGTACGTCGCGGCTCCCGCGACGCCGTTCCAGTCGAAGGTCAGTTCTGAGGCTGAAATCGAACCGTTCTGAGGAGGAAAAACCTGCGTTGGTACGCCTATGAGTTGAGCCCGCGCCTCATTGTTGAGGGTGCGGTCGTACGTCGCGCTGTTTGTGAGATCGCGCCAGCACCCTGGATCGGACGCGTCGATCACTCCATCGGAATCATTATCTAACCCGTCCTGACATTGAGAAGTCCGAGCACTCTCGTTGTTTAGGTTAGGGTCATACGACGTTGGATCTTGCGGGCTCGTCCAGCATCCAGGGTCATCTCGGTCCGTGAGCTCATCTCCATCGTTATCCACGGCGTCAGCGCACTGTCTACGTGGGTCAACGCAGAGATAGCTGAACGAGATGTACTGTTTTTCATCACCTAAGGATGTGGCGCCTCGCGTCGCGAGGCCAGTGGCAGGATTATAGGAGGCCTCCGACGTTCCCATAGTGGTGTACTCGGAGTAGATAAAATTAGTCCCTCGGGCGCATTGAAGTCCCGTGCCGATGTCTTGAGTTCCGGAAAATATCTTTGGAAACTGCTTCGCGATAATTTTGCTAGGCTTCCTCGAGGCTTTGTCTACGCAAACGTAGCCACATTCTGATAGCACTCCGGCTTGATTGGTGGTGGTTTGAATGACGCCAGTGTTAGGGTCGTAGGAGCATGATAAGGTCGCGGGTATCGCTCCACCGCTTGGTCTTACCTTCACGAAATTAGCGATACTCACCACGCAGCTTAGGTCTTTTCCAATCGATGTGCCACTTTTAGCATAACCGGCTGTGACGCCGGCATCGATGACCGAATCGTTGTAGCAAACGTACGCGCCATAACCGGTAGCGTTTTCGTTCTTGGTAATCTTGACCTGTCCACCCACTGAACTGATCTCAAGCTTGGGATGTATATTTCGGGAGTTGAGAGACCAAATCCAAAGGTAGCGACCAACTGAAGTAAAACAGTTCTTATAGCCCGCCACGTCGACGACTTGGCCGGGAGCCAGATAGCCCATCATCATGGTCGAATTCCTGAATACAACTCCTCCCGGGCTGAGCATCGGTTGCGCCAAGGCTTCCCTAACAAAAGCGAGCGCGATAAAGGCAACTGCGCCAATGATTGCGTTAGATACTCGCTTGCCGAATTGGCGTGATTTACCGTCACTAAGTAACCGTCCACTGAGCGACGCTATTGCGCCTCCAGATCGGACTTTAGGGGCTGGTGAGCGAAGAGCTCCTTCCACCGAATTGGCGTGAGATCAGCGACGTCGGAAGCTTTGGTGATAGAGATCCTCTGGAGCACATCAACAAAGTAGGTATACGGATTGATCCCGTGTAGCCGACACGTCACGATGAGGGACTGAATCTTGCCGACATACTCGGCACCAACCTCAGTCCAACAAAACAACCAGTTCTTACGCCCCATGGGAATCGGTCGGAGCGCCCGCTCGAGGTGATTGGTGTCGATCG
>CAIVDM010000152.1 GCA_903904735.1 uncultured delta proteobacterium
CACGACTCAGCTGCCGGCTCCCACCGAGGCCGTCCATACCCGGGCGAGCGGTCATCACCCTGTTATGAGAGATGTCATGGACGGTTACGGAATCGAGTTGCTACCGTTTTGCCCACCGTGAATGTCTTAATCCAAATCAGTTAGCACTACCATGTATTCGATTGAGCTTGTGGCGTCGCTATGGCTATCCAATCTTCAGAACAGCTTCCTCATTCTCCTCCTCCACGATCGGAAGAGGAAACAATCCTTGAAAGCTCCCTAGAATCATTCCCGGCCAGTGATCCGCCCGCCTGGGTGTATGGTAAAGATCTACCTCCCAAATCATCCTCATCTCTAGCGACTGACCAACCACGTCATGACGAAAGAAAAGTCGGCTGGTTTAAGCGCTTAGCACACCGGTTTAAGAGGCACGCGCGGCCATTCAAAGATAATACCTCCAGCGATAATCCTCGCTGTCGAGGACCTCGTTGACGTGTATTACCACCATTTTTCACCGACTTTATGCGACCTAGGATTGTGATTATAGGAGGCGGATTCGGCGGGTTCGCTGTGGCGAAACAATTACGCCACATAGAAGCGGACATAACATTGATAGATCGTCGTAATTTTCATCTCTTTCAACCTCTTCTCTATCAAGTGGCGACCGGAGGATTATCCCCAGCGAATATCTCCGTTCCGCTTCGAGCAGCCCTTAAAAGACAAAAGAACACAACCGTTCTCCTGGGAGAAGTCACCTCGGTCGATACTCAACAAAAAAGCGTGGTCTTAAGGAGCGAACAACATATCCCCTTTGATTTTCTTGTTCTAGCGACCGGTTCTGGTCCTAATTATTTCGGGCATGATGAGTGGCAGCCTCAGGCGCCTGGTTTAAAAACCATCGAGGATGCCATCGAGATCCGTCGACGAGTTCTCTCACTATTTGAGCAGGCTGAGCTCGAAAGCGACCCCATTAAACAACGCGCGTTACTGCGGTTTATCGTGGTTGGGGGTGGGCCAACTGGGGTGGAGCTTGCTGGAGCGCTAGGGGAGATTGCGCATCAAACGTTACGAGGCAATTTTCGACATCTTGACCCCTCTATCGCCGAGGTTGTCATTATCGAGGCAACGCCGCAGATTCTCAATGGGTATAAACCGTGGTTGGTTGATCGAGCTAAAACGGCGCTCGCTCGATTAGGCGTCTCCGTGAGAGAACGGACGCTCGTAAAGAACATAGGGCAGGATCGCCTTGTGGTTGACGCTCAAGGCAAACGTGAGCAAATCGAGAGTCGATGCATTCTATGGGCGGCGGGAGTTAAGGCGTCCCCGTTAGGAGCTGTCCTCGCCCAGCAGGCCGGAGTGACTACTGACTCGGGAGGTCGGGTGCCCGTAAATCCAGATCTCTCTCTTCCTGGACACTCAGATATATTCGTGATCGGCGATCTTGCGCGAGTGACACTCGAGGGCAAGCCAGTGCAGGGAGTAGCTCCCGCGGCTATGCAGGAGGGAAAGTACGTAGCTAGTGTTTTACAACAGCGAATAAAGAACTCAGACTTTCGTCCTCCTCCATTCGAGTATCATGACAAAGGAGTTATGACGAGTATCGGACGGGCTTATGGGGTGGTTCAGCTAAAGCGCCTAGCTTTCGCCGGATTTGGCGCGTGGTTACTGTGGCTTTGGGTCCATATCGTCTATCTAACTCAGTTTACTAATCGAATGTTGGTCGTGATTCAGTGGGGTTGGAACTACTTCACCTTCAATCGTTCGGCTCGCATCATCACTAATCCCTCTACCGGGGATGGATAACTCACCTAACATCATCTGTTGTTCTCGAATATCGACGCGATTCATCGCTAAGGATAATCATTTTCCGCCGTCGGTTTTGGTCATAGATGGAAAGGATAAAGATTATTTCATCCCCTATGGTGAGCCGCGTTTATGGGTCCCTTTCACTTCGCTCTTACTCACCTTGCCCTGCTGCTTGGGGGGCTACTTATTACCATCGGATGGACCGGCATCATATCCGGAACGGCCTTCATTCACCGCTCTCCTCTTGGGCTACATCGACCGCTCGTATACGCTCTGGCGACATCGCTACTTTTTTTTGAGCAACTGCAGCGTGCGCTCGGTCCGAGGGCGGCGGAGTTCATCTTGCTCATGGTAGGCGCGGCGTTGATTTACGAAACGGGACGATTACTGCTCGTTCCGACCGTAGCGGTGACCGGCGCTAGCGCGGAATTGCTTGACGCGGACATCAGGGACGCGTTCGCCAAACTTCATGTGAAATATAGAGGAAGGTATCCACATTACACGACAATGGAGCCCGAAGCCGAGTTTAATGTACGCTTCTCAAAGATATTAGGTCAGGGCGATATCTCTGTATCACCCAGCTCGCAGCGCCCTCTTCTGCGAAAGATCGAGGACATTATTGATAGCGATTTTTCTCATGAGGAGCAGCACCAGGCGAACAGAGGATTTATCTGCGATATATTTGAGGGGGTCGTACTCTGCGGTCTGGCTATCTGGCAACTGATGCGGTACGCCTGAAACGCCTCGTACACGCCTCTGATAGAAACCGGATACACATCGCCAGTGAAGCTCAGCCAGAAGAACGCCCAGACGCTATCGCGGCACTTCAGCGGAAGGACGCTCCTCATATCGCCTAACACGATTCCGCCATCAGGGGACGCCGTAGACTATGTAGTTTAGGCGGCAACGTACCCAGCCTCGACTACGAGGCGACTTCCGGCGAGAGTGTCCTCAATTTCTCCTCGGCGCCGGCCAGAAGAGCGCGCAAATGCTGAATCAAAAGAGTTCCCTGCTCATACGACCCTATAGCCTGATCAAGAGGTAGCGATCCACCCTCAACGGATGCGACTACTTCCTCTAGCAGCCCCAAGGCTCGCTCAAACTTAAGTCCCGAGACCTCTTTGATCCCGACTTCCCCTTTAAGAAGTCCCTCTAAGGTAACAACCTTCTCACTATCACTCGCTTTTGGCATTTCTACTCCTTATTGAAAGAACCGATCCCGACACTATTCCGTCAGACAAACGAAGATTGAACTCAGCGCCCAGGGACAGCTGCTCTATAGAACGGACGTTCTTACCTCGCGCCGTGACGATACTGTACCCACGCTCTAAAACCGCTTGGGGGCTCAACGCGTGAAGTCTTCCAGCTGTGCCACTCACTCGCTCTCGGGCGAACTCGATTCGCCGACGCACGTCGCGCTCAAGCTTCTCTGATTTGCGTTCTATCAAATCTGTCGCGTTACTGAGTCGCCGGACCACTGGGTCACGCAACGCTCGCTCCAGAACATCACAACGCATCCCTAGTAGTTGCAGCACCCGGTCGGGTTTGATGCGAGACAACGCTGACTCCGCCGCGCGCAATCGCAAAGTCGTCTCCTTGTTGATGGCCTCTATTCTAGCGTGCAGCCGCGACGAGAGTTCATCTACTCGCTGCGCCCGAGGCTGAAGCCAACGGTCCGTCTGAACGAGCCTTCTCTCCAGCTCAGCTACGCGCGCTAACAGATCCAAAACTCGTGGAACTACCATCTCCGCGGCGGCTGTGGGTGTGGGCGCGCGAACATCCGCCGCTAGATCACATAAAGTTACATCCACTTCATGACCGACCCCGGAGATTATAGGCCGCGAGCACGCGAACACGGCCCGAACAACCTCCTCCTCGTTAAACGCCCAGAGATCCTCAAGCGACCCTCCACCCCGAGCCACGATAATGACGTCCACGAACCCAGAGCGGTCTAGTCGTCGAATCGCGTCAGCTATGTCGCGCGCCGCTCCTTCTCCTTGCACTCGAGTGTCAGCGAGATATACGACCATCGAAGGAAACCGTTCGCGAATCTTTACCATCATGTCGTGGATGACAGCGCCGGTTTTTGAGGTCACTATACCGACCGCTTGAGGGAGAAACGGCAGCTGACGTTTTCGATCGGGTGAGAATAGCCCCTCATGCTCCAAACGACGCTTCAGCTCCTGGAATCGGCGCTGTAACTCACCCTCACCGTCTTCCACCAATCTATGAACGATGATTTGAAATCTTCCCGATTGGGCATAGACGTTCGGCCTTCCATGGCAACGGACCACCATGCCTATCTTCGGTTTTACCGGTAACGTCCGCGCTACCCCCGCCCACATTGCGCACGACAGCTGCGCGCCCTCGTCTTTTACGGTAAAATATATGTGCCCACTCTGGGCTACGGTAATCTGGGAAATCTCCCCCCGAAAAAGAAGCTGCGGAAATTCGCTCTCAAGTATATCGTTGATCAGCCGTGTCGCGTCCGTGACAGAGAGGTAGTGGGGTTCCGGTGAGGAACCAGGCGATGTACCTGAGCGGGTATGTGAAAAAGGATCCACGAGGATGACGGTACTACGAACCTCACAAAAATTGAAACACCAACCTTCGTCCCCAGCTTCTCGTCGGGGTCCTCACTCAATTTTGACTAGGCTCTGGAAAGTCGTCGCGATCTCGCTCCTCATCGATCCACTGCTGTGGTCGCTTCCTCATCCAATCCTCCCACAGGCGATCGCCGAACAAGGGGCGCTGCTCTGTGCGCTGCTCACCATTCCCTTTCTCAACCAAGTTTCGATATGCAATCGAGTCAGCGCGCTTAGACGAGGTAATAAAGCGGCGCTCGAGGGCAAAACGAAGCGCTTTCGCGGGATCTTCCTGGCGTTATTGCTGATAGCGCTCGTGCTCAAACCTCTCATGGTCGGCAGAGTGGATAATGTGGCGGCACTCGTGCTTGTGGCCTTTCTCGTATTGGGCGCGATTAAAAGCGCTAAGCACGCCATCGAAAAGGAAAAGGCCTCTCACGAACTATTCAAGAACTCCCCTTGGTCTCATATATCTCAGTGGGAGGCGCAGCTCGTCACGATACTTGGGGCGCCCATAATGTTCGCCCGGGCCGTGAGCCTCTTGTTAACATTAGGCGCGACGGCCGATAAAGCCACACTATCTACCCTCGTGGGATTCCTCGTTAGCGCCACTCTTATGACAATGCTCAAGCCAGAGAGGCGCTTCTTTATTGGATTTTGCGGGCGGTGCAAACATCCCGTGCCGATCGTATTCGTTGATTATGGTAGCTGTCCGCTCTGCGATGAGCGACTTTCAACTCCCTGATCACTGGATGTGTTACATTTCAGCTTCTGATGTAAATCCTGAAAGCAACCGCGACAAGAGTCCCTTCTTAGAGCCTCGCGTCGGCCCCATTGGATCCATATCCGGGAAATCAGATTCTGTGCTCAAGCTGCCGCTCGAGTCACTCTCCGATTCCGCCGCCGCTATCTCAGTATCAGACAGTACTCCAGACGAACGAACAGCCTGTGTCACTCGATGAAGTTCCTCGCCCATAGCAGAGTGTAGTGACACTTCTATCGATGGTGTTTGAGTGTCCGCCAGATCCCGACTAGGGTGTTCGAAAACCACAGAGAACTGGCTTAGTCCCATCTGTTGACGAGTCCATACAGCGCTCTGTTGCGAACCAATCATCTTGCTCGACAAGACTTCCCGTTTTCCATCTGATCTCACGAGCGCGCAGTGCACGTCTAATCCCTCGTCCATGAACTCTCCGAAGGGGACATTCACCAAAGCGCGCACGGATAGTTTGCCGGCTTGCGCGTAGGTGTAGGCCACAACATCAACAATGACGGGCGCTGGATCGAGAATCTCAATAACCTGTCGACCTCCAGAGGTGACCAGCTTCACAAAAAACTCTTTCTGTTGCGAAACAAGTACTTCTCCAGCCGGAGTGATAGCCGTTACGCGCGCAAAAAGCCTATTCTTCGACCCAACTCGAGCTCCCTCGAGCCCAACTGACCATCCGAGAACTTCATCTTTGGAGAAATTCGCCACGACTGAGTGCTCAAGGGCGCCGGCATGCCCTTCAACGCAGACAGATCGAGTTACGGGTCTGAAACTCATGCCTAAAGGATCCGTAAACGCCTGTAGCAAGACGTGTCCATCCTCTCTTTCTAGCGATATCTCCACCCGATACGGCGAAAAGAGCTCCCCGACCCTGCCTGCCGCGAGGTCCGCGATTCGGCGTCCCGCGTTGTGTGGCGAAAAAGTCGCCTCCACTCGAATGCTTTCCTGTCCGCCGAAGTCCCAGCTCGCATCTACCTCGATGGACTCCAGATCAAGCGCAGTGGCGAACGCTCCCCGAATCACGGGCGCCGTAGTTTTTCCTACTTCCGTCGCTTCACCATTTATACGTTCAGTGCGATCCGGAACGAGAACTGACACGCGCCCCATATCGCCGGCCAACACTCGGTCATCCGATGAGGCAATCACTAACTCACAAGTCAATTCATGCGCTCCCGCCTCTAGCAACAGGAACTCCACGGGGATATCAATCGATAACCCCCGATAGAACGCCCAAGCTCCCTTAGGGTGCAACACACGTCGATACCGATACGACGAGACTGACTCTACCGGCACATTTAACTCAGATGCCACGAAGGGGATACCGAGCGATGACAGCTCAACGATGTCGCCCTTCTTATCGACAAAACGACACTCCAACATCACGCTCTCACCGGCGTGCATAAAAAGCGAGAGATCAAATTGAACCGACACGGAGTGCCGCTCCCATCCCGCCACCATTTTAAAGCCACTGGAGACCGACAGCTCACTAATCTTGTCGCCCGAAACAACGTCATGCGGCCACATTCCGGCGGCATGCGGAGCTGGTGCCACAAACGACACGCTATCGCGTCGAGGAACGCAGATACTTTCGGGCCGAGTCGTGACGAGAATTTCCTCGCCATCGCTATCAATAACCGAGATGACAAACTCCACATCACTACGACCAACTGGCAACTCTAAGGCGGCATACGGTACAAATGCCATTACCTCATCGATGATGAGTCTTTGCGCGTTTGGTCGCACAGGCACAAGAGAACAGAACGGGAGCTCTCTGGCGATAACTTCAAGAGCTTCACCACTTCCCGGATCTGTCCAGCTCGACCAATCGGAACGAACCACGATCGGCTCTCCGTGACAACGCACTCCGACGCGTAGCCATAACGGCTGCCCATCTCGTCCCACGAGACGCAAACCGCACGCCAGGACACATCCCTTCGTCCCGAACACCTGCTGATCGTGCATCACTTCAAGACCATACAGCGCGTCATGCTCATCTCGCAGCACAGCGCCGTCAGAGTCGAGCATCGTGGCGTTTCCACTGATCTCTATCTCCAAGGAGGCCAAACTCATCTTTCGACGTACGTACCACTTGAGCAGCATATTCAGCTCATCGAGCTCACGGCTGATGTCGTAGCCGCTAACGCGACCGCGGTCTGAATCCTCCGCCCTGCGGGAACCCCGCGAACGCTCCGCGACATCACGCGCGGCTAAAATCTTCTGTGCGCGCCGAACAAGACCACTTACGATTCCAACCTCCACAGACCCAGCGTAGAGGGCGCTCAAGAGTTGCGGCACATGCGGCTCTAGATTGAAGATTCCGGTCTCACGATGCGCGATATCACGGACGACTCTCAGCACGAGATCCGCCACCTTCGCCTGCGCGACGGGAGAATGCTTTTTCTCTCTAGAGCGATAACGGTGCGCGCGACGAATATCCTCCTCAAGCGGAGCGATAAAACTCTGTAGCTCACGAGATCGCTCTCCTAAGTACCGCCGCACGTCGAACTGCGAGAGAGGTTTTACCTCTCGATATCCCGGCAATCTATTCACCTTAGTCGCGACCTTAGGGGTAACTTTTATCGCCCCATTCGGCTCAACCGGAGATGTATCGGGTGCCTCACTTAGCACGTCATCTTTCTCTACTGCATTACTGTGACTTGTCAAAATCAGTCTCCAAGCGTCGATCGTTTGCTCTGCGATCGATTGCTATCTTCCAAAACGAAGAATGTGTTCTTTGCCGCGTCTGGTGACTCAGCCTTGAATCACCCAGCCATTCCTACGCGCCGAAGCCAATACCATCACGAGGAGTGGAGCCATTATCGACACCGATCCGGACGCGGGAAAAAATCCCTATTCCGGAAGGCAAGTCTGACGCAAGATATCATCAAGCGTAGATTATTCGTTCCACTCACTTTTTTTGGTTGGGACGTGAAGATATCGGACCATGGTCACCGACCTCACGGCGCCCCGTTTTGTACCCCAAGTAGCTTGAAACTATCAACCCATGTTGTGAATGTTTAACGACTCTGGTCCGGATTTGTACTTACCTCGCCTTTTGGATTATAACGTTCCCTTGAACGAGATTTTTAAAGACATAGGTTACGCATGGCGACTGACATTAAGATGCCTCAACTAAGTGACACCATGAGCGCTGGAAAGATCCTTTCGTGGCGTCTAGCGGAAGGCGCTACTGTCAAGCGTGGAGATATCCTTGCTGAAGTTGAGACCGACAAAGCTAACTTAGAGATTGAATCGTTCTTTAACGGAACACTCTTGAAGATCATGGTAGCCGCCGGCTCAAACGCCAAGGTGGGCGAAGTAATCGCTGTCATAGGCCAGCCCGGCGAAGCTGTTGGGACATCCTCGGCTTCATCAACCGCGGCACCGGCTCCTGCTGCCCCGAGCGTATCAGCAGCATCGCAGGTAGCCCCCGCTCCAGCGGCGACCATCGCCCCTACACAGTCGGCTCCACTGAGCCTAGTCACATCTCAAGAGCGCGTTAAGGCAAGTCCGCTCGCTAAAAAGGTGGCGGAACAGCTCCAGGTAAATCTTGCGGGAGTTCAAGGCACCGGCCCACATGGACGAATCGTTCGCCGGGACGTGGAAGCCGCCGCTGGCGAAGGCGTTTCCGCCGTCGCTGACACGGCTCAAGTAGCACGATATCAACCACCTACCGCGGCGCCCGCGGCGATCCAAACTGAGGTAACGGGCGGCACTCTCACCCCACTATCTCGTATGCGCGACACTATCGCGCGCCGTATGCAGGAGAGCGTCACCACCGCGCCTCATTTCTATGTAACCACCTCGGTTAACATGGGCGAGGCGATGCGCCTACGAGAGGCGCTCAAGGAACGCGCTGACTACAAGGGAGTTTCACTCAACCACCTCGTCATTAAGGCAGTGGCGTACGGACTCAAGCACGTGCCAGCCGTGAACGCGGCTATGCGTGACGGACAGCTCTATCAGCCACACCAGATCAATATCGGCATCATCACGTCGCTCGATGGAGGACTCATTATCCCTGTTCTCAAAGAAGTCGACACGCTATCGCTTAAGGATGTCGTGTTCGAGGCGAAGGCGGCGATCGACCGCGCGCGCGCGGGTCGACCAAGCTCAAGCGATCTCTCGGGTGGCACCTTTAGCATCTCGAATATGGGTATGTTTGACGTGGAAAACTTCACGGCGATCATCAATCCTGGCCAGGGTGGGATTTTGGCGGTCAGCTCGACCAAACAACAGCCCGTGGTAGAAAACGGACAGATCGTCATCGGACACGTCATGAAAGTCACTGTGTCCGTAGACCACCGCATTATCGATGGAGTCATGGCAAGCACGTTCCTCAAGCACTTTAAGGACGCGCTTGAGATTCCGGCGCTTCTCATGGCGTAGACGTTAAAACGTACCTAAGGAGGAGTCCTATGGCGGTAGAGGTTCCGCGCAACGCGACAACAATCGTAAAGCCCTCCTGGTTAAAGGTACGAGCACCGGGCTCGCCGGAGTATCTTGAGACCAAGAAGATCGTCAAGGATCTCAATCTACACACCGTGTGTGAGGAAGCCATGTGCCCCAACATCGGGGAATGTTGGTCGCATCACACAGCGACGTTCATGATCATGGGTGAGCTTTGCACGAGAAAGTGTCACTTTTGCTCGGTCAAGAAAGGAAATTCCGAAACACTAGTGGCGCTTGATCCTAACGAGCCCGAACGAGTCGGGGTCGCGGTCAAAGAGCTTGGTCTAAAACACGCCGTCGTTACCTCAGTTGATCGTGATGACGTGGCGGATAATGGGGCGAGTCATTTCCTCAAGACTGTCGCGTCTATTCGAACGCACGCGCCCGGCTGTAAAGTGGAGCTGCTCATACCCGACCTGAAAGGATGTCGCCAGGATTTAGAGACGATTTTAAGCGCTAAAATTGACGTCTTGAACCACAACATCGAGACAGTTCCCCGACTTTACAAAAAAGTACGCCCTGGTGCCGGATACATTCGTTCTCTCTCCATACACCGCTGGGCAAAAGAGATAGATCCGTCCACCGTAACCAAGTCAGGCATCATGGTTGGGCTCGGTGAGACTAAGGATGAAGTGCTGAGTGTCATGGATGATATGCGATCTGTCGGGATTGACGTGATGACGATCGGTCAATACCTTCGACCGAGCGCCAAACAGTTGCCCGTTCGAGCGTTCATTACGCCCGAGGAATTCAAAGAATACGAGGAAGAAGGACTCAAGCGAGGATTCCGCTTCGTTGAGTCAGGCCCCTTCGTGCGAAGCTCATATCATGCGTGGAAGCACACCGCGGACATCGCGGTCCGAGAGTAAGAACGATGCTGCCGGCTGCTCACTCGAACCGCGGCGCGACCCTTTTCTTAATCCCAAATCTACTCGGCGAAGCTCCCGTCGACAGCTCCCTTCCACCACTTGTCAGTAGGGTCGTTCGGGAGCTGAAATACTTTCTCGTCGAGGAAGAGAAAAGCGCGCGAAGAATCATTAAGCTTCTCGCTCCCGATATCCAGATCAGAGAGCTACGTCTCGGGGTTTTAAACGAGCACACAAAGCCCTCAGAACTGGCTGCGCTCATGAGTCCGCTAGCCCAAGGGGTTAATATGGGGATAATCTCGGAGGCAGGTTGTCCAGCAGTGGCGGATCCAGGGAGTGATGCTGTCAGAAGAGCGCATCAGCTGGGCGTGAAAGTGGTGCCGCTCGTGGGGCCCTGCTCCATGATATTGGCGCTCATGGCGTCTGGACTCAATGGTCAATGTTGGCGCTTTAGAGGATACCTTCCCGTTGAAAATCCCGCTCGAGAACGCGAAATCAAACGGTTGGATCAGGAGGCTCGAAGCTCTGGAGAAACGCAGATCTTCATGGACACCCCGTATCGTTCTCACCGACTTTACGGCGAAATAGTGTCAATGTGCCACCCTGAGACTCTACTCTGCGTGGCTCAAGGGGTGACCACACCATCGGAACTTATCCGAACCAGTTCAATTGAGGAGTGGCGTCATGAGCCGCTTCCGCCCGCGAAGATCCCTACCCTCTTTTTACTGGGTCGTTAAAGGCAAATAGCGTGTATTGCTGTTGTTATCCGCCCCTCGAAAATACTATGCTAACTTGCTGAAAGTAGTTGTATAAATGGCGAATAATTCAGCGCCTCCAGCTCTATCGCGGGGAGGCGCGCCTCCCTGCTCGAATCGCTACACATGAGAAGACCTTCAGGAAACACGTTGGCGCTCACGGGTCTTTTTGTCGGGCTCTCCGTAGGTCTCCTTGTACTCATCTTCAAGCACTGGCTCACCAATGAAATCGTGGACTCCCTAGAGGATGAAGTACACGCGGCGTGCGACTGCTCTCTCGCCTTCGATTCATTTTCTCTATCATTCTCTCGCCTGGGGGGACGCGCGCGAAACGTGCGTATCATGGAGCACGGAGTCGCGAAGCTCTCTTTTAAGGAGATCACGGCAAAGGTAAATCTGAAGGAGATCCGCGAGAGAAAAATTCATCTCACCAAGGTGATACTCTCGAATGGCACGGCGGATGGGGTTGGTCCCGACTCTGTGGCGTTTCGCTTCATCGACCAACTAACCACTCCTCTTCCCCCAGAGAAACAACGACCCGATCGTTGGCGCGTTATCTTGG
>CAIVDM010000153.1 GCA_903904735.1 uncultured delta proteobacterium
AGCGAGGTCAAAAGTCCCTTTACTGAAGCCGGCGCAACGGCTCGATATCTGACGGAGAACAACCTCCTTCAGGAACCTATCGCTTGTCGACCGGCGCCACTCTGCTCAGCAATTCTCGGTTATCTTCCCTCCTCCACGAAACTTTGGTATCCGGGGATCGATCAATGGGGAACTCATATGTTCTGGGATAAAACCTACGCGCGCAGCTTTTCTTTATCACCGGCAAAAGCTTTCCTCCACGCGAAAGATTCGCTTCATAACGTCCAAGGACATGCCTCGTTCTTATTTCTGTCCAATGAGGCGATTTCAAACCCCGGCGCCTTAGGTCTGACAAAGATATGGGAGAGTCCACGCAAGGCCTGGGGTATACACGATGAGCGATTTGTCGTGTATCGCTGGCAAAGCGCATCTCCATAAAAATTTATTCCGAGCCTCGCTCTCTATGGCGGTGCAATCATACGTCGCCGACGACACCAAAGAGAAAGGCGCTACATCCGCCGAGCTCGCCACGTGTATTCATATTTTCCTGACTTAGCCAGCGTCGATCTGCTGACCACCGTCTTGCCCTCTAAGGTGTTTCCGTCGGCGGAGAGAGTAGCTACGTTGCGCAGGCTAGCGCCTGAAACCCCTTCCACTAAGAAGGCCACCTCTAAATCACCTGCGCGATTTACGTCTGTCTTGGCGACAAAATGAGAGAAGGCCACCTCAGCCGCCACGTTCTTGACGTCACGCAAGCCGTTCGGTTTTAGAGCTAATCCCGCTATTCCCTCTTCATCGGGCTCAAAGATCAGCACTCCCCCTGAATCCTTGTTGTCCGCGACCTCTAGGACCCACTGACCAAACAGTTTGCTGGATGCGCTTGTCGCCGCCTGCGTGGCTTTCACTCCCATTGACTCGCTTTGTGGCTGAGAGGAATTAGTCGACGAAACATCTCCCGGGTCACTGAGTCCCCCAAGAGCTATTGTGTCCGAGGATGATGCCTCCTTCTCAATCCAGTCAAACGAACTGCCGTCCTTCGCGACTCCGTTTTCCGTCCTGGTGTAACCCTTGGTAGCGAATGGGCCGCCATCAACTTCCCGGTCCGCCTTGAGATATAAATGCGTGACTCCAGCACTCGTTGCCCGCTTCACCTCGCCCTCTTGTGAGACGCCATCGCGATTCTTATCAAACCAGAGCGATATCTCTGAAAGTTCATCACCTGAGACCGCTCCATCACCGTTTTTGTCGAATGTCGCGAGCGCCTCATATCCATTCGTCCATTGAACAGGTGGATTCACTTGCTTTCCACCACGGGTCCAATTTCCAAACAGCTGTGACGCCGAAGTTATATCTCCTTTGTTCTCTGAATCATGAACGAGAAGTGGTAACGATTCCGAGGCTCGCCACATCCACTTCGAGCTTTGTGAGTGTGGATTGAGCTTGAAGTTAACGACTGTGCTGGGCTCGTTTTTGTAGTCCTCTGACCACACCAAGGAGATCGGGGAAGCGACCTCCGCCTTTAAGGTCATATAGCAATCGCCTACACTTTCCTTGACGTTAGCCACCTCTTGCATCTCACACAGACTGTTTAAAAACAGCTTTCCTTGGTTGCACCCAGGAGTTTTCTGTCCTTTGTTCCCTCCTCTCTGTCCGCCTCCCATCATAAAGTGGGCGTTGTGCCGGTCCCCGCGTGGAGAGCGCCACTTTCCGGTACAATCGATGTACTTCTTGTTCGATTCATAGACTTTGTCATTGTTCGTGCCCGGATCACTGCCCACCTTCTCAAGCAAACCTTTCCAAAGGCCCCCGGTATAATTAGCGCTTACAGAAAGCTGTCTCGGGTCGTGAGACTTATTCAAGCTGGCATAGAGGTTGGTCATGCAGGACAGATCCTGCGCCCTCGTCTGGTCGAACCAGGCCCTCTCACTTTTGCGAGACGCTGATTGCACATGCTGGAAACTCAGCTCATAGAGCTGACATCGTGGCGTTGGTATCGGGTCAGGTGGATTATGTGTGTCGCCGGTGTCTCCGCCCTCAGCTATTTGCTGAGCTTGCACACTCGCGGCAAAAGGCAGCCAAGAATGCGTAATACATAACGTTAACAGGCCCAGGCATTGCAGCCCTCGGTAGATAAAACAACTCAGAGGCCGCTCACTATTCGTTAACCATTTCAATCCCATCATGCATTAAACATCGGCCTGTCTTACTCTCAACTTAAGCCCTAAATGCGTCTTCCCTTTGATTGGTTCTAATTTTGAGCTTTGAAAACGTAGCTTTGCCGCAGGGCTACGAAATGCGCGGATAGAGCTTTTAAGCAGTTGTAACGGGGATCCGTGACCCATAGTGGCCATTTAACTACGACCAGGGCACCTCGACGCTCTACCGCTCAGACTTCGTACGTTAATCATGAATGAAACAATCGACGCTTGTCGTATTCTCTCTCCTACTCCTCTTCTCCAGGAATCCGCTGAAACGCGATAGAGTTTGTCGCTGTGCGTATCGCTGCGTGAGCGTCAGCGACATACACGGTGCCATCTCGGAACTTTCCGTTTACGGCGTCGAGGGTGCTCATAAGCGCTTCGCGCTTCATGTCCTCAAAGAGCGGTCGCTGATGTTGGCTAGCTGGAACGAGTCCTGAGAGAGCGATGCCAACCTTGAGCATCGTACGACGAGGCATTTCGCTCCACATGCGCTCAAGCTCCTCGACCATCTTCAAACTATCCTGAGTCTCAAAGCATTTCGCTTTCTGATGCCACTTACGCCGCTCTGGATCACGGTCTAGAAACGTTAAGGAAAGCCACAACTCCTTGGCGTAAAAACCTTCACTTCGCAACCGCACGCACGCTTTCGTGAGCAACCTCACAGCGATCGGCCACGCCGCCTCTCGGGTCCTACTCTCTGGAGCGAGCACTTTGGAGTGGCTTATCGAGCCTCGCGCGCTCTCACTCTCGGGAAGATCCTCACCACGAATAAGGCTAAAGAAGCGCTCCCCCACTACCCCACCCCAGATTGAACGCATCTCGCGCTCGGTCAGCTCAAAAAGTTGCCGCGCGGTGAAGCAGCCACGCTCATGAAAGCGAACCTCCATGCGCGGACCGATACCGGGAAAATCCCTTGGCTCGAGTCCTGACATCCGTTCGATTATCTCGTGTTGATGAATGATCGTGAGCCCATCAGGCTTCTGC
>CAIVDM010000154.1 GCA_903904735.1 uncultured delta proteobacterium
CGATACTAACTTGGTCGAAGTCTCTTTGCGGTCGCTCATGCGAAGCGCGATAAAATATTCGAAAAGCGAGAGCGTGGTGAGACTTCTGCCAGCTTCGGGGTCTGAAGCGGATAGCCCCGGTGCCGGGTTTACAATTTCGTTCAATATGCCTCACAGCGCGAGAACGATGACTGCCGCTCCGAGTAGATTCGGCAGAGATGGGCTGTTCCAACTGGATTTGGCGTTGCAGTTCGCAATGCAGGTTGCAGATGGTCACGGTGGGAGATTGTCGGCGCGGTCAACAGCAGACCACCTGGAAGTCGAATTCCTACTGCCGCCGTGAAGTCGGGCACCTAGTCAAATTCTGGACGCTCCGGTCGAAACACGACGTGCTGGCTCCGCTCAAAGCCCACTATTCTCGCCAGTGTGTTTTTCTGAAATGTGGCGGCGTCCAACAAGAAGTCATTATGAGTCTCGCGCTGCTCTTTCGGTAGCTGCTGCATGCCGGCAATGGTCGTCCGAATAGTAAGGGCGTCAAGGACATCCGCACAAAAGTTGCTAAAACGACTCAGCTTAAGTGAATGAGACGTTCGATTAACCATCGGAGCATAAGCAAATAACGACCTGTTGTGCTTGTCGTGGCGATCCAAGACTGCGCCGCGATAATTACTGCCACTGCGGCCGATGGCTAGATAAGTCTGACCGGTATATTTGGCGGGCACGACGTTGCCTTGACCGACAACGTTTCCAGCAGCCGCCTCAACCAACTCAGACGTGAGTTCCGCGCCCCCGGCCAGTCCCTCCATAACGTCATAGTATCGATAAGACTCATTCGAGCTAAATACGCACTCTCCACTAACGAAGATCTTTATCCATTGGCCATCCCGGTGCTCTTTGAACGTCGCATCAAGGGCAGATTTCCAGAGCCGCACCCAGTCCGTAGTGGCGCGTCCATTCGGATATAGGAATGCTGGCACTTTCTCGACTTCGCTTGCGATATATGCGCCAAGCCGTAAGACGGTCCCTGCACGCTGCCCGAGAACTGAAACTTGCTTTTCCTCAGCGATGTTGCGCACAACGATGCGCAGCCGCGTAAATTTGAGAAGAGCAGGCTTAATTTTCCCAGATGAATCCGGCGTACCGCTGAGAACGTAGGAGGGCAGCGCAATCTTCTCCCGCGACAGGACCAGTTTCTCGATCACAAAGCGAGTATCAGGTTCCTGGTTCGGCTCCTGCCGAGCCTCTGCCGAACTGGGACCTGCTCTGAAAAGCGAAAAAAGCGAAAATATCATTGCCTAACCTGAAGTGCTTCTGCGTATCGGCGTCGGCTGTGCGAGTACGAATTTATGCAGGTAACTATTGCCTGAAAGTCGCACACCCTCACGCTGGCGGTTGTTAAGAGTTGTAAGTTGTCGGTGCGTGACCACTTGATCCCGACGGTCCGGGAAGTAGGGGCTGGAAGCCGTTGCCGTAACAAATCTTTGCAAACCTCCTGGCGAGCAGCGGCGTTGCCTGCCGTAAGCTCGGCAAGGTGACTTGTCAGGGTGGGTACTAATCATGTTGTCAAAAGCCGAGGCAGCTACACCGTCGAGGCTGCGGCTTTTTCCGTCCAGGATTCCCAGCGATTTTCAAAGGTACCTTGGATCGGCACACGACCTGTGCGTAGCGCCTTTATGGAATGTAAGCCGTGAGGCTTACGTAGGCGGGCTGATCTATGGGTTTAAAGATGAAACTGGGCGCTGGCGCCGCGCGGAAGAAGCTAGCGAGGTCGATGCCGCGCTAACGCGAATCGCAAGCATCACCGCCGAGGACGAGGGCACCACCGCCGTGAGCGCCTTCATCTTGCCTGTAAATTATGAGGCCTTGCGACGGCCGACCAAGTTTTATGCTCTTCTTCGGAAGATCAAGGAGCTGCAGCCTCAGGTCGCACAGCGCCTGACGATCGAACTCGTTGATGTCCCAAGAGGCCATCCCAGCCATCTTCTGCTCGAGAAGGTTCGGAGTCTCTCCAATGCGATCAACCAGGTCATGTTGCGCACTTATCGTATTGAGGATTTGAGCAGACGCTTACGGTCAATCGGCATCAGGGCGATCACCATCAACTTCAATGCAGTCGGTGTGAGGGGTCATGCAAATCGAGAAAAGGAGCTCGCGAAGCTGATTTCAAGCGCGCATGACTTTGGACTTTCTACCATGGTTTTGGGGGTAGGGTCTTTGCATGCGTTGACTGCCACCTTGGCAGCAGGAGCGGATTTCATCTGCGGCCCCGCGACGTCGATTCCCGGCGCGCGGCTGAATAGCGGCGCAATTGTTTCCGCTGGTTCACTCTATAAATCGATCATGGCGAGATCCTCCCGCTACTCCGCGAAGCAAGGAATGTAAGGGATGGGTGACTTGCTGACCACGAATTCACGCGTCTGCAAAATACTCATCTGTGATGATGACGCCATTATGGGGCGCGTGATCGGCGACACTCTCGTGTCGTCGTTCCTGTCCGAAACCGTCGTCACCCGCAATGCGTTCGACGCCGTAGCCACTTTGAAGCGCGAGAAGTTCGACATACTGGTAACCGATATTCTTCTGCCGCGTATGGATGGAATCGAGCTTATCATCGAAGCGCGTCGATTGGACCTCCCTCCTAAAATCGTGGCCTATTCGGGCGGGGGCTCACTCGGCAAGTTCGCGGGGGGGCCATCGTTTCTGGAAATCGCGAGAGCATTAGGCGCCGATTGGGCGTTTCCTCGGCAAGACGTCACGACGGCTTTGGTGAACCTTGCTGTCCAAGGACAACTGACGCCCGAACGCGATGGACCATCGGCCGACGAGCAAACGCCGAGCACTTAAGAATAATTTACACTCTTTTTCTCGCAGCTCGGTTCGAGGAGGTGGACAATGGCGACAGTCACACATGATCACTTCCCATTTGAAATCCTCGTTGCTCATGATCGTCATTGTTGAGCCCATCTCCTTAGTCCGATCTCGGCTCTTCTGCCTCTTGAGTCAGGGCTCGCTTTTTGTACGGGCGTTCTCATCCCCCGAGGCACTGCTAAGGTGGCTCGGTACGGTAAGCGAACCCGTTACTCTGATACTTTGCGGATCAAATTTTCGTCAGCTCTCAGGGATAGAGTTTTTACGGCGTGTAAGAGCCGGCACTTACCCCGAGCTAGATGCCGACGTTTTGTTCCTACTGATGTACGAAGCCCTGAGCGATCTTCAGCTCGAAGAAGCACATCATTTGGGAGCAATAACGGTTGAAAAACCGCGCACTGGCGGGGAGATCGGGAACATTGCGCCGGTCCATGGGGATTTGCTGAAGGCGTTGGCCGGATTTGCGTCCGCCGTGAATGACCGTGGCGCAACGTTTCACTAAGAATCCTCTGAGAGCTGGAGACTATATGCTTAAGCGGTACGGCGAAATCGACACTCGTAAGTTCGAGATCGTATTTCTTGCAACATTGTTGATGGGCCTCATTTCTTTTCTGTTCGGCGGCCTGCTTGTGGGCGCGATTACACCGGTCAGTTTCATACTTGGCTGTATCGCGCTTACCATCAACACCTATCTGTTGCGTCGGCTGGTGCGCATTCACGCGCTAATGGACTACGCGTCCTATCAGGTAGTCCGCGAAAGTGACTTGCGGAGTCTCTTTCACTTCCTGGACCACAACATCAGATAACGGGGCGGATTCCCTAACCCAGTCGCGATATAACAACTCATAGAGACAATATCAGACGGAAATCATCTCGAAATGAAATCATCTCGATAATGTCTGCCCGTTAATTTTTGTATATTGGCTTGACCTGACGGCTTTTTTTGTACCGGTCGATTTGAGAGAATTGACGCTGACAAAAGGAGCCGAAGATGGCGAGACGTGGATTAGGTGCGGAACAGATTGTTTCCAAGTTAAGGCAGATTGAGGTGCTGATGGCGCAGGGCA
>CAIVDM010000155.1 GCA_903904735.1 uncultured delta proteobacterium
CTACTCCTCTCTGTTGGGGATAACACGACCACTCTCAGCGATCAGAGATGATATTTTCTCTTCGCTAGGCCGCATAACACGGGTATCGTGACGCCATACTCCTTTATCGGGGTGGCACTAGGAGGTTCGCATATGGACACCACAGTCGAAATACGCAATCCAACCGTAGACAGAGTCCGAGAACTGATCGACGTTACTCAAGACGCAGCAGGACACTTTCGCCTCATTGTCAAAGAAGGTGGGGATTTTAGCGCGACGCTCCTAAGCAAGGCACTTCACGAGATCCCCGCGGACAAGGCAGCGACCGTCGACACTCGGCAGTGTCACAGATTAGATGAGTCAGTGGTTGGCGTTCTCATAGCGCATAGAAATGCCGGCAATCGAACTCTCGTAACCACCGAGGATGGAATTGAAAAACTCATCACCATGCGCCTCATTGATCCTGACGGAACTTCATCCGCTGGCGGTCGGTTTTCCTGGCAGGTCCAAAAGGATTCGCCCGAGCAGTCACTCAATGAACGACCGGCTAAGGAGATCTTAGAGAAGCTAGCTGAATACATTCGAGAGCTACATAAACCCACCGAACGAGCTACCGTTCCCGCTCCACGTTTGGACCATCTCATCAATATTGTCACCAGCGGCGATACGGTAACCGTAACCGTCATAGCGCCCATCAGAGGCGACCATGGTCAGCTACTCCAAGATTACTTGAAGGATCTCGGCACCGACAAAAAAATCGTTGTTAACCTCAAAGACTTAGACGCTGATTCCACCGCTGGCGCATACTGCGTGCTCATGGCCGCGAAACTGCGTAAGAAAGACGGTGCTGAGCCCATTGAGCTTCACAACGTCCCCTCCTCTCTCGCGCGTGTATTCAACCCAACCTATTGCGCGACCTTGGGCTTCGCTCTTGCCAACGTAGGCTGACGAGAACAGCTGGGGCATTGAAAAACATACTCACGCGCGAAACCGCGAGGGCGTGGCTCCGCACACGCTGCGCTACGCATCGCGACCACTTTTAAGGCTCGCAACATTCTTTGGGGCGGGTACAGAGCCCCGCCCTCCCCAATACATCCTCGCACCACAACTGGGAAGGCGTGGCTCCGCACACGCCGCGTTACGAGCCGAAAGAGACTCCCGCCCTTCGTATTTTCAAGCACCTACGCGAATCGCGCCTATCCCGCCTCGTCGCTTCTGAATAGTTAACCTCGCAAACGCACACAGTGCCGTGAGATACTCATAACAGCGATACGACTGCGTAACTGAATATCTCATGAACAACTTCAACAACTCCTCGGGTAACAACTTCTCCTCCGACGCGCTGATCCAACAGATGAAGGCGCTCAAGTCGAAGAACTCGTCTCAACAACGAGTCGATGTTCCGCTTGCTACCGCGATCGTCCTCCTCGAAATCGCCTCGTCAGATCACATGGTCGATAAATTCGAGAAGACCGTTATCGTCAACGGTCTCAAATCGATCTTTAAAATCTCTGATCAACAAGCTCTAGGGGTTATAACCAAAGCGAAGTCAGCCCTCATGAGCATGCGAAGCAGCTCAGAGGAAGCGAGCATCCTTAAAAACGTGCTCGACGAGGTCACAAAGCGCCAAGTCGCGAACGTCATCGATAGTCTCATTCGTTGTAACGGCGTGGTCGACGCCATGGAGGTGTATTTACGGCAGCGATTTCGCGCGCTGCTTGGCTTGCCCGATGAGCCGCTGCCTCCGCGGGATAATGACTACTAGCCCTATCTCACCTCTAGCTATTCGGTAGAGCTCGCGGCAAAGCACTCATATACCCACAGCCCCTAGACACTGGTCGTAACCTCATAACCGTGTCGGGGGTGCCCTGTGAGCTGAGCTAGAAGCTCCGCGGTCCGATGGCTCATTCTCCTTTATATCTCGACTGTCGCCACGACAAACTGGACCGCGGAGCTTTGCTCCGCTGTAAGCTCAAGGCTGTGACGAGGCTACTATGAGCCCCATCGAGCTAATCTATCAAAGCGTCATCAACTCTTATCTGTCGCACCCCACATATTAAACTAATCGTTTACTATCTTAAACCTTTACCTCGCTATGCGACGTAGCGGACAGCTTCCTGTCATACTCTCTTTATGAGTGCGCGATGGGTGTCTGCACCCTACCTCTCAGCGAGAAGCACTCACGCAAAAAAAATACTCATCATAGGGAGATGGCGAGATGTTCACGATCAAGAACGATGATTACCAGAATAAGTTAGTCCTTCCCCGTACCATGGCCGCGTGCCCCAGTGATAATGACGGCGTGCACCTTTATTCAGAGCCATTCATTCAAGGCTGCATCATCGCGGCGGTCGCTAAGATCTGTGATAGAGCGGCGTTAACGCCCGACCAACTCGCGATTGTGAGAAGCACCTTCGGTCAACCAGATAACATCATGTCGATGGATCTCTATGACAAGGCATCAAAGGATTTTGACCTTGGTCAGAGCCCCATCTGGTCTCAGCATACGCGCGAAAGCTTTGTCCCCTTCTTCATCCAGGCTCGGGCAGATGTGTGGCGAGAGTGGACATCGGATGGTCGCATAGAACCGAAGCCAGGGGCCCTGGACTACCTAAACGAATTCCGCAACTCGGATAGGCTGTTTGGTCTCGTCACAGGCATGCCGTACGAGCTGGTAAAACACTCAGTGTCAAACGTTCTCGGCGCCGATGACATATTACCAGACAATCGAGACCGAAGGGTGTGCTGCGACGACACACGACTTGGGGGGCGCGGCAAGCCCGATCCTCTCTGTTATGAACTAGGCATGGGCCACTTTGTTGATGAGCATGGGATCAGCCCCAAAGACATGTGGATGGTCGAGGACCGAGCCAACGGCGCCGTCGCTGCCCTGCGGGCTCGCTACAGTGGCGCCACAGAGGGGCATCAAGGAGCGCAGATCGGCCGAGTCGTCGTAATTCCGGACGCCAACGATGTTAATCCGGTCTCGGAATGGGATAAAAAAGAACTTATGCAAAAACACTTGGCGAAATTTCCAGAAGATCGGGAGCGTCTCGTATTCCTGCGCTCGTTAGAGGATTTAACGTTCTCTCGCTAGGTCGACAACTCACGCAAGAGATATCGCCAACACAGCGGCTCGGGCGCTTTTGAGTACCCGAGCCGCCCTTTCATTCAGCCACCACGCAACTTTGCTCGGGCATTCCCGATTATCCTCGGGATGGATACGAGCACCACGAGGAACAGTAAAGGTACCTTCTCTGAGGTAGCGGGATTTACCCTTCTTGAGTCGCTTGTCGCCATAAGCATCATCACTGTCGGGCTTGCGGCGGCAGCTCACTCATTCACGGCCTATAAACGAGACGCCAAGCTATCCCGTACTGCCTCCTCACTTAAGCTCCTTGTAGAGCGAGCGTATAGTCACGCCCTCGCGACACGGCGGGAAATGGCAATCTTAATCGAGCCCACCAAGGCAAAAGTCCAAAATGCCGATGGCACCGAACGCGAGCGTCTGGCGTTTAAAGCCCCGATCGCGCCAGAGCTCCGTAACAATCAACCTCAAGAGATTCGTCTCTATCCTTCCATCTCAGCCTCTCCCACCACTATTACGCTGCGTTCAGGTAAGAGCATATGCGAGGTGATAGTTTCACTGCGTGGGAGGGTTCGAACCCAATGCGTGTAACGTCCCACTGGAATGAACAGGGATATTCGATCGTCGAGGCGCTCATCGCCTGTTCACTCACGATGATGGCGGCGGCCGGCATCACGAAGCTTACGAGCGTGGCGCAGAGTGTTACATCACGCGTGGATATCGAGATCGCTTCGCCCTGCGAACAACCCATATGCTCAAGCGGACTGAGTCAAATTGTCTGCAGCTGCGACACCGACTCATACACGGTGATACCATGAAAGAGAACACAGCTGGATTCTCGCTTTTGGAGTGTCTCGTTGCCCTCGCTATAACGGGGCTCGTTACACTTGTAAGCGCGCAACTTGTAGCGCGCTTTACTCATGTATTCGCCGCACGAATAAATCAGCTTGAGCAACGAGCAGTGGCGACAAAGACCGCCCTCATCTTTACGGGTGTTGTGGCCACATCTGAACGCTCTCACGTTCCTGAGTTGCTGACGATTAACTCTGGCTCGTCTCTGACCCTTCGCCACGGCGGCAGACACCCCGTATCGGGACTTTCTGGAACGAGTCAGCCGAGGTCTGAATCAGACATTATGAGCGCTATCGAGGTCGATCCACGTTACCGGGCACGTATCGTCTCGAGCTCTTTTACGAGCGCTGATACCGTTAGAATTGAGGCATGCGAACTCGCCTCTCGCTTCACGACGAGCCGCTTTCGGAGCTATCTCACGCTTGGCACCCAGGGAGCGTGTCAGTTCACAGGCGAAGTACAATCAACAGGTATAGGCTGTGTAAGTATCGACGCC
>CAIVDM010000156.1 GCA_903904735.1 uncultured delta proteobacterium
GTGACCAGCTCTCAGCCCTGTATTCAGTGCTATGGAAACCTGTGGTGGTCAGGGATTAGTCGACTAGTGACGGGAACGTCGGTCGCTCAAACTACCGCAATAGCGGGATTTGATGAGGGGCCAGTGCCATCAAACTGGGCTGAACTGCTCCGCGACAGACAGCCAGTGGAACGCTCCATGGAAGTGGTAGAGGGTGTATTGGCGGATGAAGCCTGTAAAGTCTTGGAGCTCTATGTCCGAAAGGGCGGCGCTCGCTATTAACCGGTCTGACTTCGAGGTGGCCGAGTGACCACTACGAGCGTTTAGAGGCTTTTTTTGAGCGCTTCGTCTTTGCCGCCTTCGAGCTCTTGAGAGCCGCGGTGTGGTAGTGGGACGATTTGGTAGAGCGGTAGTGTTTCTTGCGACGGGGTGACGACTTTACGGCCGGCATCGGCGGTGGGTCTACCCGGAAAAACTTCTGGAATACGAGCCTTCCGAGATGAGACGCCTTCGCGCCGTGTTTAGCGTCCACTGTGATGACAGCGACCGCCAACTCAGGGTTGCTGATGGGTGCCGCCGCGATGAACCAGTTGTTCAGTCCTACAGGGTCAGTTCCGCTTAGTGTGCCAGTCTTCGCCGCTACCTCGATGTTGCCCAAGGTTGGACGTGAGCCGCGCATGAACTCTCGCCGGGAGGTGCCGATAGTCGTGGTGTTGCGCATCATTTCGAGGAGTGATTGCGCGGTGCCAGGTTCCACGATCCTTTGAAGGATCTCCGTTCGAGGCTGCTCAATCGTTCGACCGTCGGCGTCCGCGATCCGCTCAATTAGTTGTGGGCGAGGAAGGAGGCCGTCATTAGCGATTCCCGATACGAGCGCCGCCGCGTGTACCGGGCTAATTTTGACCTGACCGAAGCCCGCCGATGTTCGGCTTAGCTCGAATGGATCCTCGTGCGGAATCGAAGCCGAGCTTGGGGAGAGTGGCGCGGGGAAATCAAGGGACTGGTTAAATCCGAACTTGTTGGCGTAACGATTGAGAAGAGAGCCGTTTAGGTACTTCAAGCCGATATGGCCGAAGACGGGATTGCACGACCGACCCATCGCTTCTCCCACCGACATCATCCGACGGTCAGCGCGCGGATTGGGGAGATAGTTCCACTCGTTAAGTGTGTACGTCCCGCCTCGAAAAGCGATGAGGGAGTTGGTGTCAATGCCAGCTTGCTCCACGGCCGCGGCGGCAGTTACGACCTTAAACAGGGACGCGGCTGGGAATCCGGCGTGGTACTCAATGTCGGGAACCGTTGGAGATCTCCCCGCGATAGCGAGGATCGCCCCGGTGCGAGGATTCATCGCGACAATCGCCACATGATTCGCCGCGGCGTTTTTGACAACGCTAGAGACGAAATCCTGGAGATCGGGATCGAGGGTGTAGAATACGTAGTTGTTGTTCGGTGTAACGCTGGCGAATCGATCGCCGACGCGAGCGTTGAAAGAAGGTCGCTTTGAGAGTCGTAGCACGCCCGACGATGAGCTTGTCACGCTGACAACGTCGAGCTGCGGGACGGGGTATATCCGGCCGCGTGTCCGTGAGCCGCTATCCATGACCAATTGATCCCGTGGCTGATCAACGACTCCCCGAATAAGAGCCTGCTCAGTTTCAATCCCCGCAGGAGCGGCCGCGAAAGCTTCAGTGCCTCGCGAGTCCGCCGCTACGGCGACGTTGTGTCTAAAGTGGTTAACCGTCCCGAAAGCGCTGATCGCCGCGACTGCCGCAAGCGCGAACCGAGAGCGGAGATTGAGAATGGTAGGTGTGGGAGTTTGTGCTTGGATAGGGGAGGTTGACTGGGAGGTTGATTCAGTATCTGGTGAAGTCTGCCCCAGTTTCATTACCGTGTAGTCCCGCAAAACGTTCGGCACCACGATGGATGCCTTTTCTCAACTAGTTATCTGCGCGCCGATAGCGAAGGGAATTCGACAAATACCGAACCCCATTAACTATGATGCCAGAAAAGCCCTTTCTGAGCGCACATTGCCTTGAGCTGTTCAAAAGGGTGAGATGCGCATTACCCAGATCTTCAATGTGACTGATTTCCGGAGCTCAAACAACCCTTAAAATCACGTTTGCCCTTGAAGGAATGATCGGTGTGAGGTACACCCGATAGAGTATGTTCTGGCGCACCAAGACCGCTCTTCAGCAACAGTCCCCAGATTCCGCTCTCGTTGGCGGTAGCCCTCAACTTCAAGAGAATCTCGTACGAGAGCCAGCCAATCGTGATTTGAGCCCCGGTTGGAGTGCCGATCTGTCTGAAGCACCGGCGCAATCTACTCAAGTCGCGTCGGAGCGCGCCTACGTTGTGCCCAAATCCTATCGCATATCAGGCAACCTACTTTTGTCCCGAGCTGTCGTGGTGCAGGGCGAGGTGGTAGGTGGCGCAATCGATGCTACGACGGTAGTCGTGCCAGCGGGTGGTAGGTTGGCGGTGCCGACCAAGGCCGCCAGGGTATCGATTGAAGGTGTTGTTGAAGGTGATGTCTCGGCGTCCGTGGAGCTGAGTGTCGGATCGCAGGCGACGGTACGAGGTTCCCTCAATGCCCCCGTCATTCGGGTAGAGCCAGGCGCCAGGGTGTCCGAGGCGATGCTGTTCGTTGGCCCGAAGCGTTAGCCCCGCGTTTTCGAAAGCCCCCTTTTTTTAGTGGTGTATAGGCTGCGTGAAGTCGGCGGTGATTCCACCGTGAAGGATAAGTCTCGCTAAAGGGGCGGATAGGAGCGGTTTGGTGAGTAGGTTCATAATAAAAAAGGGCTGGTCTTTCGACCAACCCTTTATGCCGTTACGATTCTCGATCGGCTCCGCTTAAGCCGTCTGAGTAGGAGTCTGCTCCTTGGTGCTCATGTACATGGTCTTCATGCGGGTAGCCTTTCCTCGTAGTGGTCGGAGGTAGAAGAGTCTCGAACGGCGTACTTTAGCTCTTGAAACGAGCTCTACCTTGTCGATGCGGGGGCTGTGAACTGGGAATGTACGCTCAACGCCGATGTTGTACGAAACTTTGCGAACTGTGAACGTCGCGTCAGAATGATCGCCCTTGCTGCGCTTGATGATAACTCCCTCAAACACCTGAATACGCTCTTTAGTTCCCTCGACGATCTTAGCGTGAACGCGTACGGTGTCACCGATGTTCATTTGGGGTAGATCTGTGCGAATGCTCGCGCCTGTTACCGCCGCTAACGCCTGTCCAAGAGTAGTTGGCTCGCGCTTTGTCGCAGCCTTCGGAGTAGCAGCGACTTGCTCGGTCTGTGTCTCATTCGCTGCGTCTGTTGTATTCGTCTCGTCTGCGCTTGTCATAGTAAATCCACTGGTGCTTTATCAAACAACGGAGGCCGTTTGTATCACAATGGTTTCCGCAGTTCAATCAATCGGCGAGGGGAATTGAGTAAATACGGGCTATTTCGCGGCTCAAATTCGCCATCAGCAGACCCTAAAAACCTGAAGTCTTTGGCTTTTGTTCAGTCTTGTGTCGGTGTACACTCTTCCCAGATGCGGCATCGCCTAGCTGCGGTAATTGAGTGTCGTTGATGCAGCTACCTGATTTTATTGGGGTTTAATTGTGAATCGAGCCAGTCTTATTATCCGAAAAGCGAAGAAGCGAAAGAGTTTTAAGCCGGCGTGGACCAAGGATCAGGACGCGAAATACAAGGAGATGGTCTCCCAGCTTGAGCAGCTTGGGTTTACTGTGAGACGCGAGGAACTTAAGCGCGGGCACTGCTGGAAGGTGATTAGTGGCTCGTGCCGCTCGCTGACTCAACGCTTTATCTTTGTCGATAGTAGGCTTGCGCCCCAGGAACAGCTGTCGTTCCTCGAGGCGAAGATTCTCGACGTAAAAGCAGGTGCGGACGCCAAGGTTGCCGAGGCGGCATAACGCCCTTCCGATATACTTCACGACTTATCCGGCTACCACTAATTGGATGGCGCCTATGTCGCTAGGCGAGCCTTGTCGCGCGTAGTCTGGGGCGACCAGGGATCACGATGTCCTTTGACTTTGCGCCGCTTCTGAATGTGGTGGTTGGTAATTTCTCCGGAAAAACAACTGTTTCACGGCCCTTTCTTGCTCGTCATTTCCTAATTCGAACGACCATTTTATGACGAAGAGCTAATGCGGCACCCTCACCGGCGCTCAGCGACCGTGCCCCTTACAGGGGAGTTACGCTCAAGCCGCGCCCTTGGTCGAATAGTTGCCAGTTTCTATCTATTTTCACCAGAATTGTTGCTATGCTTCCAAGGCTGCTAGGCTTGTCAGCAAAGCTGTGACAGGCGGTGGTAAAACCTGTGTCCCACGTTTCGGCGACACTAACTTGAGGCGATGTATTATGGTGTTCAATGCTCTCTCAGCTCTTTTCTCGAATGATTTAGCGATCGACCTTGGTACCGCCAACACACTCATTTATCAAAAGGGTCGCGGAGTGGTGTGCAATGAACCAAGCGTAGTCGCGGTTCAGAACGATGGGCGCACAGGTAAGAGAAAAGTCGTGGCGGTCGGGACCGAGGCGAAAAATATGCTCGGACGTACCCCCGATTCGATTACGGCGATTCGTCCAATGAAGGATGGCGTGATAGCTGACTTCGAAATTACGGAGGAGATGCTCCGCCACTTGATTCGGAAGGTGAATACGCGCCGCGCTCTCGTGAAACCACGCATCATCATTTGCGTGCCGCACGGCATCACGGAGGTTGAGAAGCGCGCGGTGCGAGAGTCAGCGGAGTCGGCGGGCGCGCGCGAAGTGTATCTGATTGAAGAGCCGATGGCGGCCGCGATCGGGGCGGGGCTTCCAGTCACGGAGGCCTGCGGCAGCATGATACTCGATATCGGTGGTGGAACCACGGAGGTCGCGATTATCTCACTTAAGGGGATCGTTTACTCCCGTTCCGTGCGCGTTGGCGGAGATAAGATGGATGAGGCGATCGCCAACTTCGTGCGCCGTCGTCATAATATATTGATTGGGGAGCGAACCGCCGAGCAGGTCAAGATCGCCATCGCCAACGCGTATCCTTCTGGTGATGGGGCCCACGTTGAGGTGAAGGGGCGCGATCTATTGCAGGGAGTGCCAAAGGCGATCGTCCTCTCGGAAGAGGAGGTGCGCGAGGCGCTCGTCGAGCCGATGCACCAGATCCTTGAGGTCGTTAAAATGGCGCTGGAGAAGTGCCCGCCTGAGCTCTCATCGGATATCGTTGATCGCGGAATCGTGATGGCGGGTGGGGGAGCTTTACTCAGAAACTTCGATAAATTCATCGCGAATGAAACTGGTATCGCCACGACCGTCGTGCAGGATCCGTTGTCGGCGGTGGTGGTGGGATCGGGCGCGGTGCTCGATCAACTGGATGTGCTCAAAGACGTCGTGGTTCAATAGTCTAAGGGTTTGTAACTCTCATGCGACAAGAGATGTCTGAACGAACTCACATCGCGGTCGTGTCGTTTGCTCTCTTCGTGACGGCGCTGTTCCTCACAGCGTACAGTTCTCGTTACCCCGCGGTCGCGCGGGTGGGCAATTCCCTTGTCTTGGAGTTGACCGCGCCGATCGCTCGCGTCACGACCGCGATAGGAAGTGGCGCGCGGACATTATGGGGACGCTACCTTTATTTGATGTCGACGGCGAAAGAGAACGAGGCGCTCTCTAAACGAGTGCAAGAGCTGGAGACTAAGCTGGGACTATTAACTGAGTTTGAGGCGGAGAATGATCGGCTTAGGCAAGTTCTCTCATTCTCGACTGACCGCCAGTTGCGTGGCACTGTCGCGTCCGTTATCGGAGCTGACGCGAGTGGATGGATACGTGGCCTCGTGATTGATCGCGGCACGGCGCACGGATTGCGAGCTGGAATGGCGGTTCTTCACCCGCTTGGAGTCGTGGGGCAGATAACATCGGTAGGATCCAATTCAGCGCGGGTGCTTTTGGTAAATGATCACTCAAGTGGCGTGGACGTGTTGGTTCAGGGGTCCCGCGTGCGAGGCGTGCTCGAGGGCGCTGGAGAGAAGGTGTGCGAGTTGAAGTTTGTCACCAAAGAGAATCCAGTGAAGGTCGGTGACGTCGTGGTCACGTCAGGGATGGATCAGGTCTTTCCAAAGGGGTTGGTCGTGGGCACCGTTTCCCAGGTTAGTGCCCAAACAGGCACGCTCTTTCAGACCGTCGAGGTTCGACCCGCTGTTAATTTCGCGCGCGTCGAGGAAGTTATCGTGCTTCCCTCGAGCCAGGGCGTAACGTTAGGGGAGAATTAAGTTGATGCGTTCTCTATTCGTGCTTGTGATTGGATTGGCGCTCGTTACGGCACAGAGTTTGTTGCATCGAGTCGGCGTACCTGAGTGGCTCTTGCCGCAGGGATTAATCGCCTGTGTGGTCTATTTAGCTTTTTTTGAAAGTTCAGTGACTGGAGCCTTGCTCGCCTTCTCGTGCGGCCTCTTGCTCGATCTCACGACGGCGACAGTCTTAGGACCCTGGGCGGGCGCGTATGTGCTCGCGTACGCGTTGCTCTCGTTTATGTCGCCACGACTGTTTGTGGAGTCGACGTTGGTGACGATGGTGGTGACAGCGCTGACAAGTGTTCTCACGGGAGCCATATACCTGTTTTTGGCGTTTGAGTATCAGTCTCTCTCTCGTGAGGATGTCGGGATGTTGCTCGGGCAGGCGGTAGCTTCCGCGCTGGTGGCGCCGATGGTGATGTCCCTTCTGAACAAAGTGCGCGGGAGGCCAGTCTCTCGCGCGATTGGTCGAACATCGGTCGTCTCAGCGGTGTAAGGTGGTATGCCGCGAACGGATCGTAACCAGCTCAATCTGACAGTTCGCGTCGTGTGGGCAGGAGCCCTATGCGCGCTCTGTCTCGCGATTCTTGTTGGGCGGTTGTGGTATCTACAGATCGTCAAAGGGAGCTTCTTTCGTGATCGATCGGAGAATAACAGGCTCCGCACCATTTTTATCTCCGCACCCCGCGGTGTCATTCATGACAGGAATGGAGAGCCCCTCGTCAGTAACCGCCCTTCTTTTAACGTCGAGGTAGTCGTCGAGGACACGCTTGATCTGAGGAAGACGGTGACAGATGTCGCCGCGCTCGCGGGTGAGGATCCTGATGAGCTATATGAGAGGGTCGCCAAGCAGACGAAGCGAAGACGATTTGAGTCAAAGGTGCTTTTACGGGATGTTTCACGAGATCTCGTCGGCGCGATCTCCGCGCAGCGGCACCGACTGCCAGGTGTCGTGGTCGGTGTCGCTCCGGCGCGACAGTACGAGTTCGGCGATTTAGCGGCCCATTTAGTTGGCTACATCCGAGAGATATCGGGTGAGCAGCTCAAGAACCCGAACTATAGTGGGTACCGGTCGGGGGATATGATCGGCCAATCGGGTATCGAGGCCAGCCTTGAGAGATACCTACGGGGAGAGCGAGGCGTTCAGGCTGTGATCGTGAACGCGCTGGGAAGTAAAATAGGGGAGGCGTACGTCCAACCGGAAATCCCCGGTAATAACGTGTTTCTCACGATCGATAGAAAGCTGCAAAAAGCTGCTGACGACGCCTTGCTAGGAAAGAGGGGCGCTGTCGTCGTGATGAACGTGAAAAGCGGTGACATCCTCGCGTTATCGTCCGCGCCTCGATTCGAGCCAGCGATCTTCACCGGAGAAATTTCGAAAGATGTGTGGTCGGACCTGACTGATCCCAAAGCTTATAAGCTCTCGAATCGAGCCCTTCAGGGAGCGTTCCCTCCCGGCTCAGTGTTCAAGATCTTTGTCGCCGCGGCGGCGCTCTCAGAGGGAGTGACAGATGTGAAGGAGAAGACGTTCTGCCCCGGCTTCTTGCAGTTTGGAAAGAGAGCCTTTCGATGCCATAAGCACTCCGGACATGGTCGCGCGGATATGTTTGAGGCGATCGTGCAATCGTGCGACGTGTTCTTTTATACGATTGGGCAGCGGCTTGGCGTGGATCGGATTCATTACTACGCCAGAGAGTTATTTGGATTCGGCGAACCCGTTGGGTTGTCAGGTATTGAGGAAAGCGTTGGTGTTGTGCCCTCAACGAAATGGAAAGAAGCGTATTTCCGCAATCCACAAGACAAGAAGTGGTATCCCGGTGAGACCCTGCCGGTAGCGATCGGACAGGGGGCGGTTTCCACGACACCTATTCAAGTAGCGCGGGCGCTCGCGGCGGTCGTGAATGGTGGAAAACTTCTCAAACCTCGGGTAGTGCGTCGAGTGGTCGCCGAGGATGGTAGAGTGCTCGAAGAGCACTCGAACGCGCCAGAGATAGCGCGAGTTATCGATATCGACCCGATCATATTACAAGAGCTAAAGCGTTCGATGGTGGGAGTCGTTGAGGATAAACGAGGTACCGGGCACGCCGCGGCCCTTCCAGCGGAGAGTAAAATTCGCGTGGGAGGTAAAACTGGGACGGCGCAGGTGTCATCTCGCGAGTCTGGTGTGACGGTAGAGGATCACGCGTGGTTCGCGGGTTACGGACCGGCGGAAGACCCCGAGATAGTGGTTGTCGCTCTTGTCGAGAACGGCGGCCACGGTGGGGTCGCGGCCGCGCCGATAGCTCGTCAGGTGTTCATGCGGCACTTCAATGTGCAGGAACCACCGAAGCTCGCGCCGCAGGCGTCGAAAAAGAATAAACGGGTGGAGGTGTCTCGTGTTGACCATTGACCGACGGCTGCTCACTCATTTTGATTTGATTCTGTTCTCGCTTACAGTCGCCATTCCATTGGTAGGGCTCGTCGTCCTTTATAGCGCGGGATATGATCCAGATTTCTCCGTTGATTTTCTCGGTTGGTTAAATCTTGAGTTTCATAGCTCGGCTTGCTTCAAGCAGGGAGTATATCTGCTGGGTGGCCTGGTCGCGATGACGATTGGCATGATGGCTCCAACGCAGACATTTCAACGTTACGCGTTCGTTTTGTATGGGGGCGCGTTGATTCTTCTCGTCGCGGTGGCGGGTTTCGGAGTGGTAGTGAATGGCTCGCGACGCTGGTTAGATGTTGGACTCTTTAAGTTACAGCCAGCCGAGTTTATGAAGCTGGGGTTGATTGTGACGATGGCGCGGGTTCTCGCGAAGTCGCCGCCAAAGAATAACGCCGCCTACGCGTTTCGAGAGCTGGTCGTGCCAGCGTTCTTTATCTTGGCGCCGATGGCGCTTATAGCGCAGCAGCCTGATTTGGGGACTGCGCTGTCTTTGGGGATCGTGGGGGTCTGTCAAATCTTGTTCGTCGGAATACGACCGAAGGTACTCGTGGGGGTGATGCTCGCGGTGTGTGTCCTCGCGTATCCAGCGTGGAACTCGCTGCATGAGTATCAGCAGCGCCGAATTATGGTGCTTCTCAATCCGGAGTCCGACCCACAGGGGAGTGGATACCATATCACTCAGTCAAAGATAGCCGTTGGATCTGGCGAGCTGTTCGGGAAGGGGTTCCAAAAGGGCACGCAGACGCAGCTTGAGTTCTTACCGGAACATACCACGGATTTCGTCTTCTCGGTTTTAGCGGAAGAATGGGGGTTTGTAGGGTGCACCTTGATGATAGCGCTCTTCTTCTGTCTGTTGGCGGCGATGCTGCGGGTGGCGCACCGCAGTCGTGATCTCTTCGCGTGCTTGTTAGTTGTCGGTATTACGTCGCAGATATTTGCCCATATTGTCATCAACATAGGAATGGTGATTGGATTAATGCCGGTCGTGGGCATACCACTACCGCTAGTGAGTTATGGCGGTTCCTCGCTCTTGTCTATCCTCTTCGGTCTAGGAATCGTTCAGGGGGTGAGTATGCGAAGAACGCTCTTTAGACCGGGTTAGTGATAATGAAGCTCAAGTATCCCCTGTGTTCGACATATTTAGTTCGCGCGTTTCTCGTGATCGCGGCGCCGTTTTGTTCGGTCGTCAACGCGCAGGAGGCGAGCACAACGGGCGTTGTCGCCGCTGATCCATCACTCACTCAGGTCGAGACAACAGGATCCGCCGCTCCATCAATCGAGGTCGAGCCGCTTTCTCGAGAGCAGATCGACATCTTCTTTGATAGTTTGCGGGCGAGTTCTCCTTATATGCCACCCCCAGTGCGTTTGTCCCAGAAAGTGGACGCGGCTATCGCGGGGATTTGGTCAGGGGTGGTCTTTGATCCCGTGGGGGAGATAGCCGACTTGACGTTGCGTTTTCGCCCCTCAATCGAGGAGCGCTTAAAGCGCGCCGAAACTGGGGAGTCCACTAATCAACTGGCGGAGTCCGTTGACCTGACGATTCGTTTGGTACTCAAGGGACTTCAGTTCTCCCACAGCATGGCGAAGGATCCGCTGATGAGCGCCGGCTTTCTCTCTCCTCTAAAGATTGACGCTCGAGGAAAAACACGCACCGCGTTTATCAGAGGAGCGCAAGATTCAGGTATGTACTTGTCCGTTCCCCCGATGCTTTCCCCGGAAGCAGAGGAAAATTGGGGAGTGCTCATATGTCCCCGAACGGCCCGCGTGGTAAAGAATAAGTCGTTAGGACAAATGCAACTTGAGCTCTCCTCATCACCATATGAGCTGTCGGAGATCAAAATGACCACGACAGCCAACGCGAGCGCGAGGATGCCAACGCTTAATTCAAAAGAGCGACTCAAGATGGCGATCGCGACAACGGATCATGTGCCTGCCGCGGTCGTGGCGGAAGATGAGGAGATCTCTGTTTCGCCGAGTCTGCAGGTCGCGTACCATCCCAGCGCCGCCGTCGACTTCTTTCGATTCGCCCCGAATACCAATATTCAGCAAGGGCTGCGAATCATGAGTGAGACCGAGAATCAGGCGGGGCATATTCGACGGGCCTATTTCGCTACAACCCTCTACGTTCAGAAGCTCATGGAGCCTTCCCCAGTATCAGTTGTCATCAATGCCGCTCGAGTCGCCCGCGATGAAGGCGCGTGTTACATAGTTCAGCGCAGGAAAACCCGCTGGGCGGAGTACGATAAAGCCACATCGACGCCGTCAATGTCGAAGCCAATTCACTAAAGTTTCCGACAGCGCGTTCTCCACCTGTAGCCGCGGTGGAGCGCGGAGCTTCCAGCTCCGCTCTAAGTTTGAGAAATGGATGGGGCGAGTTTGTAGCGGAGCTAGAAGCTCCGCGGTCCGGTTGGTGTGGATTCTGTCTCGTATCCACTGTGGCTGTAATGGAGCGTGGAGCTTCTAGCTCCGCTAGTCGATAAGCATATATATCGACTAGCTTTTGTAACCGCCTGAAATGTTGACTCTTCTTTCAGTGGGGGCTGGGCGCGCAAGAGTCGCCTGACTCCACCGCTACCTTCATGCCCTGGTTGAAAAACTCTTTCTGCGCTAGGGTGTCGTACCAAATTGCTCGTTACCCACATAAGGAGGCCCAGTGGCGATTATCATCGACGATGTTTCCCATACGTTCCATGAGTATCTTCTCCTGCCGGGGCTCACAACGAAGGAACATGTTTCCTCGAATGTAACGCTCAAGACACCCATTCAGCGCTATAACTTCAAAGACGGTATGCGCGGACACCTCAATACCCCATTCGTCTCGGCGGCGATGCAGGCGGTATCTGGGCCAGAGCTGGCGATAGCGCTGGCTCGTAAAGGTGGTTCGGCGTTCATCTTCTGTTCTCAATCGATCGAGTCACAGGCTCAAATGGTTCGCGAGGTAAAGGAGCATAAAGCTGGCTTCGTTGAGTCTGACTCGAACCTAGCCCCGACAGCCACACTTGGGGAAGCTTTGGCGCTGCGTCGAAAGACCGGACACTCCACAATCGCTATCACCGAGAACGGTGGGCGCAACACCAAGTTGCTTGGGCTTCTCACCTCAAAAGATTTTTGGGAATACAAGGACGATCTGACACAGTGTGTGTCGGGATTCTACACGCCGCGAGAGAAGCTTGTGATGGCCGAAGAAGGCGTGAGTCTTCAAGACGCGACGAATCTGCTCTGGAAACATAAGAAAGAGTGTCTTCCAATCGTGGACAAAAACGGATGCCTAAAGTTCCTGGTGTTCCGTAAGGATTACTTCGATCACCACTCGTATCCAGATGAGCTCACAGACGGGCGAAAGCGCTTGTTCGTTGGCGCCGCGCTTAATACCTACGACTATATGGAGCGAGCATCGGCGCTCGTGGAAGCGGGGGTGGATTGTCTCTGTATAGATTCCTCCGACGGCTACAGCGAGTGGCAGGCTGAGGCGGCGCGGCAGCTTCGAGCGAAGTTCGGGGATAAGATCATTCTTGGCGGCGGTAATATCGTCTCCGCCGACGCATTCCGCTATATGGTTGAGAAGGCTGAGGTTGATTTCGTGAAAGTTGGTATCGGCGGTGGTTCGATCTGTATCACTCGAGAGCAGAAGGGAATCGGTCGCGGGCAAGCGAGCGCTATTATGGACGTGGCGCACGAGCGTAATAAATACGCGAAGGAGACCGGAACGTACATCCCGATCTGCTCCGATGGCGGTCTGAACTCCGATACGCAGATGATAGTGGCTCTGGCGATGGGCGCTGATTTCGTCATGATGGGCAAGTACTTCGCGATGACTGAGGAGAGCCCGACCTCGAAGATCAGCTACCGAGGACGGCTCTATAAGCCGTATTGGGGAGAGGGATCGAATCGTGCCCGCAACTGGCAGCGATATAAGCAGAGCGAGGCCGCGCATCTCGTGTTTGAGGAGGGCGTTGACGCGTATGTCCCATACAGTGGTCCGCTCGCCGATAAAGTCGAGGTGTCGTTGGTGAAGCTCAAATCAACGATGTGTAACGTGGGTGTGCTCTCGTTAGGGGAGTTTCACGACAAGGCTCGTTTGACTCGCGTGTCGGAGACCACACTTGTGGAGGGCGGCACGTCGACGGTTGAGATGCTCGACCGTATGAACTCAAACTCCGAGTCATAGGGAGATTCCGTATGTGGTTCACTCGAGAGCATTTTGAAGTCGCTCGTGAGGCGCAGGTGTGGGGATTAGCGCCTCGCTTTGAGCCAGGGGATGTGGTCGCGCGTGGCTTCGCTGACCTCGGGTACGAGGAGTTTCAGGTTTTGCCTGGACCAAAGCTATTATCCTTGACCGCCGCGTCTGTCACGAATCTTCCCCCCGATGATACGAAGCATTTTTTTTGGATTCCATCGGTTGATGAGAGCTTCTCGTTAGTCGAGAGACTGGGAGCCGATCATTTGGTGTGCTCTCGTGTTGACGGGCGTGAGTGGGAAGTATCGTGTCAGGTGCGCGGCGAGAAAGTCCTTGAATCCGCTCGAGACCTGCACTTAGCGGCGTTGAAGGCGCTGCTCGCCTCGTATCAGCGCTGTTTCCGAAATCAAGAGGAGTCCCGAGTATGAGTCTTGGTGCTACGCCGCTAATTTTGGCCTCAGGATCTCCACGCCGTCGTGAGTTGCTCACGCAAGCTGGGGTTGATTTCTCGGTTATTGTTCCTGGCTGTGATGAGACCCCAGTGCCGGGCGAGTCGGCGCGCGAGATGGTCGAACGCCTCGCCTTGATGAAAGCGTCGGCGATAGCCCAGCTCCATCCTGACGCGTATGTCCTAGGAGCTGACACGACCGTGTACATAGGTGGTGTTTCGCTTGGTAAACCTGAGTCGGTTGAGGAGGCGTACCAGATGCTGGAGACGATTCAAGGCAAGGCGCATGAAGTGTGGGGTGGAATAGCCGTGGTGCATCTCGCCAAGGGCATTCGCGAGAGTTGGTCACATATGACGCGCGTGATGATGGCTCCGATGGATCGTGAGACCATTCGTGAATACGTCGCGTCCGGGGAGCCGATGGACAAAGCGGGCTCATACGCTATTCAGGGGCTCGGTCTTCGATTCGTGGAGAGCATTGATGGTTCCTACTCAAACGTAGTTGGACTCAATCTCACGACCGTGATGGATAAGTTTCGAGCGCTCTCATGTCGATAGCGAGCAACCTTGAGCTCGTGCTTGACTCAATCGAGTCAGCGGCGAAAGCCGCTGGGAGATCGGCGTCTGACATCGTATTAGTGGCCGTAAGTAAGAAGAAGGCGCTCGCGGATTTGCTCGCGTACGAGATGGCCGCGCGCGAGCGGGGAGTTCCATGCGTGTTTGGGGAAAACTATCTCCAGGAGCTTAAAGCCAAGCGCGTCGGCATTGGTGACTCCTCACGCTTCCATATGATCGGACCCCTTCAGAGCAATAAAGTTAAGGAAGCGGTTCTGTACAGTGATGTGATCGAGTCGGCTCATTCAGAAAAAGTTCTCACTCTCATCGCTGACCACGCCCAACAGCTTGCTAAGCGACAGAAGGTGATGCTTCAGGTGAATATCGGAAAGGATATATCCAAGAGTGGATTCGATCCCAGTGCTGTGGTCGCCGCGATTACATTGGCTGCGTCACGTCAAGAAAGCCTTGAGCTCATAGGCTTGATGACCATTACGCCGTATGAGGCTGAACCCGAGGAGACTCGGGTATACTTCAGGGCGATGCGGGAGCTTCGGGACACTCTTAACAGAGAGGGACTACAGCGGCACTTCACCTCGTCTCGGATTCTTTTAAGCATGGGAATGTCCGGTGACTACCCCGTGGCGATTCAAGAAGGCGCCGATATCGTCAGGGTTGGCACCGCTATCTTTGGCGCCCGCATGGGTTGATACCCCTCATAGACGCGCGGCGAGAAGACAAGCGATTCTCACCGCCTATGGAAGTCAACGAAATCATGCACACTGACGTGGCCGTGCTTACGCCACAAGCGTCCTTGAAGGATGTCGCGGACCTTATGCGGGATCTCGATATTCGGCACGTACCAATCGTCGAGGGCGGCAGGGTGGTCGGTATCGTCAGCGATCGAGATATTCGCCTCTACATTTCGGATTTGTTTGAGTCTCAAGGTGAAACGAATTTTGAGGCGAATAGAAAAGCGCTCTCTATCCGCAATGTCATGCAATCAAAACCTGTTCAGGTCGATCCGAGCGCTGATGTGAGCGAAGTCGTCGATCTTTTGCTCGAGTATAGGATTGGGGCGGTCCTGGTTGCTGATACTCAGGGCATGCTGCGAGGAATCGTAAGTTACGAGGATATTCTCAGAGCGTACAGGGATATTGAGGTACAGTGAGGGGCATTTTATTATGATGCGAGAGGCACGCCAAATTTCTAAGAACGAATGGAAGCATTTCTTTGACGTTATATCCACCACGCTTCCGGGTAAGGCGGTCGATATCACCCTTATCGCGCCGCATGAGCATGTTCATCAGAGTCGAGTATGGCAGCTCCACGGTGTCACATACGATCCGCATGATGACGCTGTGATTATCTCGTGTCGTCAGCAGGAACATGTGATCTCGAATCCGACTGAAATTAGAGTCGATAGGGACGGACTCACCATTAACTCGATTGAGGTCTTCAAGACGCAAGGTGAGTCGGAGCTTGTTCGTTTCATTGAGCCACTCTTATTACCCTTGGCCTAAGGCACGTCAGCGACGAAGCCCGAACCTCTCTGCGAAGCTTTATTAAAAAGGGCATACAGAACATAGCTACGCCCTCACTGAACGGGAAAGTGAGTATATGAAAAGCGATAAGCAGCTTCAACAAGACGTTATGGATGACTTGCGTTGGGATCCAAGTATCGACGCCTCCAAGATCGGCGTGTCGGTGATTAACGCTGTTGTGCTGTTAAACGGCGCGGTCCCCAGCTTCTATCAGAAGCAGAGCGCGGAGAGGATCGTGAAGAGAGTCGCGGGTGTGCGCGCGGTGGCGAACGACATAGAGGTGCGCCTGCCAAACTCAACGGAGCGCACTGACACCGACATCGCGCAAGCGGCGCTCAACGCGCTTAAATGGGACACCTCTATTCCTGATGATTGCGTGCAAATCTCAGTGTCAAAGGGATGGGTGACACTCGAGGGTTCAGTGGATTGGAATTACCAACGCGAATCGAGTGAGAAGGTGGTGGAGAGGCTGGTAGGGGTCAAAGGTGTCACAAACCATATCACCGTCACGCCGCATGTGAAGTCACACGATGTTAAGACGCAGATCAAGTCAGCGCTTCACCGCTACGCGGAACTGGAGTCGCGCAATATCGAAGTTGACTCCACCGACGGTACCATCACACTGCGTGGGCAGGTGCGCTCCTGGGCGGAGCGAAAAGAGGTCGAGACAGCGGCGTGGATGGCTCCTGGGGTGACTCAAGTGAAAAACGAGATAATCGTCTCGGTATAGCTGGGGACCCTTGAGCTTTGACGTGTTTTCGAGGGTTTGCGGCATCCAAGTGGATAGAGGAAGCCTACCTAGCTTCCCCTATTAGATAGTGGGCATCTAAGCTCCTGAGAGTAAGAGTCCCCCTTGCTCGCTGCCCTTGCCACAGGCCCGATGATCTCACTGTGCGTAATCGCCAAAAATGAGGCTCACTGTATCGCTCGTATGTTGGAGAGCGTGCGCGGGCTCGTGTCAGAAACCATCGTTGTGGACACGGGTTCCACTGACGGTACTCAGGAGTTCGCCGCCGCGTTGGGGGCGAAGGTGCTTTCGCGCCAGTGGCGGGACGACTTCGCGGAAGCTCGAAATTTCTCACTGTCGCTCGCGACACGACCATGGATTTTGGTTCTCGACGCGGACGAGGAACTCTCGCCAGAGAGTATCGCCATTATCTCAGCTCGAGTGGCGGATAAGCCGATAGCGTACTCCCTCGACCGATATCATTTCTCATGGCGACCGGACGCGTCGAGTTCTACCCTTGTTCCACTTGAGATGCCGGCGTATGCCCGAGGCGCGCGCGCATATTTTAAAACGCACGACATACGACTCTTTCCCAATGATTCCAGAATTCGTTTTGTAGGGGCGGTTCATGAGAGCGCGGAGGACTCGTTGTATCGTCTTGGAATCCCCTACGAGCGATGTCCCGCCATAATTTACCACTACGGGCACTTAATCGGAGTGGAGCGGAAGCAAGAGAAGGCTCTGCAGTATCTCGCGCTTGCTCATCGTAAGGTGAGTGATAATCCCGAGGATTGGCGCACCTGGTATCATCTTGGAATTGAGCTACAGAATCACGCCAACCATTGTGATGCCGCTCAGGCGTTTGAGCGAGCCAGATCGCTCTTCCCCACGTTCGCTCCTTTACTTCGTCAGCTGGCGATCTCGCGCTGTCTTCTCGGAGACTATCCCACGGGTCTTGAGATATTCTCTCAAGCCTTATCGACTGATTCCTCGTGCCTTCTCACATGGAACGCTCTCGGCGCGGCGTTTCTTGACCTGGGTCATCTCGATCAAGCACAGCAGTGCTTCCAAACGATCGTAGTGGCAGACCCTCATAATCCGGTCGCGCGCGAGGCGCTCGGATTGATTCAGCAACGGCGAACCCTGGTGGAGTAGGGGTGCCGGGCTGTGGAAAAAGTCTAAATATTGTGGATAGTTACTTGTTAATCGTTTTCTTCGACTTGAAAATTAGCTTTCTTCACCTTATCTGTCACATAATAATAATAATAGAAGAGGCGGCGTCTGCCATTCGTTGGACGCGGCGACGTAGGGGAGTCTCACTACCCACACGCCGCCAGACATTTAATTCAAGATGAGATAGGTATGCCAATTTACGAGTACGAATGCCCTGAGTGTGGTCGTTTTGAAGTCATTCAGAAGTTCAGTGATAAGCCACTTACCCAGTGTCCGAATTGCAAGGAAAAAGGGAAAAAGAGCGCCGTGACGAAGGCTCTCTCAGCTTCAGCGTTTCATCTGAAGGGAAGCGGATGGTACAAGACTGATTACTCATCCGGCTCGTCCTCCACATCTCCGAAGAAGAAGGATTCCAAGACTGAGTCCTCGTCGAGCTCAGACAGCTCGTCAAGTAGCTCAACCGATACGCCAAAGAAGGCGTGTGGTACTGGGTGTGGCTGTCACTAAAGGACAGTCTAGCCGCGAACCTCACACGTGACAAAAACGCGCTGAATAACGCATTAGGGAGAGCGGCTCACTACGGGCTCATTGAGCTATTGAAAGGCACCAAACGCTTTGTGCCATCGTAGTGCTCTATCAGCACTCCCCGCGTCGTTTCGCTGAAACGACGAGCGTATCCGCGTAGTCGCCACTCAGGCAAGGCGGGGTTCCGCTCGATGTCGCGCTTTAAGGTCTCTTTGCCTCGATCGGAGAGTAATGGGTCGTCCATGAAGTACATCTCTGGGCTATCACATTGGCTAAAAAACGCCCCAGCGATCCTCCCCTTGTAACCTCGCACGATGACCCCGTCCTCCGCCGAGCCACTAATTGATGAGACCGAACCCCGAATTATCTTGAGATCCTCCATTTCAACGACTCGATTGAGCAGACCCTTGCCCGAAGATGTGATAGTCGGATTCTCATCCACAAACGTGGTCATGAAGTCACCGGCGGGCATTGAAATCGGGATAAAAGTGGTTTTGCCGTTGTATAGACGACACAAAACAGCGCCTTTGTCGCTCACGAAAAAGTCATGGACAAGTCCCACTTGGTTCCATGGGCCCTCGTTCGACTGAATGTGCTCTATCAATTCCTCGCGAATTGACTGCTGTGATAGGTCGCAATTGAAAGTGTCGTGGCGAGCGCCCTCCAGAAACTCCTCTGAGCTCTGAGATCGAGTGAAGAGGATCTGTTGTTTCTCACCATCCTCGACAAAGGACACAATCGCCAACGCGGGGTGAGCCTCCTCCGCTGAGAAGGAAAGATCCAGATTGCGGTCGAGAAGAAGATGATTGCTCAGTGAGGCGGCGAAGGCGATCGTCTTTTGGCTCTCCGGGTGAAGCTTCTCAATCTCCGCTCGGTGAAGGGACATGAATTCGCTCACCGTGCGCGCGGATATGATTGGGGCGAGGCGGTGACCGACGCCGTCGATAGCCCACACACGCGTTCCGTGCCGCTCAAAGCGCTCGACCTGACCATAGTAGTTCCAAGGGCCGATGTTATCTCGAATATAGGCGCGCACCTGCTCTATCTCAGCGGACGTGAGGCCTGCGCACAGCTCGGACAAGTTCTCCTCAATCGCCCGGGTCGTTTGCGGCACGCGGTACTCCTGATTGTCGACGAGAAGAGTGTTGGTGAAAGGATTCCACAAGAGGTGGTCAGGGATCGTGAGCGAAACTCGCTGAAACTCATGAAAGAGTCTCTTTTCCTCAAGGGAGAGACCCTCTCCGCGTGTGGTGAGAGCCGCGTGAATCACCGCGCAAACCTCGCCAGATGCGCCATGGGCGACCTCGGCGAGAATCGCGCCCCACTCGATCTGATCAGAGAGACGTCCCCTCGCGGCTAAAGCGACGCGAGATAGTTGGCTGTCTGAGAGCGAGTCGGTTGAGCGAATGACGGCATGAGAGAGAGATGTAATGGCGTCTGTTGTCACATGCATGGAACGAGAGTGTACGTAGCGTGGCCTCGTTAATCAAAAATAAATCAGGTAAGTCTCAAGATTCTTCGCGGGTGGCGCGAACGCGCGCCACAAAATTAGATCGTATCGGTTCAGTTCTGTCGGTGAGTCTACGAGTATCTGTTATGTCGCCGCCATGGGAGCCTTACGATATGCTTCTTTCGCCATTAACGCATACGTGCCAAGCTCTCCGCGCGTACCTTTAAATAAAGGAAACTAGAGTATGGCTAAAAAGACAAAGAGTGCCGCTAAGAAGAGCGCGCCAGCTACCACCAAGAAGAGCGCTTCTAAACGCCCATCAACAGCGAAGAAGGCTGCAGGCTCAACATCCGCGCGAGGCGCGAAGACCTCCTCGAAGAAGAGCGCCAAGGCTGGTAAGGAAAAGCCGCAAGCTCCATTCATCACCACCGATCAAGGGGTAAAAGCTTTGCAGTACTACTGCGAGGGGATTATGGACATGATCGGTGAGTATATCCTTCTGCAAAATCCAAAGATCTCGCAGAAGAACTTCACGACAGAGGCGCACGCCATGATTCGTGGATTTTTCGGCATGAATGAGAAGCGAGCTTCGCGCTAACGTTTCCGTTCCCGTTGAGGTGTTCCCCGTAGGGGCTTTCTCGACGCGACCCTGGGCGCTCTCGTAAGAGAGCGCTTTTTTTATGGGTGAAAGGGCGTGTCCCTACCAGGCATGATTCGTGTTTGTGTTTGGGAGGGCAGGAGTCCCTTCCCGCCGCAGACAATCTCGTTAGTCTTGAAAGAGATCGCGATGCGTAACACGGCGGGTGCAGAGACCCGCCCTCCCGGTTGTGATTCGTGGTTGTGTTAGGGGAGCGCGGGGCTCCGTACCCGCCCGTAACGAGGCGCGATCGTAATTCGAGTTCCCCTTTGGGAGGGCAGGAGTCCCTCCTGCCGCACAGAATGTCGTTAGCCTTGAAAGAGATCTCGATGCGCAAC
>CAIVDM010000157.1 GCA_903904735.1 uncultured delta proteobacterium
GTCATCGAGAAGTTCGGCGTTGGTCCTGAGCAGGTCACTGAGATTCTCGCTCTGACTGGCGACTCCTCGGACAACGTGCCTGGAGTCGATGGCGTTGGACCAAAGACAGCCACACAGCTCGTCCAGAAATACGGCGCTATCGAGGCGATCATCTCAGCGGCGGCCGCAATCTCCGAAGATAGCGAGATCAGAAACAGGAAGAAGATAGCCGAGAACATCACCACAAACGTCGAGACCCTCCGCCTCGCGCGTCGACTTGTTGAAGTCGATTGTAATGTGCCACTTGATAAGGTGGCGCCAGACATGACGACCATCGAGGAGCTCCTCACAAAGAAGGACATGGACGCCGAACACCTCGGAGAGCTCTTTGAGCGCTTCGAGTTTCAGTCACTCTTTAAGGAGTTTAGCTCCGTACTGGCGGCTCCTAGAAACAATGAAGCTCTCTCTAGCTTCGAATACAAAACGGTGCTAGCGGCGGAGTTTCCAGCATGGGTTGAGAATTTTCAGCAGCAAAGCTCGTTTGCGTTCGACCTTGAGACTACCTCTCTTAATATCCACGACGCCACGATAGTCGGCGTGTCGCTGTGCTGGGACGACAAGAAGAGTTTCTATATCCCGATTGGCCACAAAGATGCGCAGGGCCAAGTACGCTGGGAGGATTTCGTCGGCGCATGCAAGAAGCACTTCGAAGACCCACGCGTAATGAAATGCGGGCAGAACGCTAAGTACGACATCAGCATTCTCAAGATTAACGGGATATCGGTCGCGGGGCTTACCTTCGATTCCATGGTGGCGGCGTACCTGCTCAATCCAGACAGCCGCAACTTCAATTTGACCGCCCTCGCGAATGACTTTCTAGGACTTCCGGTAATCGAGTACACCGAGGTGACTGATGGAAAGTCCGATTTTTCCGAGGTTGCCGTAGATGTGGCTACTCGCTACGCCTGTCAGGACGCGCATTACGCCTGGCTGCTCAAGGAAGAGCTGCTTCCTAAGATCGAGGAGGCTGGTCTAGCGCGTGTATTCTCCGAGCTTGAAGTACCACTCATTCCAGTTCTCGCCAACATGGAGCGTTTGGGTATCCGAGTTGACGCCGATAAACTCAGAGCCATGTCGGCGGAGTTTGAGCTGCAACTAAAGGAGTTGGAGATTCGCATTTATCAACTCGCCGACTGTGAGTTCAATATCAACTCCCCAAAGCAGCTAGCAGATGTATTTTTTAACAAGCTAGGGATATCGACAAAAGGCGTGAAGAAGACCAAAACTGGATTCTCCACCGACTCGTCAGTGCTTGAGAAATTGGCCGAGGTGCATGATCTTCCCGCGGTTATCCTTGAGTACCGAGGCTTGCACAAGTTAAAGAGCACCTACACTGACGCTCTCTTTGGACAGATCTCGCCAAAGACCGGAAGGGTTCACACGCGTCTCAACCAGACAATCACAAGCACTGGTCGACTCTCAAGCTCCGACCCGAATCTGCAGAACATCCCTATTCAGAGCAAGGAGGGAGCTCGTATTCGCTCGGCGTTCATTCCCGAGGAAGGCTCATTTTTTATCTCAGCGGATTACTCGCAGATCGAGCTTCGATTATTGGCGCATCTGAGTGGCGACGAGAACCTCATCGCGGCTTTTACCGAGGGGCGCGACATTCACGCCAGCACCGCTCGTGAGATCATGGGTCTTTCGGCTCATGAGGACGTTCCAGACGATATCCGACGAATCGGAAAGACGATCAACTTCGGTATCGTGTACGGCATGGGCGCGTTTCGGCTCGGGAAGGAACTCGGAATCCCGGTCAACCAGGCGAGCAACTACATAACCAACTATTTCAAGCGTTACCCACGGGTAAAAGAGTACTTCGCTAAACTGGAGGAAACCGCTCTTACCAACGGTGAGGTGCAGACCATTTACGGGCGTAAACGCGTAATCTCATCGATCGACACCAGCGGACGCGATCAGGGTTTCGCCATGCGCGCCGCCATCAACGCCCCTCTCCAGGGTTCCGCGGCCGACATCATCAAACTGGCGATGATAAACGTGGACCAATCGCTGGCGACTTCGTTTCCAGGCGCTCACCTCATCCTGCAGATCCATGACGAATTGCTGATTGAGGCGCCTGACCGAGGAGAGACGGAGAATGGAAAGCTTGTTGAGACTGTTCGCTCCGTGATGGAGAGTGTCTTGAAGCTATCGGTTCCCTTAAAGGTCGACGCCTCCTCAGGTAGAAACTGGCAGGAATCGCAGGGCTAAGAGGCAGGGCTTGGCGCCGACTCTCGTGTCGGCGCAAGCTGATCAAGCGCGCGCCATATGACGGTGCCAAGCACGAGCGTGGCCCCGATTATCGCGGTTTCCGATGGCTTCTCCCCCATCCACAGATACACCCAGACCGGGTTTAGCAGCGGCTCCACTACCGGTATCAACACCGCTTGAAGCGCTGTCACGATCGTGATCGCGCGGGTGTAGAGGAAATACGAGAGGCCGAGCTGAATCGAACCGAGTAGCGCGATCCCGAGAAAGGAGCTGGAATCCCAGCGCCCCTCTAGTAGCCATGGAGCGCCGAGCAAAGCCGCGATAAGATTGCCCACTATCACGGCGTCCACGGGATGACGGTCCTTCATGCCTCGCAACGACACCACCATCGACGCGAAACAGATCCCTGAAAGCAGCCCCATTAAATTGCCGAAGTTATTCCCGACGCTGAGACCATCGGCGAAGAAGATAAGCAGTCCGATCACGATAAGCCCAACAGCCGCCCAATCGCGGCCCGTAACCGACTCTTTCAGCACCGCCCCGCTCAATATCGCCACATACACCGGCGCGGCGTATTGCAGCACGATAGCGTTAGCGGCGGTCGTGTAACGTGTCGCTATTACAAAAGTGGTGACAGTGAGTGCGTATAACGTCCCCCCTATGAGAATCGGAGGACCCAGCCTGCGTGGGAGCCTCCCCGTAAGAACCATCAAGGTGAAGGCGGCCACAAAACTCCGCGCTGAAGACACCCCCATCGGCGAAACTTCAACTAACTTAATGAGCAGACCTCCCATGCTCCACAGGATGGCGGCCACCAATAGTAATACTGTTCCTTTCATACAGATCTACTCACGCGACCTTTTGTCGCGCGCGCGCGAACACCGCTAACAGCACCGGCAGGACAAGGAGCGTCAACGTCGTCGCTGATATAATACCTCCGATCACCACCGTGGCGAGGGGTCGCTGAACTTCGGAACCAGTACCTGTTGAGATAGCCATCGGCACAAACCCTAGGGACGCGACCAGCGCCGTCATGAGCACCGGCCTTACGCGCGCGATGGTGCCCTCAATGATAGCCTCAAGCGGCTCCACACCCCGGGCGAGCTGCTGTCTGACAAACGTCACGAGCACTAATCCGTTTAAGACCGACACCCCTGAGAGGGCGATAAAACCAACCGCCGCCGAGATAGAAAACGGTATCCCAAGAAGCCACAGAGCGAGCACTCCGCCAGACAACGCGAAGGGAATTCCAGTGAACACCAAGAGGGAGTATCGCAGAGAGCGAAAGGTCACGACAATAAGACCGAACACACTGAGCAAAACAACTGGAACCACTACCATCAAGCGCCGCTCAGCGGCGATAAGGTGCTCATATTGGCCTCCCCACTTAGACCAATATCCTGTGGGAAGCATAGTGTTCGCCCCGATAGTCGCTTGCGCGTCCTTGACGAAGGAGCCCACGTCTCTCCCTCGCACGTTTGCCGTGACTACGATTCTACGTCTTCCGTTTTCATGGCTGATCTGATTGGGCCCCTCCTGCTCGACGATCGAGGCGACCACTCCGAGCTCCGCGTAAAGCCGCTCCGTCTCCTCCGCGTCGAGGCCTGCGCTCCTACCTTGAAACGGATCATGCGCCCGTGTGGCGGTGATCGGAAGGGGAATAGGGAGTCGCTTTAGGGTCTCCACCTCATTTCGATCTCCCTCCGCGAGTCGAACGACTACCGGCAGGCTGCGCGGTCCTTGATAGAATCTGCTCACCTCGCGCCCCGCATAGGCGGCACCGACCACGTTTTGAATCTCGGCGATATTCAATCCCATACGGCTAATCACGTCGCGCCGAGGCGTAATCTCTAGTTGGGGTAACCCAGAAACCTGCTCAACCCTGACGTCAGCCGCGCCCGCGATTGTCCCTAAAACCGACGCGACCTTCTCGGCGCTCTCCTTGAGCTGGTCAGGATCATCACCAAAGATGGTCAACGCCACATCGGTACGGACCCCAGCGATCAACTCATTGAAACGCATCTCTATCGGCTGCGTGAACTCGTATTTACTGCCGGGCACTCCATTCGCCTTTCGCTCAATATCGCGCACCACCGCCGTTTTTGGCTTCGATGGATCAGCCCATTGTGAGCGGGGCTTTAGGATCACGTATCCATCAGCGACACTCGGAGGCATCGGGTCGGTCGCGATCTCGGCGGTGCCGATCTTGGCGAACACACGCTCCACCTCTGGAACCTCCTTAATCGCGTCCTCGAGTTGAAACTGCATCTTCACCGATTGAGACAGCGACGTCCCGGGAGCGCGTAGGGCGTGAAGCGCCACATCTCCCTCATCCAGCGATGGCATAAACTCAGAACCCAGCGAAAGAAACACGCCCGCGCTCACGAGCAAGATCCCGACCGCTCCTCCCAACACTCTTCTCGGTATTTGAATGAGGCGCCACAATAATCGCCGATACCGCTCAGTGATGGAGGTTATCCACGAGCCTGACGCGTGAGAGGATTCCGTCCGCACGAATACGGCGATCGCCGCTGGAACAAAGGTAAGCGATAACACGAACGCCGCGGCGAGCGCCAAAAGCACCGTCATCGCCATAGGACGAAACATCTTACCTTCCACACCACCCAGGGTCAGGATCGGCACATACACTATCATGATGATGAGCTCGCCAAACATGGTGGCCTGGCGAACCTCGGACGCCGCGTCCTGTATTATCGAGAGTCGCTCGTCTGTGGTGAGCTTACGCTTCACATGGTGAGTGGCGTCACCAAGACGCTTAATACAATTTTCGATCAGTATCACGGCGCCATCGACGATGAGACCGAAATCAAGCGCCCCCAGACTCATTAAGTTCGCGCTGAGTTTTCCCGAGACCATGCCCGTGATCGTCATGAGCATCGAGAGAGGGATAACCGCCGCCGTGAGCAGCGCCGCGCGGAAGTTGCGCAGAGAGGCAAAGAGAACCGCGATCACCAACAACGCGCCCTCAAAGAGGTTAAGCTTCACGGTTGAGACCGTCGCATTCACCAGATCAGCCCTGTTGTACACCGGCTTGAGGGAAACACCCTCTGGAAGGGAGCTTTGCGCGTCTTTGATTCTCTGAGCGACTCGTTGAGAGACTTTGAGACCATTCTCCCCAATCAACATGAAGACAGTCCCTAACACAATCTCGTGTCCGTTCTGCGTGGCGGCACCAGCGCGCAATTCAGAGCCGATAGTGACATCTGCCACATCCCCGACGCGAATAAGCGTTCCCTCATGAACACCTACGGCGATGGCGAGCATATCGCGGTAGTTCTCCACCTGGGCGGGGACTCGCATCAGCAACTGCTGTCCGTGAAACTCCATGAATCCCGCGCCCACATTCGAGTTGTTATCGGCGATCGCTCGACTTAGATCATCGAGAGTCAGCGCGTAGGAGCGAAGCCTATCGAGCTTTGGACTCACCACTATTTGTTTTGAGGCGCCTCCGATCGAGTTAACCTCCACCACACCCTCCACGGTGATGAGCTGTGGACGAACCACCCAATCCTGGATATCTCGGAGCTCCTCGAGGGAACGCGGCGTCGCGCCCCCAGGGTCATTCTCGAGGGTAAACATGAATATCTCCCCCAGACCAGTCGCGATTGGACCCATCGCTGGACGGATTCGCTCAGGAAGCTTGGTCGATGCCTCCTGAAGCCTTTGAGACACAAGTTGTCGGGCGAAGTAGATGTCGGTGCCATCCTTGAAGACCACCGTTATCTGCGAGAGTCCATACTTAGAGATCGACCGAGTGTACTCAAGGGATGGCAGACCCGCGATCGCGAGCTCTAGCGGTGTCGTTATGCGTTGCTCGACTTCGAAGGGCGAATACCCCTCGGCCTCAGTGTTTATCTGAACCTGGACGTTGGTGATATCGGGGACCGCGTCGATGATCAGGTCTTTGTATGACACCGCGCCCAAGATAGCGACAATGACCGTGACGATGAGAACCGCGTACCGATGGCGTATCGAGAAACCAATAATGGCGTTAAACATCTATTCCTCTTAGTGATCGTGCGACGCGCCAGACTTTAAGATATCGGCCTTCACCGTGTAGGAATTGTCAGTGACGTATCGTGCGGCTGGCTCAATCCCCGATATCACCTCAACCCACTCATCATCGGCGCGACCCAAGGTGAGCGGTCGAATCTCATAGGTATCACCGACATTGACAAAGACCACCTTCCACTGACGGAAGCTCTGAATCGCCGATTTCCTCACCGCCGCTCTCGCTGGCTCATTGGAGAGCACGAGATCTCCCGTAACGAACATACCCGGCACAAATCGGCCGTCGGGGTTCGAGATCACGACACGCACCAACTGAGATTGCGTGCGCTCATCGGCGTACGGGGCGATATAACTCACGTTACCGGTAATCACGTTAGAATCCAAACCACTGCAGACCTCGACGGTTTGACCAATCTTGACCGAATCTCGCTCGGTGAGCGGAAGATGAAAATCAGCCCACACCTCCGACAGGTCCGCGACGACATACACCCATTGGTTCTCCGGTACGTACTCACCAACAATCAGATGCCCGTTAATGACGGTGCCAGCGATCTGTGACTTAACCTCGAAGGGCTGAAGGCTCTGATTACTCTCCACGATAGCGAGCACCTCGCCCTTCTCAACTTCATCGCCGATATGCTTACGCCCCTCGCGTACCATCCCCGGAAAGCGTGGAATGACATGGGCGATTCGGTGTTCACTCGGCACGATCTTCCCTCGAAGTGGAAGTTTTGTCTTAATCACTCGTGAGGAGACCTCTTCCGCGCGGATACCAGCCCGCTCCGCGACATCGGCGGGGATAGTGGTTCGCCCCTCAAACGAATCGAAGCTCCAGGAGTGGCTCTTTCCGTCTTCATTGAGGGAGACCTGAACCTGAAATGAATACGGCTCTCGTATCTCCTGAACACTCTCTTGGAATTCCCCAGCGGGGCGAAATGAAATGTTTTCCATCACTCCCCCCAGACGCGAGAGCTGAACGGAAGTTTCAAATCTGTCAGCCGGAATCGGCGCGCCACGCTTTGTGAGATAAATTCTAAAGTGAGGGGGCGTTCCGGCTTCATACACCTTAAGCTCAGCGGTCAGCTCGCCATCTTCCAAGATCCGCCCGCCGCGTGGTCCGTGGGCCTCCTCTTGGGAATGGTCATGATTATGGTCATGGCCATGGTCAGTGTGTTTCGAATCACCACAGCTCGCCGTGAGCAGCGTCGTCGCGAAAACACACACTCCAACTAGAAAACGGTTCATTTTATATCTCCTCTCCCACAAGAACCGATAACGCGGCGCGGTGTCTTATCGCCTCTGTCTGTAGTGTTAATTCACTGAGACGAGCCTCGTTCATCGCCCTAAACGTCTGCCAAAGATCGAGGAGGCTCCCCTTTCCTTCCTTGTACAGCCGCTCCTCCGCCTTGAACGCGAGCTCGAATGATGGCACCACCTTGGTGCGGTATATCTCCACCTGACGCTGAGAGCTCGATGCGGCCAGCCTAAGGCTCGTCACCGTGGATGCTAGCCCGCCATCGTGGAGAAAAGCTTTCCTAGCAGTTATCGCGCGATGTTCCGCCTCAGCGCGGGTGGATTCCGCCTGATTACGGTTCCACAATGGCAACGGAATAGAGACTCCCGCCCCAACGAAGTCACCGCCATCGTTGGTATGCTGGTACACAAAGCGAGGAATCAGGCTTGGCACGGCGTCTAGGTCCGCTAACGCGGACTGCTCCGAGGCGAGCGCCTCGAGAAGATCCACCCGTGAGGACTCACTCAACTCACTCTCTTGGGCACGCTTCTTCAGGTCATATAATCCCGGAACTGGCGGCGATGGTGGTCGGGTCGAAGCGATGACTCGACACGATGAGCCGATAAGGGTCGATATCTCCCCGCGCAGCGCCTCTAGCGAAGCCGCGAGCCCCTCCTGCTGGGCCTTGAGCCTGAACCGCTCCCCGATAAAGAGGGAATGAGCGCCTTCAGAGATCAACCCCTCTTTCACGCCCTTATTGAGAGCCGTAACTCTCGTCGCGGACAGCTCCTCGGCGGCGCCCAGAATCTTCTCCGTCTCCTGATATGAATAGAGCGCCGTATATTGGAGGAGAAGCTTCTGACTGAACTCAAGGAGTTTTGCCCGCTTTTTCACGTCGCCCGCGCGCCGAATTAAGCTCGCGACTCGATCACGCTTGCCAAAATTGGATAGTTTAATTGGTTGGCTGAGATACGCGTTGACTTGAGGATCGCTATCCCCATTCAGTTTCATCCGCGTATACACCTGTTCCACCGAAAGCTCAGGATTAGTCCACAGCTTAGTGTCGATAGCTTTCGCCACCTCGAGCGCGTAGTCGCGATCAACCTCGGCGATTAAAGAGCTCTTGGAAAACGCGTATGCCCTAAACTCCTCGAAGGAGAGAGGAAGCGCGCACCGCTCATCCGCCATGAGTGTTGGAATACATACGATCGCCACCAATAGATGCACGACAAACGCGTCGAATAGTTTCTTCATGGCGAACCGACCCGCAGAGCTAAATACTGAAGTGACCACAAACAGCAGTTGCGGTGGATAGTAGTCGCTTTAAGAAGGCGACACAATGTCGCTGGCGCTCCGTTCAGTAATCAGCTCCGTGGTTACGGCTTGTTCAAGCCGCCGTGAAGCCACCGCCTGTTTTCACCGAATAAAAGAGCTTTTGAGGAGAAAGAGAAGAAAGGAAGACGACAGCTCTAATTTGGTTGGACCGGCCGAGTTAATGGCGGCATACTATCCTCTATGCGTCATTTGATTCCACACTACATCGGCGTCACTGGCATACAAGACGTAGCGGAGGTGTCGCCGATTGTCTCAGCGGCCGCCGCCACTGATATCGGTCCCGCTCACTCTCACAATCTCATGCTTGGGGTTCTTGTAAGCCCCAGCACCGTCCACAACCATATTCCGTCTCAAACTACCAAGCCGTATCGCCATGTCTCAAGTCGCGAAACCCTGGTTGATATCCTTCAAGAGACCACGAAGCGCGGCGTCATTGGGATGGTTCATTTCGAACTACACAAGACGTGGCCGGGAACCACCAGCGACGGCGAGGCGGTTCTGGAGCTACTACGGTACCTGGCTAGCCACGATCTTCATCCCCCCGTTCAATTAAATGGCGTCCTGTTCCCTCATGACATCCTCAAGATTCATAGCGAAGGCAAAGTCGCGATTGTCCTTCAACTCCGCAAAGAGCTGGCCGAACGGGGTCGGGCCGAACTCCTCCGGTACATCAGCGAGGTATCACCCGCAGTGTCCACGATATTAATGGACCCGTCCGCGGGGGCTGGCTCCGCGATTGACCTCGAACACGCGCTTAGCCTCATGCGGGAGATTGAGGTTCGGCAACCAAAAGCTTTTCACTTTGGCTTCGCGGGCGGCTTAGGTGGCTCACACCCTGCCGACATCGAGCGAACGAGCGCCATGGTCGCGGAGCTGTCAAAAAACATCCCACGGGGGGCGTTCTCGGTCGATGCTGAGACGAAAGTAAGAGTGAAGATCGATGATACGGAGATAGACCGTCTCGATATCGACCTTTGCTCACACTATTTTCGAGCGGTGAAGGCTGGGCTTCGCGTATAGCGATCACTACGACGGACAGATCCAGCGCACCGCCGCGCGGAGAACATACTGATCATCGTCCTTATCGCGGGCGTGTCCACACACCACCGAGGTCGAGACTACGAGTTTGTCTCCACGCTCAAACATGAGCGATGAGTATTGCGGGCTGCATTTTCCGGGGCACTGCTCATACAGACTCTCACCGTCTTTACCATCACCTTGCGTCAGATCGCTGTACCAATCCTCAAACTCTTCCCTCCCATCGAACGAGCGGTTCAGAAACTGTATAGGATGGTGTCGCGTCTTCGCCAAGAGCGCCTCACATCGTCCCCTCTCGTCATACTCACCAAGAGTTATATTCGGTACCGACGAAAAGATGGTTGCCACCACCGCTTGATGACACTTGTGTCGGCAACTACTCTCCGCCGCTGTTAAACGCGCTGCGGCCACATCGGATTCCCGCAACAGCGCGTCCGTCACATATTGTACCGAGTAGTCAGCGTTTCTGAGGTTGGCGAAGAAACCAGCTGACGCGACGACCGAGCGAACTGGCACTTCTTTGTTCAGGGGCGCGCACTTCGGAGCAGCCCAGGTGGCGGAGTTCGCGACAAGCGTCAAAAACAAACCAACGGCCATTCTTCTCATACTTCAATCCTCTCCGATCCGCCCGAATCACGAAACCGCTAGAGTAACGGAAGGGCCTGCAACTCGTCTCAGGCCATCCTTTTAGGCGGAGCTAGAAGCTCCGCGCTCCAATTCAGATCTTGCCCGCACCTCGGACCGCGGAGCTTTTAGCTCCGCTATCTGATGGCATCGTGACGAATCTCCTATTTCACCAAGTATTTCCGCCTCTCACTAGCTGCGAAATCATCGCCTAAAAGGGTCTAAACAGCTGATCTGAATGTGGGCACAGGTCAAACGGCACGAAGGGCCATATTCCCTCCATATCCCTTCTGACGGAACGGCGAGATGGGACGGTTCTCATTACTCTCGCGGTAAGGAGTGATAGCTATGGCGCAAACAGCCAAACAGGACTTACGAGTTGATCAGAGCTACCCCATCCAGGGTCCACACACAGACAGCGGACTCGAGGCAGGCACGTTAGAGAGCATCCAATTCAAATATGAGTTCGCTATGACGTGCGTAGCCGAGGCCAGAAAGTTCCCGTCAGGCTCACCAGACCACAAAGAGAACCTCCACTACGCCAAGGAGTTTCTGGACGCGGCTCTTGAGGCTACTCCAAACAATCCCCAATTTCACTTCTCAAAAGGTCTCGTCTCGGCTGAGTTGGGAGACACCACCTCAGCGATGAATAGTTTTAGAAACGCGGTGATATACAACCCCTCGGGAGCGGCGGAATACATGACCGTGCTCCAGATAGGCTCCCAGGAGATAAATCGACTATCTCCAGGCACAATATCCGCGACCACACTGAAGATTCAGTCACAGATCGCCTCAGGTAATTATGAGGCCGCATTTAGCGCCGCACACACTGACATCAATGGGCGCATTCTTCGAAACGCCGAGCCGAATCTCTGGAATGTGCAGCTCTTGCGGGTAGCGGCGATGCAAATAGGCGCGGAGCGCGCGTACGTTGATATTTTAAATAATCTCGAGCAGAGAGGCTTCCTCAACGCGCAAGATACAGAGTATCTGCCGGTCGGTTACACCTTCACTGAGGAGATGCGACAAGAGATGCGAGCCGAAGTAATTGAGCCAGGCGGAGTTCATGCCAGCTCAAAAATCTGGTCCGACTTGAGGATTCACGATGTCACTCCGATTGACGGCACAGCGGTCAAGGTAGGGCCGAAGGCGAACCAGAATCATTAGAACGAGGGTCGGTACGTTGTTAGATGGGCGCGTGCACCGAGGCAACGGCCGTGATAGCGCCCCCCACGAGCCCCTCGGTCTCACGACTCACCAACCGTAGCGGGTTCCGCTCAGGATCTGAGCCTGCCTGATAATATTCGCCACCGTAGAAGCGGCTTGATTGATGCTTGAAATATCATTGTCACGAATGCTCTGTTCACGCTCCCGCTCAGACTGCCGCGAATAAGTGTCGTAGCTCCCTTCCTGAGAGGCGTACCGATGACGCAACCCCTCAAGCCTCGCTTGTTCCGCCTCTTCTCGGGCCAAAGCAGTTTCGTAGCGCTCCTGCCGCAATCGCTCCTCGTAACCTAGGAATCTGTCTTGAGGCTCCTCACTCCCTAGAGACTCGGCGAACGCGCCCTGGGAAAGAGATATAAAGGCGGAGAATGCGATAAGGCGAAATGACGAACTCATAGCGCCAGTGTACCAATAACGTAGCGCTCGTTGCGGGACCGTATCACCAGATGAGTCACCCGCGTTTCCAATCCAACGGAAATCGCTGACGTAGGAATTTCACGCATGAGTCCGTAAGGGTCTCACATCGAGTGGTGATCACTCGTGTGAGAATCCCCATGCTCCTGGTAAGTCTGGTCTCCCACGTTTTTCCTATTCTCTTCGAGCAGATCTCGGCACGCTTCAGTCTCCACCTGTGAGAAGTCGTCGTACCAGCTTCCAACGCTCCCAAAAGCTCCCACCGGAGCTACCGTGAGACACACTACTTCACAGCCGTTCTCTCTTCTCAATTCCGCGTAGGTGTCAGTGGGCGCCACCGGTAGCGCGACAAGAATCTGTCTTGGTCGCTGGAGGCGCGCCGCCTTGATAGCGGCTTTCATCGTGGCGCCAGTGGCCACGCCGTCATCCACGATCACAACCGCCGCGTCTTGTAGCGAAAGCGCTGGCGTGAGGAATGAGCGAATCGCCCTTTCCCTCCGCGACATCTCTTCGCGCTCGCGTTCGACGACAGCCTCAAGCGCCTCTGGAGCGACCCCGACCGCCGCGAGCACCCTCGGGTTCCATATGATCACGTCAGGCGTTGCTATCGCTCCGCAGGCGAGCTCCTCATGCCCTGGCGTGCCGATCTTGCGGACCATCATGATGTCGAGGGGAGCCCGCAGTTCGCGCGCCACCTCCGCCGCGACTGGAACCCCACCACGCGGCAACCCGATCACCACCAGAGGTCCCTTCCACGACCGCTTGCGAAGCTCCTCTCCGAGAGCGCATCCTGCCTGAGTTCTGTTCGCGAATTGCTTGAGCATCATAAAATCTAAATACCCCACCGATAGATCGATAGATATGACCGTAGCGGCTTAGGTGATGGGGAGGCGGCCTGAGCTATGACTCTTAGTCACGTGGGCGAAACCGCTCTGGAAGTGAAGGGTTCGTGTAAATCCCTGTTTGCAACCAAGTAGCTGCGCATGCGACCGCACGGGGATTATACCGATCGAAATTGCCCCTCACCACGGGTTGAGCCCCGTTTCTGGCTGTGGTCTTATTAGCGCATGGTCCGCTCCGCTCCCGGTTCAGCATCGCAGAATCCCCCAGATGACGCCCTTGTCGCGGCGACCCGCAAAGGTGATCGCGACGCGTATAAAACCCTCGTAGAGCGTTATCAATCGCGGATTTTCTCCATGGCGCTTAATATCGTGAAGAACCGTGAGGATGCGGAGGATGTCGTTCAAGAGAGCTTCGTTAAGGCGTTCTTATCATTAGATAAATTCAAAGGTGACTCATCGTTTTTTACCTGGCTATACCGTATCGCCTTCAATATGGCAGTGGACGTCAAACGGAGAAGCGCACGCAGAGGAGGCAACCACTTTGAATATAAGGAGTCTTTAGGCGTCTCTCCCTCAGGCAGCAGCGGAGCTGACACAGAAGCGACACTCGGAGCTCCGGTGCAGCACGTTGAGGGTCCGCATGAGGCGTTAGCTCGAAAGCAGACCGGTCAAAAGATTCAGGAGGTTTTGGCTGAGCTTTCAGAGGATCACCGGGCCGTAATAGCCCTTCGAGAGATCGATGGGCTCAACTACGATGAGATCTCTGAGGCGTTGAACATTCCTCGCGGAACCGTGATGAGCAGATTGTTCTACGCTCGCAAGGCGCTTCAGAAGGCTCTAAAAGAGTTTGCTCCTGAAAGCGCGCCAAGCGAAGGAGACTTAAATGACCAAGCAGCGACACATGACACGCGACGATTAAGGAAGACCATAGGGTGAGATAAATGACTTCACGGAAAGACACCATCCTCTCGGAGAAAGAAGAGGCCCTATTATCGAGATATTTCGATGGCGAGTGCGGAATCTTCTCCGCTTTTCTCGCTAAGCGTCTCCTCCGTGATAACACAGTCGCCCAAGATTTTCTGCGTGACCTCGAGAGTTGCTCACGCGCCTTCGAGAGTGAAGCGTCAAAGGTCTCAATACCTGCTGTAGATCTGTGGGACCGAATCGACAACCGAATTGACCAGGAACAGCAGTCGGCTTTCTATCTCGGCGAACGTCGCGTCGCTGAGCGCGCCCCATCTCTGATGGAGCGAATCAGAGCGTCTCAGATCGCTGTCGGAGGACTCTCGGGCGCGGCCATCGCCGCCGTGGCGTTGATGTTTATGTATTCCCCCAAAGATATCGCGTCATTCTCGGTACCGAGCACCTCTTCCACCTCAAACTCTCAGAGCCAGTTTCAACAGATTGGCTTCGGCGGCTCCTCGAGTGCCACCCGATCCGCGGGACTCGCGCAAAGCGGAAATCGAGCGCTTGAGGTTGATTGGATGCGCTCTAACGGATCGCTATCGCTGATCCCTGACGCCAGCGGATCGTCGGCTATCATTTGGGTGCGTCGTCGTTACTCTCCCTCCTCTCAAGCGAGAGTCGTCGCGGCTCTCCGTCCAACACCGCTCGGTCGCGCCGAACCAACAGCCACGATCGCCGCTAATCGAGAGTGGCTTGACGGAAAGCGGGTAACCGGTGCCAAATAGTCACTTATGATCCGTTGTGTAACCTCGATCCCATCTGTCGTCAGATATATCATCGTCTCGGTCGCCACACTCTTACTTGGTTTGGGATCCGTCGACGCTCAGGTCACCGACAAGGAACACTCTTCCACGACAGTTATGCTGTCCGTTCGCGCTATTCAAGCGAGCGCCCCCCTTGAGCAAGATAAGGAGACCGCGGCGCGAAGTGACGCGAAACAGCCCAATCCAACACAAATCGATCCGGAGCTAAAAGATCTAGAAGGTCGTCTGATTAATCTCCCATTTTCGCGCTTCCAGCTCCTCGCCTCGAAGGAAGAGACAATCACTATCAAGCAAAAGAACTCCTTGCAGCTCCCAAATGGGCAGAAGCTCACCTTCAGGCCAATGTACATGGATCGCAAAAAGGTCGGTCTTTGGTTGAATTGGCGCGACAGGGACGGCTCAGAGATCCTCAACACCCGCGTTCACTTCGACTCAAATGAGTCAGTGGTAACTGGCACTGACTGTGCCCATGATCAGGGGCTAATCTTGGCTATCAAAGCGGTGCAAGTCGGTGTCTCTGATTAGTGTTTGTCCCCTAAACCCGCAAAGCACGATTAACTCCTTAAAGCGACCCGTTCACGCCTCCACAGGGGAAACTTTGACCCCTCTGTGTCGGTAGATTGGCTCTCTGGTCTGTCCAGGGTTCTCGGCTTAGTGTAATCACGCTTAAAGTTATCGACTGGCGCCGTCCAACCACCTCGAATCACTCCCCTTTTCAGCCGCTTACTAACAATCCGGCTAGATAGGTTCTAACTCTCTAAAAGGACGAAACTATCAAAAAAACTTCTCAAGGTTTCTCTAGACCGCTCCGACCACACTGTTGGAACGCTTCGTGCAACCCCATCGAGGAAGGCACGTTACGCGAGGACCACACCTATGAGAAAACAATCCCCGAATACCCCAGAACTCACAGACGAGGAGCTCGCATTCGAGATGATTGAGGTGACAAGCGATGAGATTGAGTCGCTCGCTCGCGTGTTCGATATGATTACGAATCTGTGTGAGGACCTTACACAAGAGGTCGCCGAGGAGTGCCGCAAAGGGTTACCCGATCGACAGCTTCACTAGCCGCAAACCTACATTGCTCTTTACGCTCATTATGGACCGCCGAGCTTCTAGCTCGGCTAATACCTCATGCGTGCGGAGCTAGAAGCTCCGCGGTCCACTGACTCCTGTGGAGACCTCAAGCACGAATCCCCTACCCCAACCGCAGATAATCGGTGTGAGGATCGACCGCTGTAACTTTCAGCGTTAGCCTATCACCCAACTTCACTTTATTCTGGAGTCGAACGAGTGTGGTGAAATACACCTCATCCAGCTCGACGAGCGGCGATTTCAGATCCGTTCTCACTACCGTGCATTCAATCGGCTTTCCGCGACCTCGCTGCTCAAGATACCGGAGTAGCCAATATCGCTTCGTTTCTCGGCTCGCCAAATTAGCCGCTTGAAGCGAGAGATCAAGCTCCGCGGCGAGCGGCTCGAATTCCTCTCTCGACATCCACGGCTTACCACTCTTGAGATACTCCACGAACTGCCGCTGGTGACAGAGATCAATAAAGCGCCGAATCGGCGAAGTCGCCTGGATGTAGGCGTCGAGCGCCAGTCCGGCGTGATATTGCGGCTCAAATGACACCGATGATTTCTTTAGCTTCGTGCGAGCTGAGAAATCCTTCGCTGGACCCTCCGGGGTGTCAGTCGTGGCTGGCGCCGTCTCCTCAATCGGTCGCTCTTGCCCTCGATACATCACGGGCAAGCCATTTTTAGCCGCGAACTCCGCCATCAACATATTGGCGAGCACCATCATCTCTGATACGAGCATTCGCGATGGGGCGTCTTCGTCAATCTCAAGCAAGCGTATCGACCCATTCTCAAAAAACGGCACCGCGTCTCGCTTATGAACTCGGATCGCCCCCTTTCGGATTCGCCGCTCCTCACACGCCGCCGCGATGTCGTGCAACAAGAGAAGCGTAGCGTCACCATCCTCAAGCGCCTCGTCGACTTCATCATATGAATAACGTCGCGCGACTTTAATGAACGCGGTAGTTACAACACTGGAAACGATCTCAAACGCCGGCGTGAGAGTCACCAGTACTGAAAGCGTCGGTCGAATCACGCCAGCCAGCAAACTTAATTGCCCCTCCGATACGCTCTCTGGCAGCATATTGACCGTCTGATCAGCGCAATACAGGGAAGTGGCGCGTCTACGCGCTGATTCATCCAGGGCGGTGCCGGGCTTGATGGCGAAACTGACATCGGTGATATGGATCCCCAACTCCCAACCGTCCCGCGTCTGCTCGAGCGAGAGAGCGTCATCCATATCACGTGTCGAGGCGTCGTCGATCGTGAACGTAGGCACTCGAGTTAGATCGCGACGGAACGCTCGTTCTTCCGCGGGAAAATCCTCGAGTTTCTCGGGCAGTGAGATTCGCCCCGCCTCAGCGAGCGCTTTAACGCCATGCCCCACTGGGATCTCATGCCGAATGAAGGAGAGATTCGTGTGCTCATTAAAGATGTGCGCTTTCTGGAGCACGTCAAACGCTCGCTTTTCAAGGGGCAGGCTCTCCGGAACTCCCACATGCTCAGCGCACAGATGAGTGAACTCGCGCGCCTCCTTCTGGCGCGCTGGATCAGTGTGCCCGACTGACGCCGCTACCTCCTCAAGCAGGTAAATCGCGTCACGGAGATCAACTGGTATCTCTCGTGAAGGATCGCTTCGCCGCGCTGAAAGAAACTCAAGGGCCGAATCTCGCAACGCTTTCTTCCGCGCCTTCGCATCTTCGGCGCGTCGCAACTCCTCCACGACCGCCAAGGGACGAGGTTCTAGCGAGTCTTTGTCTCGCTTGAAATGAATTCGCTCGCGAATAATCGCGACACGCAATCCCGCGTGACGCGCGCAGTCATCACCTCCAAAGTACGCCTGGCAGATCTCACTCACCGTGTAGGGGCGTATCTCCTCATGCAAAAAGGACCAAACCTCAGGCACATCGAGCTTTGACGCTTCACGTTCAATCTCATCAGCGAGCTTGGTGAGCGCCTCGACGCGCGCCGTCAACGTACTAGCGGCCGAGAGATCCTTCGCGGGCAAAAAGTAGAGGCGGCCCTTCGCGAGCTCGATCTCGCGTCCTCTGATGTTAATCAGCGTAAGCTTGTCCTTCTTAGTCCCCGTGACTACAGCTAGCATCAGCTGTCCATCGTCATCGTATTGAACGACCGCCCCGATCGCTGGATCGAGAACAGGAGACTTCGCTGGAGCTGACTTCGGTGAATTCTTTGGAAACATGGTACCTACGTAAGGCTCAAGGCGGCGTTAAGCTGCGAATTAAAGGTGTCGGCGTTCGCGGATATTACTTGCCTTAGTTGCTCTTCTGATTCCGCCGTTCCCTCGAGAAGTCCGCGCGAGACATTCACCAAAGCGCCACCTACTGAACCATTCATCACACCGAAACCCGCGACCGAATCCTTCGCGTTGGCGCCCTGCGCGCCAACGCCTGGGATTAAAAAAAAGCTACTCGGCATTCGAGCTCGCAGCGATCTCGCCTCATCAGGATACGACGCGCCAACCACCGCGCCAAGCCCGGACCAGCCGCACGCGCCTTTAAGTGTTTCCGCGCGCTCGTTTATCCAATCAGCGACACGATCACTCACGGTTCGCCCCTCCGAAGAGAGACCCTGCAGATCTTTCGCCCCAGGGTTTGAGGTCTGAACCAACACGAAGAGCCCTTTACCGCGCTCCGAGCAATCTCTCAGAAACGGCTCCAGGGTATCAAAGCCAAGAAATGGATTGATCGTGAGAGCATCCCCTTCAAAACCACAAAAGGAGCGCCCACGAACGGAGACCTTCCCGAGAAACGCGTTGCTATAGGCTGTCGCCGTGGTTCCTATATCGCCACGCTTCGCGTCGATTATAAGAGGGATATTCTTGGCTCGAATGGTCCCACACAGCTCGCTAAACACGGTGAGACCGGGAAGTCCGTATTGCTCGAAAAAAGCGATGTTCGGCTTGATGCCCGCTACCCTTCCCTCAACCGACGATATGAACACCTCGCAGAAGCGGCGCAAAACACGCTCGAGCCACTCCGCGTCTGAGCGCGCCGACTGATCTGCCTCGGCGCGAATGAACGACGGCAACTTCTCTATCACGGGGTCGCAGCCAGCGACCAGAAAGCTCCCGGTTCGTTGGATCGATTGATGAATCTTATCGGCAAACGTGCTCATGCGGTCTTTTCAGTAACGGTCTCTAGCAACGCGAACGGGTCTTTCGAAGGATCCTTCTCGA
>CAIVDM010000158.1 GCA_903904735.1 uncultured delta proteobacterium
CACGGGATAGGTCAGTCCTCGTAGTTTCTCGCGGAGAACCGCAGAGTCTGTCATAGGATAACTGCTCTACTCTGACGCGCCGCTATCGTCTTTTAGTGAGATCGACAACCGCTCGTTAAATCCGACGGTATCAAGGACTTTTTCTATCGAGTTTTTCGGCAAACCACGTTCCTTGGCGATGGCGTCAAAGCGCCTTCGGTCCACAAACTCCTGGATAACCTCTGACGCGAACTCAGGGTATACATCTCGCACACGTTGCACGTTGACCTCTGTGCGTTTCACCTTCGACACCGCGCACCGGCCGAGCGCCCCATCGTATGGAGCCTCTCCGTCTATAAGTCTCTGGCGAATTGTGTCCTTTAGTTTCTGCTCGCGGGCCTGCAGGTAGGCGAGCTCATGCGCGATAGACGCCGTCAACTCGAATCGTCGTCTCGCGGTCTTGGCGTACTCTGACATTAAATCCGGCACAGCGAGATCAAGCTCCGCTTGCACCCGAGCGCTAAGCGCGGCGAGGTAATCATACAACGTCAGCGCTATCTCGGCGTCGAGACGGGCGTAATCGATCTGACTATCTGAGAGAGGTCGCTGCGACCAATCACTCGTCTGCTCCTCCTTTCGGAGTTCCACCCCTAAAAGCAACTTACAGCAGGTTCGGAGAGTGTGATTTGGTAAATCTGGGCGAAGGTCTCGAGACATCGTGAGGGTATCTTTTATCCCCTTCACTTTCAGATCGTACCGAGAGAACTGTCGCTCCTCGAACGAGGCGTTGTGCGCGATAAAGAGCTGCTCTGGGTCGGCGAGGATATCTTTAAGCGCGAGGGGAGCTCCCGTATTAAGGACATCGACCAGAAAAACGTGCTTTTTTGATGGGACGCCGATCTGGATGAGACAGAGCTGCTCGTTTCCGGTCTGCCAGCCGCTGGTCTCTGTATCGACCGCGATTATCGGCTCTGTCACGAGCGTGTCCGCCGCCTGGACTAGCTCCTCAGGTGTTCGTATCCAATCAAATGTGAAGGTGGGTGCGGCGTACATCGATAATCTCCCCAGCCACTGCTATAACTCATCAGTATCACCGGTCTCAAGAGAGATTTCGGACTCATTCACCCCTTTAGGCTGTTTACAAAATATTCAAAGCGACATACACCAAGAACAGCCATGGACATCCTTAAAAACCTCTTCGTTCGATTCCTCTCAACACACTCCACCCGTGGTCAGATCGCCCGATATCTCGTCGCGGGTAGTAGCGCAGTGGTGGTTGATTTCATCCTTTATCGCCTCATCATGTGGACGTTCGACGTCAGGCTGCTCGCCAAGGCGGTAGGATATGTGGGCGGCACTGTGTACTCCTTCTATGTGAATCGATCCTTCACCTTTAAGCGCGATAGCTCCAATCGTCAGCAGGTTATCGCCTACCTCGCCATCTATGTGCTGTCGATGTTCCTCAATACAGGGCTCAATCAACTGGGCTTACTGACTCTTGGAACTGGAGAGTTGGGGATTAACGTCAGCTTCGCGATAGCGGCGGTGGCATCCGCTGCGTTCAATTTCGTCTGTATGAAGCGATTCGTCTTCAGGCGAGAGCACACAGTATCGGCTTAAGTCTTTCGGCGTCAATGGGAGGGCGGGAGTCCGTTCCGCCTGTAATGAAGCGTGTACGGAAACGCGCCATCGTGATTGTGACGCGCGGCATTCCCTTATTCGCACCTCCTATCCATGCTTTTTAATGACTTATAATATCTTGGAGTAACTTTTCCACGAGATGCTATACTCCACGGATGGTCGAGCGGGACGGGGCTAACAGGAAGACAACGAATCGTGGGGCCTCGACCACCCCTGATTTTGCCGAACGAGAAACCGATATCCTCAGCGACGCGCATTCGTGTCTCTCAAAGCCAGCTATCGAGCCTACCACCGCATCTCTCTGCAGCTCGGCTAAAGAGCTGGCCAATATAATAAGGAATCGCTCGTTCGCTGAATCAGCCCATGCGTTACGTCGCGCCTTCGAGCACCTTGTCGAATGCCGAACTGAGCCTTGCCTGGATGGCAAAGCGACTCAGGTAGGTGACCTCGCGCTTCTCCCGCCGAAGGGACGAGTTTTTTTGTTCAGCGACCTTGAGGGAAACATCGAGGACGTCGTCTCCGCGCTCGACGAGCACAAGTTCCTTGCGCGGATGCGCGCCAACGATCCTGATGACCAGGTGTTTCTCTGCATCTTGGGCGATAGTATCGACCGAAGTCGAAGCAGCTCGGTGCTGATGGAGTTCCTGCTTGAACTCAAGAGCACACCTGAGTTCTCAAGAAACATTATTATCTTGCCCGGGAATCACGAGCTATCCATGGATGTCCAGGGTCTTTCTGACAAGCCTGGAGACGCGCGAAACCGTCTCGGGTTACGAGATGAGGTACTTGTAGGCAGGGAATCCTACCAATCAATAGACCTAGCGCGTGAAGACACGAGGGCGGTGGCGAGCCTGTGTCACGAGCCGAGATTTCGCGACTATCGCCCTTTCCAGGAGCCACCTACCACGGACGATGATCGAGCTCACGAGGCCCGCGTCGGAATGTGGCTACTCTTCAACGACATCTTTCAGGTTCTACCGAAAATGATCATGTCTGGGAATGGACTCTGCGCGGCTCACGCCGGATTTCCCGCGAGAAGGCCGTTCTCCTACCCTCTTGAAGTGGCGACCTCACTCACCAATGAGGAGAAGCATGAGGTGTTAATGGGGATAACGTCTCTCACCGACATAAGCCCTGAAAGATCCAGGTGCCACCCATTCAATCGAACGCTAGACGATATTTCGTGGAGCGACGTTGATCCGACTATTGATGACTTACAAGGCGCGCCGCTTGTCGGCAGTAACAAGCGCGGTGTCGGCGGAGTCCCTGGTCCGGGCGTGGCGTGGGGATACCGCGCGTTAGAGAGATTCTCCGAGATATCGGGCGCGACACTCTTTATTCGGGGGCATCAAGCAGAAGCGCCCTCACACCCGGACGTAACACCGCTCGCGAATGGCTCGTGGAGGTACAAAACCTGCGTTACCATCAACAGTAGCCGCAATTATTCTTCCTTCGTGTCGCTTGATCTATCCATTCAGAGCCCCGGTCCGGAGCACTTGAAATTTCACACGCCACTTATCGATATCTAAGAGGCCCTTTCAAGCCAGGCCGCCACTCTTACTTCTCTTCTCGGTCGAGCTTAAGGATCTGTGTCTTTCCAAGATACTCCTCCTGATCGGAGGCTTTTACATTGCGAAGCTTATCGATCATCTCCGCCATTCGCTTGGCGTCACTTTTTATCGCCGCCAGCGCGCCAACGAACTTCGGGTCACTCTTTGGCAACTGATCGAGCAAGAAGCAATTGAGAAGAATAGACGAGAGCGGCTGACCGAGTTGATGCGCCGCCGTCCCCGCGAGCTGCCCTACCGCGAGCTGTCGTTCCTGTTCAATCAACTTCTGTTGAACCCGCTGCAGTTCGTCGTTAGCGTGCCGAAGGTCGTGGTTTAGATCCCGAATACGAAGGAGCGCGTTGACTCGCGCTTGCAGCTCCTCGTAGTTACATGGCTTGGTGATGTAGTCATCAACGCCTTCCGCGAACGCCGTGACCATGTCACGCACAGTCCCTCGAGCCGTGAGCATCAAGACAGGCACGAAGTCCGATGGATGTTGGCGCTTGATAGCCTGACAGACCTCGAGACCACTGATGTCCGGCATCGTGTAGTCGACGATCGCCAGGTCTGGGGCGCTCTTGGACGTCTCGAGCAGGGCGTCCTCCCCATTTTTCACCACTACGGGTGTGTATCCCAAAACCGACACGACGCTCGCGACCATGATTCGAGAATCGGAATCGACGTCAGCGATTAAAATACGTCGGGGGATATCAGAGGTTCGTGGGATAGTCATATCCTCTAAGATTACCACGGGCGCACAGACGACGCTCGCAAAGACTATGTGACCAGACGGACGTTGGCGGAACGAGCCGCGAGTGACTCACCAAGATCACTAAGCTCTTGAAATGGTTACGTGAGTATTATCGAAAGATGCCCTGTGACTAGCTCGCGCTATGACTTGCGGATCGAGACGTTGGCGAGGATCTCTTCTTTCAGCTCTGGATCGGTGTCGAGCAGCATTCCCAAGAAATCAGCCATCTCCGCCCTGTCCTCAGGGTTCTCGCTTAACTTATCGACTACGTTGCCGAGCAGAAAATCGATCGCCTGGTCCTCACTGCTAAACTCTTGACGGGCATCCTCTTCGTCAACCTGGATAATCGCGAGGCTCTTTGGTTTGGCGCGCGTCGCGCCACGGCTTGGGGCGTTCTCTAGCGAGCGAGTCGCCACTTTCTCTTCCGCTACCTTGAGTGCCTTTTTTGTCATTTCTCCGTCCCTTCCCTTGTTATCAACTCGATCGCTTACCGCGTTCACAACCGCGGCGTCTCTACCGTGAATTCCGCCGACATCCTCTCAAGATTATCCTTGATAACACCGTGCTCAGAAAGCCTTCTGGCTTTTTCGAGCTCCTGCGCTACGAGCATTCTACGCAGCCCCAAATCATACTCAAGCGCTGCTTTGTTATTGCGAGCCACGCCCGACTCCGGATGAGCCTCAAGGAATCGCGTGTAGAGCCTAAGCGCCTGACTCGAATCGCCTTGAATATCCTTTAGTACCGCTAAGTTAGCCAAAGCCTCATCGTACGTCTCATCCATATCGTACGCTTTCTCAAACAACTCTTCAGCCCGTTTAAAATCCCCCTCCATGAGAGCGGCGCAGCCCTGGCCGTCGACCGCCGCCGCTATCGGAGCGAGCTCTGCCGCCATCGAGAACAGCACGCCTGCCTCACTCGGCTTTTTGTCCCGTAAAAGCGTGGTTCCCTCGTCTACCAAGGCGAGCGCCCGTTGATAACGCTCCTCGGGGACGCTGGCACGCTGAAAGCACCCACTCAAAGATACCTGAACCACGAAAACAAGCGTTGTTAGAAGTAGTCGCATATCGTGCCCTCGATCAAACTCACTACCTTGTAATTCGTCGCCTCGACCAAAAAGCTTCGTCCTCTCATAAAGAATTCACCAACGCGTGTCGTTGTTCATCGCTCGCCACCATAACCTGCCCGAGAGACTCGAAGCGAAATCGTTTCCCAATCTCCTCGTGAGCTATAATCGGGATGTCGCTCCACCGAACCCTGATAATGTCTCTGAGATAGGCGCGAGCTCGCTTTGACGCGACCACCACCCCGCCCGTCGACACGAGCTGCCCTACCTGCTCGCATATCTGGTCAACGAGCTCAGCCGGGACGAGACTTCCCCGCTCCTCAGCCTTGCCGAGCACAAGATCGATAACCGGCTCCACAACCGCTCCCCGAATCACACCGCCTTGAGCGAGCCTTGAGCTAATCACAGGAGCGAGCGCCACGCGTATCTCCGCTAACAACGGCCGCTCTCCTAGTTTACTTCCTGACTCCGCGATGATCTGCAGAGCCACGTCGAGGTGTCTTGTGGTGATCCCCTCCCGCAGGAGCGCGCGAAGAATCGCTGTTAATTGTGTCAGTGTAAGCACCGCTGGCACCACGCCATTGACGAGATCGGGTATCTGTCGCTCCACATAATCGAGCGCTCGCCTGGTGGCGCCGTCGTCTATTAACTCCACCCTGTAGGCGTTGATAGTCTCATTCGCTTCTCGCACAAGAGCTTCCCACGAGTCAGCGCCCGCCGCTTCGTCGTGCGAATACACCTCCATACCCCGCACGAGGATTCGAAACGCCCCTTGCGGGTCCCGCCACACTCCGAGACCAACACGTTGGAGCACCAGCCCCCACGACGTGAACGCGTACTGACGAATCGAATCGAGCGCCTCTGACACCGCGCTCATGGGGGGCATATACTGAACCATCTCCTGCGCAACTTCTATCTGAATCGCCTCGGCGAGGGTCGGCTCGAACGGCTTCATCTCAACATTCGCGTCTTGAGTTTGCTTCGGCTTCGCCAGCAACAATGAAATCGCCAAAAGCGCGCTAACCGAGATCAACACCACATGAGGCATTCCTGGTAAGCATCCCAGGATAAACGCCGCCACCGCGACGAACACGCGAGCGATAGTGAATTGTCCTAACTGCTGCAGCAGGTCTCCCGCGAGCGATGACGTCTCATCAACTTGAACGCGAGTGACGATTAAGCCCGCCGCGATTGAGTTTAGAAGGGATGGGATCTGCGAGAGCAATCCATCTCCTATCGTGAGCACCGTATATTTTCTGATCGCGACCTCTAGATCGAGGTCATTCACCAATACGCCGATCGCCAATCCACCGCAGATATTGACGAACGCGATGACCAATCCGGCGATGGCGTCGCCTTTGACGAACTTCATGGCGCCATCCAGCGCCCCATAAAAGCGAGACTCCGTCTGCACGTCCATCCGTTTGCGTCGCGCGGCCTCGGGATCGAGAAGTCCGCTTCGAATCTCGGCGTCAATCGCCATCTGCTTGCCCGGCATCGCGTCGAGGGTAAATCGTGCCGATACCTCGGCGACACGCTCCGCTCCCTTAGCCACCACGATGAATTGGATAAGGCTAATGAGTAAAAAGAGCACAAAGCCGACTACCACGCTTCCCTGAATGACGATCGAACCGAACGCTTCGACCGCCTGCCCCGCGTGACCCGAACCTAAGACGGCCCGAGTGGTAGCGAGGTTTAACGCCAGGCGAAACATCGTCGCTATGAGAAGAAGTGATGGTAGCGTGGCTACCTTTAAGGGATCCTTAACATGGAGGGCCCCGATGACCAGCAACAACGCGAAAAGAAGATTCGAACACAGCAGCGTGTCGAGAACCGCTCCCGGGAGAGGCACTATCATGCACCCCACCATGATCAGGAGTCCAACGGGAACTACTATCTCTTTTCCATCAAAGCGCATCGCGGTCAACGGAGCCTCCCTGTTAGTAATTAGCCAAGACGCATATTACGAATTGGAGCCATCTCCATCTCGTGCTGAGATCGCAAGATGTTTGACCGCATCGACACATCTTGCATGAGAAGCTGAATCTGCATCTGTTGGTTGAGCATGTCTTCCAGTCCAGTTCCTAGGAATGGATTCACCCCAGGTAGAATGTCACCAACGACCCCCGCGCCTGTGGCGGCGAGGCTTTTTACGGCCGAGCTAAGACTATTCCGCGGCTCTGGCGCGGCCCGAAAGAGTGTCGAGGCGTTCACGGACACGCCGAGATTGCCATTCGATGATGAGACGAGCGAGATACTTGACATAGAACCCTCCTTACAAGGTCTAAAATTGCTACACACTTCTAATCGAGGAATTTCGGGGAGAGTTGCGTGTTATTCAGCATGAATCATCTCAGTGACGCGAATGGTGAGTTTTTCACCAGACACCGCTATCTCTCCCGCCGCGAGAATGGTCGCTCCCACCCGTAAGAAGCAGCGTAAGGGGCCCTCTGTCGCGAGCTCTATCGAGCTGCCCGCTCGAAGGGTTAGAAGTTCATCGAGCGCGATCTCTATCTCGCCGAGATCGAGCCTCACGCCGAGTGAGTCGCTATTCGCGCTCACCTGTTCATCCCCTACCTTGCTAACGATCATAGCTCCTCCCTCCGTGACTCTCAGTTCATATCTCCCACGCTGGTCCTCAATCTGAATGTGGATCTTTTGGCACTCCCCAAGCACTCCATCGAGTCCATCACCCTGTGGCTCACACCACCCACGCATTCGAAGTCTAACGTGACGTGGACCCGCGGTTCGTGGCGCGCTCTCTGGCTGTAGCGTGGGAGGTGGATACGACACAGCGCACCACAATTCATCGTTCCCGACCGACACTCGAAAAGCGCTCCACTCCGAGGGGCAGGTCTCTTGATCAAGCGCGCGCACTCTGAAGGTGCTCTCTCTGCCCGAGAGCAGGGTAGCGAGCTGGGCGGCGCAGCGGGTGTAATCGACCCTCCTGCGCAGCGCGGTTCGTCCTTGGGCTACCTCACGAGTACATATCCCTACTCCTCTTCCTGTATGGTCAACGAGAACGACCCATCCCGGGCTCGATATCGTGGGAGATCGCTCCAATCGTGTCGCCTCGACTCGCGGCGCCGATCCGCCGCCGAGCATATGCGACGCGAGGTTCTCGACATACGGCACGAGAGCGGCCTGTCGAGCAAGATTCTCCCTACTCCGTATCTGAAGCATCCCCCTCCTCACGTTGGTCGGACACCCCGATACGTCTCAAGCGATCAAGACAGCTCCAGTACATCTCAAGAGTGTCGTGCCCCTGTAGAGTCGCTAGATCGCGTCGTACCTTGAGTGTTAAATCGTCTGAGAGCCCCAATGTGTCGGGTTCGATAGCTTCGACAAAACAGACCATCGAGAGCCACGATATATCAGCCAATAGCTCCACTGGCGCCGCGTTTGATTCAGCGGTTCTGTGTTGACGCGAGCGGCGCTCATCCCAGTCACCCTCCGTAGGGATAGCTCGCGCGTTTCCTTGGAGCACTTGCAAGAGAACGGGTCGTTTCGTGTTACCGCTATCTCTTCCCATACTCTTATTCCTCACCGTCGTCGTTTATCGGCAACGTGAAGGTGACGCGCGGTTTTCGCCGACGCGCGACAAACGCCCCAAGCGCGAAGACTCCGATCCCCGCCACCGACGCTAATCCCACCTCGACGTGACTCATCGTCACGGAATCCGTCGGAGCGCTCACCTCGCCAGAGGCAACACGTGGCTCCTCGTGGGTGGCTGCGACTGGACTAACCTCCTGGGGTGCTAGCGCGGTTACCTGTTTTGGTCTTTCCCCGTGTGCCGTCGGGGCGACACTTCGCAAGACACGGACATTCGTGGCGGTGATACCGGCCGCTCCCGCGACCAGGGACGCTAACTCCTCATCCTTGGCGACGAATCGGCTATCAACGACCATGAGAAGTGAGCCCGAGCCTCGATCGTCGCGTCGTGTGCCGAACAGGGGATCGCTCTCAGGGAGATGTAGATGCACTCTGGCTTCGAGAACCCCCTGCATCGTCGAGAGGCTGTCCTCGATCGATTGCGCCACCGACCGCTCGTATCGGAACCACTGCTCCTCGCGGCTGGAGACCAAACCTCCTTGAGATTTTGGCTTCGGGTCACCATCACGAGTGGGGAGAACTCGATGTGAGTCGAGGAATGAGAGGGCTGGGAGCACCTTGTCTCGGGAAACTGAGATCGCCCACCTACCGTCTGATTGAAGTACCTTCTCGGCGCTGGCGCCCGAGGAGCTCAAGCGACTGATGACTTTGTTGGCGTCTGCCTCACTCAGGTCGTGAAGGATCTGCTCCTGACAGCCAGTCACTACGCAACAGGCAAGAAGCGTGATGGTTTGTCGAACGACTCGGGACAAGAGTTTTCTTACGGGCGCTGTGCCGCCACCCATGGTGCTGACAGCCTTATGCCGCCAACTCTGAGACTCCTCCCCGCAATTTCTCTCGTAAAAGGTCAAGCGCTCTATCATGTAACCTCGACACCCACGACTTTGAGAGACCAGAGAATTGCTCCGCCACCTCAATGAACTTCCGATCGTGGAAGTAATATTGTTCAATAATAGTTCGTTCCTTTTCCGGTAAAGTTGCTACGATCGCCCGCATTTTTTTGGCTTCTCGTTTCCTTTGGAGGACGCGCTCAGGATTCTGCAGCTCCTGGTGCGCTGCGGCGGTGTCACCGTCGAGCGCGGCAGCCAGCTTAAGAGCCATCGCGCTTCGCTCCAGCACCTCCGTCGCCGTTGGCGGACTCACTTCAGGCGCTTTGCCCGAGAGCTTCGCCTCAATCTCTCGCTGTCGCATCTCATGGACGACCTCTAACGCTCGAAACTTTCTAAACGCGTGCCCAGAGAGCTCACACGCCACGCGAATGTGATCAATCACCGCACCGCGAATGCGGAGATAGGCATAATAGCGAAATTCCATTCCACGGGAGGAGTCAAAACGCGCGGCGGCCTCAATAAGCCCCACATACGCTGACGCGATAAAATCATCCTTGAGAGCCAAAGGTAGTCCCATCGTACGAATCAAGCGGGCGACCACAACCTTGACGTACCCCCGGTACTCCTCGACAAGCGCGTTTCGACGTTGTGTCTCATCTGAAAAAGAGTCGCCGCGCCGATTATCGCGCGTCGCCCCCTTCCCTCTTGTTTGCTCTTCCTTGCGTGGTGGCATCCGAACTCCTTTAGCCAGAACTCTCAAGATGGTACCAGTGGCGAAGTCCCCCTAGGTCAAACTTCGCCGCCTTGCTAATAATCGGAAAAACATGAAAAAAGTTTCGTCGACTCCCGATCTCAGCCGTCGGCGACGGAGATTGTGACATATCTATCCTAAACTCCAAGAACTTTTCATTATCTCTCTGAAGTCTCGGCGCTTGATTCTCTCCCGTCTGTTCGGGTAGGGTCATACCGGTGATCCGCGTTGTTTAAGACCTTCTCAGAACGCGTCTTGCGCCGACACTGTATAGTTCCCTTCAGGTGATTCATGTCGTTTCCTCTTCATCGTCCCCGCAGACTTCGTCGCAACCAAACACTCCGCTCGATGGTTCGAGAGACAACCCTCCAGGTAGAGAGCATGATAGCTCCCCTCTTTGTGGTACCTGGCGAGAAGGTAAAGCGCGAGATCGGCTCGATGCCAGGGCAGTATCAACTGAGCGTTGATACCGCGGTCTCTAAGGCGAGTCAGCTCTGTGAGCTCGGCGTTAAGTCGGTGATCCTCTTCGCTATCCCGGAGTCAAAGGACGAGATCGGATCCTCTTCGTGGAACCCAAAGGGAATCATCCCGCAGGCGATTCAGGCGATGAAGCGAGAGCTCCCCGAGCTACAGGTAATCACCGATCTATGCTTTTGTGAGTACACGAGCCACGGTCACTGTGGAGTCATGAAGGACGGAGTTCTGCAGAACGACGAGACCTTAGGCAACCTCGTGAGACAGGCGCTCGTTCATGCCGAGGCTGGCGCTGACATGATAGCGCCAAGCGGAATGCTCGATGGAATGGTGCGCTCACTTCGTCACGGACTCGACGAGGGAGGATTCAACGATCTACCAATCATGAGCTACGCGGCGAAGTTCGCTTCCGCGTTCTACGGACCGTTCCGCGAGGCGGTTCAATCGGCGCCTGAGTACGGCGATCGCAAGAGCTACCAGATGGATCCAGGTAACCTTGAAGAGGCGATGCGTGAGGTCGCCCTTGATATCGAGGAAGGCGCCGACATCATTATGGTGAAGCCAGCGATGTCGTTTCTTGATGTCGTTCGCGAGGTGAAGACCCGCTTCAATATGCCCACAGCCGTGTACAACGTCAGTGGCGAGTACGCGATGATCAAAGCGGCCGCGCAGAAAGGCTGGGTCGATGAGCAGCGCGTGATGCTTGAGGTGCTCACCAGCATGAAGCGCGCTGGCGCCGATATCATCATCACCTACTTCGCTGAGGCGTTCGCGGACCTGCGGCAGAAGGGGTTGGCGTAAAGGAACCGGTAGCGGATCACTACGCGAGACCAAACACCGCGAGGTCACTCTGAAAGGTGTCATGGTTTCGATACACCCTGGCGTGCCAGCCCAATTTCTGGGCCATGGCGACGTTCTCCGCTTTATCGTCGAAGAAGAGCAGCTGATTCGGGCGCGTACCGAGTAACTCGATGACCTTCTCGTAAATCTCACGACCTGGCTTCGCGCTCCCGAGAAGTTGTGAGGCGAAGCGTCGGTCAAAGTGTCCCATGAAATCATAGGCCTTAAGGAGATGATCCCAGTGAATGGAATTTGTGTTCGAAAGACACCCCACCTGAGTGCGGCGCTTAAGAGCTGGGAGGGACGCGGCCGTCGTCTCGATGGTAGCGCCCAGTTCGGCGTTGAACGCCGCTGTCACTTGATACTCCGTGAGGCCAGTTTGTAGGATCTGGTTAACCTCCTGCGTGAGCTGCCGCGGGGAAAACTCCTGCACGATAAACGGCTCCCACAACTCAGGGACACTCAGCAATCGCTGTTTCAGGTCGCTGGGCGAATCGGGAAGATATTGAGCTAACCCCTCGAAAATGCGGTCCTGATTCACGTCAACCAAGACCCCGCCCAAGTCAAAAAGAAGCCACTCTATCTTTGCCATATACCCTCCCTGTACCCCCTGTCGGAAATGAGGTATGAACCCCTTCTATAACGTTTTGGAGGAGCTCATGCACACCGATTCTCACTGCTGCTCACACCTCGCCAGCGACAGCGCCGATATCAGACGCGACTGGACCGCCGAGGAGGCTTTTTCCGTTTACTCACAACCGTTTCCAGACCTGATCAACCAAGCGCAAACGGTTCACCGCTCCCATTTTAATCCTAACGAGGTGCAACGCTCCACCCTCCTTTCCGTAAAGACGGGTGGATGCCCAGAGGATTGCGCCTACTGCCCACAGTCGGCGCATCACAACACGGGGCTAGAGCGTCACGGCGTTCTTCCAAAAGAGGTTGTGCGCCTCAAGGCTGAGCAGGCCAAGGAGTCCGGCTCGACACGTTTCTGTATGGGCGCCGCATGGCGTGAGGTAAAGGACGGCAAGGATTTTGAGGCGATCCTGGACCTCGTTCGCGAAGTGCGCTCAGTTGGGCTTGAGGTCTGTTGTACTCTGGGTATGCTCAATGAGTCTCAAGCGCAGCGCCTGAAGGAAGCAGGTTGCTACGCCTACAACCACAACCTCGACAC
>CAIVDM010000159.1 GCA_903904735.1 uncultured delta proteobacterium
GACCGCGCGGAGGTACCGCTAGGTGTCTTCCGGTCATGCGCGTCAGGCCAAAAATGAACTTCTCCCCTCCAAGAGGTAGGTTCTTGAGGGTGGCACGGCGCAATTCGTCACAATGGTAAGGTGATAAGAGAGTGTTGCGAGTTGTAGTCAGTACTTCAGATGCCTTCCTAAGCCATCGGTCGGGTGCCGTTAGATATGGATTGTGTTCGCCTAAGATGTGCACCGGGCACTTGACCATAAATAATCCTCAGCGCGCGCCACTATGTGAGTTCGGACCGGATTCTCTGCAACATAGCGCAGTGCGTTCACAGAGTGGGCAGCATCTAGGGGTGCTGAAAAAAAGCGCCCCTGCCAATTGAGTCCAGTGCGAACGAATCGGTGATTGATGTACAGCGAGTAGCGCATATGGAGTGGTTCTAGCGCTCTCGCAAGTCCCGTCTCCTCCGAAGGAATAAGCAGGAGGTGAGTGTGATTCGTCATCAGGCAGTAAGAGACGACGGAAACACAGGCCTGTGAAGTGTAATGAGCAAGCTGTTAGAGGAAAAAACGACGATCTTCGTCATTAAAGAAGACGTCGGCGCGATGATTTCCGCGTTGGGTAACGTGATGAATGAGTTTGGGCACTACGACCCGAGTAGCTCTTGGCATCGTGCTGTAATCGACTCCGGGGGTAGGAAGTTGTGGCAGCAGGATGTAAGAGCTGTATTACAAAGCGAAACATCATTTTTTAGGAATGCGAAAAAAGGTAACGTCCCCTTTTTAGTTCTATTTTTCAGGATAATTCGAACCGGGCGCAACGGTGACTTCAAGAGTTGCTACAAGCCCCCCCTCTTTTGGATGGCTTAAAGGAATAAAGAGTGCTTGCCCACAGCAAACCGCGTTCCGCGCATGGTGTGCAAATCACCTTGCGATGACTTTTGAGGTATTGCGGCATCCGAGCTCATCTGGAACCATCAACGGGGTCGGATCCCCCTATTCATGTATAAGGAACGTTATGAAAAAGCTACTCACCTCTTTGTTCATCGCGGTGTTGGGATACGTAGGTTCTGCCTCTGCGCAACCACTGATGAACTATACCTATGCCGATATCGCTTACCAGTGGACTCACCTCGACCAGTCGGGATTTGACGGGGCAAATGGGCTCGATACAAAGCTCTCATACTCACCCATTAAGCACTTCGCACTTGAAGGTGGTTACAACTATTCCTCAACAAGCGCTGATTTCTCTAGTCCTGGAGAAACCTTCAAGTTTAACTTGGACCAGAACGTATTCACCTACGGTGGCGCCGGATGGTACTCTCTTGACGAGAAGCTCGATATCGTAGCTCGTGTTGGAGGCGTTCACGCTCGCGCACATGCAAGTGGCAGCGAATACGATGATACGTCCAGCGATAACGGAGTGTATACGGGCCTGACACTTCGTTACCTCGCATTAGAGCAACTTGAGACAGATGCTTTCATACAATACGACCATATCAACAGCGACTCATGGACGTACGGAGTTACCGGCCTCTATGCGCTCTGTACAAATGCTGCTCTTAAGGGAGAGGTGGCTATGGATGATGAAAGCAATGTCGCTCTTCTTGGTGGTGTTCGACTCGCGATGTAAGAGCGTGGGAATCCCCAAACTCTTACCAAGGCGCCTCAAAAGGGCGCCTTTTTTATTTCTGTTAGGCGAGTACCTTACCCAATGCTGCAAGCGTTCGGCACCGACGATATGCTGGAACGATATCGCGCACGTCCGAAGGATAGGCAAATCGATCGCTTTTTTGTAAGGAGTTGGTCTGCTGTAGCCGCCGACGCTGAGCCTCTGCAGAGTCTGATCGGGAGTGTAGCAGTCGATTTTATCGGGGTGCAGCACGCTTCCTGAGTGCGGGAGCCTCCACGCCCCTGCGCTAAAGCGCGGAGCGGGAGAAATAGGTGGCTGTGTAAGGGGTAAAGCACGCATCCAGCGTGCGGGAGGGGCAAAGCCCC
>CAIVDM010000160.1 GCA_903904735.1 uncultured delta proteobacterium
CCACGCACTCGCTTCTCGATCGCGTCAAGTCGATCTGTTTTGATAAGGTTCGCTACCGGGATTCCATTGCACGTCGTATAGGAACGAACTGGCACCATGTCGTCTCCGTGTCCACCGAGAACGAACGCCGATACGGACGAAACTGAGACGTTAAGCTCCTCGGCCAAGAACGCTTGGTAGCGCGCGGTGTCGAGAACGCCCGCCATTCCCACCACACGATTAGCTGGGAAGCCGGTCTCTTTCTGCATCAAATACACCATCGCGTCGAGCGGGTTGGTGATGACGATAACGAGGGCGTTTGGCGCGTGTTCCTTGATGCCCTTAGCGACGTTACGGATAATCTCCGCGTTGGTCTTCACGAGGTCATCTCGGCTCATGCCTGGCTTGCGCGGCAACCCGGAGGTGACCACACACACATCAGCTCCAGCGATGTCGGCGATGTTATTGGTGCCTTGGATTTTGAAATCGAGACCGAAAACGGGCGCGAGATGCGAGAGATCGAGCGCCTTTCCTTGCGGCATGCCCTCAACGACATCAAACAAGACAACGTCGCCTAGGTTTCTCTGTCCACAGAGGAGCGCCAGCATTCCACCGATCTGTCCTGCTCCGATGAGCGCGATTTTTCTCCGACGAATATCTCCTGCCATGTCTCTCTCCTTCTCCGTGGTTGATTATAAACTATTGCGGCGCTGCCTGCGCAGCTTCATTTGTCGCGATTGGGGTACGATTCTTGCTGACGCCACTATTCGCTGGGGTAGTCTGCGACGAACTTCCCGCTCCGACAAGCCCCTCAGCGACTCCAAGCTGCTGGATTAGTTGATTGACATCGGTCTTTGAAAGCTCCAGCGAACCTGCCTGCCCAGTTTGCACAGCGACAAACTTCGGATCTCCCTTGGAAAGTTGCTTCGCCACCTCTAGCCGCAACATAGCGCGTCCACCTTTTCCTGAAAGTGCCGCGATTTGTTGACGCAAGCCCTCAATCTCCGCGTTCCCTTCCGCCGTTATCGCCTTTGCTTCATTTGCTTTAGCGGCATAGAAGGCATCTCCCTGATAGACCGACTGCGCCTTGTATCCATTCGCCTCTGATACGCGCGCGTTATAGGCACTCTCCGCCACCGAGTATTCGGTGTGCTTCTGCGCCCGCACTGTCTCGATACGTGTGCGCTCACCTTCTATGTCCTGTTCCTTCTCTTGGATATCCCGTAGGCGGTCCTGATAGCTTGTATCTTCACTTTCATCTGGTCGCAGACGCACGAAACGATACTGAGTCAGGTTTATTGCCTCGACGTCTATCCCCCACTTTGTGAGCTGGTCACGAGTAGCAGCGAGCGCTCGATCGACGGTCTCATTTCGCTTCTTATCGTCTCGGTACTCGGCGGTACGGAGCGTATTCATGTGCGTGCGAATCTCGGAGCGAACTACTGAGACCACGAGCCGCCTGACATCCTTGTCGGTGGTGGCGACCTCTTGGACAAGCTTCACAAGAGTCGTCGGATTCGGGTTAATGCGATAACGGACCATGAGCTTTAGAGCTGCTTCGTTACCGTCCTTAGCTCTGGTGTAGACATCCTCGTCCTGCACTACCTGCTTGGAATTTGAGCCCTCTCCCATACCGCGTCCCCAGCTGAGATACTGCGGGGAGGTATCGAATCGATAGACTGTCTCCCACGGCATCACCACCACGGTCTCTAACGGCGACGCGACGCTATTCGAACCACCAACACCTCCTCCTACGATCGGGGGAAGCTTACGGAAGCGTACGCCGTATTCCGTCGCTCCCATGTGCTGAATGCCTGTGTCACAGGCTGATAGAAGTAACGAGAATGACGCAAGCAATAATACGCGCAGTGAATTACTTCGCATCTGAAACCTCTGTGTTATCAAAACGAGCCTTTACTTCGGGGCCAATTAACTTCTTAACCCAGGACTCTAAATCGTAGGGATCAGCGTTTGAGACGATTCCCCCTTTTAGCGTGGATAGTATCTGCGCAAGTTGAAGCGCTACATACACATCACTGCCAGCCCTTGAGAGAACCTCATTTCGTTGCTTATCGACGGCGGCGCGAGCCTGCGCCACCAGGAGTCCACCATCGGCTATCTTAGCGCGTCGGTACAGATCCCCCTCTGAGCGAATCGTTTCAGCTTCGCTCACGCCTTTTTTATCTAAGTTTTGGATCGCGACGTTTCCATCAGCCTCGACTTTGTTCACGTCGCGCTGCGCCTCAGCGAAATCGCCGGCTACTCGGTTATACGCTGACTCGAGCTCCTGAAGGTTCTTCTTGAAAATCGCCTGGTCGATCTCTTCTCGGTATGTGTATCGTCGTAGGAGTATCGACTCTACCTTTATCCCAAGGGGCGCTAGATGCTCAGCGAGCGCCGTCTCGGCGACCTGCACCCGCGCATCACGCGCAGTGGGGTCATAGAAATCAACCGTCGACAGGGCGCCAAGCGCCCTCTTTAGCTCGTTGTCTGCGACTTGCGAGATGTACTTGGCCCACTGAATATTTGTCGGGCCGACACTATTAAGTAGGTCAGCGGGACCACCGTGACGACGACCGCTTTCGCTGCCCGCCCCGGAGTAAAAGCGGTATAGGACGGAGACATCGATATCGACTGTGGTTCCATCTGTGGTAGGCACATCAAGGGAACCAAAACTGGTTGGCAGGCCTTGAATATCGCGATCGAAATCAACTACCTGAACGGTTTGGGGAACCTCGTATATCGTCGAATACCCCGGAATCGTCCAATGAAACCCAGGTGGCAGCGATCCACTTAATAGCCCCTGCTTTGGGCCGAACGCGATCTTGCGAACACCAACCGAACCTACCGATACAACCGTACCGAACACGAACGCTACACCTACCAGCGCCGCGCTGAGCAACAGCACGAGAACACCGAACGCCGGGATCCAGCTTCCATTCTCTGAATGACTAGATGTGGAGCTCGGACAAGGGCGCATCGTCGCGGGACGATGCCTTTGTGGGGGTCTAAAACGTGGTGGGGAGAAGCCCATATCAACCTACCTTGGTAACTATTGTTTCGGGCGACACTATAGCCCTTTTTCGGGGTGTTGCACGAGATCTTAAAGGTTGTAATTTTTGGACCTTATGGCGGTTATGGTGTGGAATTTCCCCCCTTCGAGGGGTATAAACGCCGTTGGTCGCTTAGGCGACGCGATGCCTAACGAAAGAGTCTCAAAATGGATGCTTCAAAGATAGAAAAGTTCATGCAATTAGCCGGTCAAAGCGTGAGCGATAAGCTTCACAGCGCTGACCCAAAGACCCGCGCCCTGGGGGCTCAACTCTTACTCTCAGAGGTACTCGAATATGTAATCCATGGTCTCGGGGTAACGCCGGAAGTCGATGGCACAAAGATAACGGCTCCGGACGCCCTCACATACCATGCGGCCGAGACTCCCGATCATGAAGAGATGATCGACGGATTGGCTGATGTCGCTTATACGATGTACTGGAACGCCTGCGCGTTCGGCATTCCCCTCGAAGAGGCGTTTTCACTCGTGTGTGATAACAACCTTGAGAAGTTCGTTCGCATCGATGGATGGACTCGTGGCAACTGCACACTAGCGACGCCTGAGTGGGATTGCGGCTTGGGAGTGGTATGGCCACCCGAGGTAGCTCACGTTGAGGTGATCGCTATCGGAGGGGAGTTCTACGCTGTTGGGAAAGACGCTCGTGGCAAAGTTCGTAAGCCATCAACGTACCAACCAGTCGATCTCTCACAACTAGTCGCCAACTCATAGTCGATCTTGACGGCAACCACATGAGACTCTGCCGATTTGGTGCCCCTGGCGACGAAAAGCCAGGGGTAATCATCGAGAACGAAAAGCGCCGCATTGATGTTTCCGCGTTCGGGGAGGATTTCGACGAGTCATTTTTCGGCTCCGATGGTATCGCTCGTATGCGCACGTGGCTTGAGCGAAACATCGACGCCTGCCCACCAGTCAGCGAGTCTGCGCGAGTTGCGCCCCCTATCTGCCGACCGAGCAAGATTGTGTGCGTGGGGCTAAACTACAGCGACCATGCGATCGAGACGAACTCCGAGCTTCCAAAAGAGCCGATGCTATTTAGCAAGGCGACAACGGCGATGTGCGGAGCGTACGACACGATCATCATCCCTAGAGCTGGAGCGAAAACCGATTGGGAGGTTGAACTCGCGGTGGTTATCGGTAAGCGCGCGCAGTACGTATCGCAAGGGGATTGGAAGGACTATGTCGCTGGCTACTGCGTCATGAACGACGTCAGTGAGCGCGCGTTTCAGAAGGAACGCGGCGGGCAATTCATAAAGGGGAAGAGCGCTGACACGTTCGCCCCCTTTGGCCCGTTTTTGAGCACTGTGGATGAGGTCGTAGATCCCAACGATCTCCAGCTTCGCTTGGCGGTGAACGGAGAGGTACGACAAAGCGGGTCCACCGCGGCGATGATTTTCAACGTCCCTTTCCTCGTTTCGTATATCTCGCAATTCATGACCCTTCTGCCAGGTGACGTCATTAGCACGGGCACCCCCGCGGGTGTGGGCGCTGGGCGCAAGCCCCCGCAATTCCTCAGTCCGGGTGACATTCTTGAGTATTCCGTCGAGGGACTCGGGGAATGTCGCAACGAGGTAGTAAGTTTCGGCGTGTACGAACCGATTATTACCGCATGACCGCGGCACCGACTGTCATCCTCCTTCACGGGCTCGCTCGCTCGCACTACGATATGCGGCTGATGGCGCATCGCTTCCATGCGCTTCTTCCCGAGTCTCAGGTGCACTGTTTTGACTATCAAAGTCGAAAACTCACACTCGCGGAAGCGACCTCGTGCCTTCGTGAATATGTGCACTCCGTGGCCACGGAGGGTGCTGTGTCTTTTGTAGGACACTCTCTGGGCGGCATTGTGGCGCGCAACCTTGATCTGACAGGTGGATGCA
>CAIVDM010000161.1 GCA_903904735.1 uncultured delta proteobacterium
GGGCCGAGAGGAGCACTGTGACGTTAGGTAACGATGAGTGGTTGCAATCTGTTGATGGCGCTCAGGGTGCCTTTGCGTTCAGCGATGTGCCGGATGGTACATACGCTCTCTACGTAGAAGCGCCGGGCGTATCCTATGGCCCAGAGCACATCCTCACGGTTGATTCTCAGGGTGACGGGTGCTCCATCGCCTTCCAAGCTAAGTCGATAGCTATTCCCGACGCAGGGGTGTTTCATCGACGTGACCATGCTGTTCTTAGGAGCGCTATGGACCTCTCCTCGGTCGCCGCGAATGTGACTTCAGCGTCGGTACAGTCCACTCAATCGAACGCGGCGCAAGCGCTTCTCTCTACCTATGGTATAACGCTCGATTCGTCTGACCTCGTTTGGGGTGGTGAGTACGCGGAGCGACTCCTCTCGACCATGGGGTCCTCGTGGGATACCGCGTGGGGACCACTGCCGCTCAACAAGGCTAGCACATGGAAGCTAACCGCGCGTGAGCAGCCGAATGATATTTCGATCGTCGAAACTGATGCCGGTTTTCAGGTGGTCGTCACCGCTGCCGCCTTTCGGTACGCCAGTGGTGTGCCGGCGATCATAGAGGGTCAGCGGGGTAGTTTCTTTTCTCAGCGCCTTCAGAAAGCGACGCTGCGCTTTATAACCAGGAATGGCAGGGACACCTATGTGATGAATACCATCCTGCAGAACCGTTTCCTAATGTCCACCGACGTCAGTGGTAGCGGCCTGACTTACTACACTACGAAGGAACCGGACGAGAGATTTCAGAGGCTCTCGGGTGAGGAGACATTAACCCTTTTGACTCTGCTCTCTGAAATTCCAGAGGGGCTTCGATTGAAGAGCTCGTGGTTGTACCTGCTGAGGAGGGCAAATACCGTTCAGCATCCGATTCTTGACGATAAAGACGCTCTTTTCGTCGGATGGTCCGCGCAACCAGGCAGCCCCTTTGTTCCGTACGTCGAGATTACGCAGGAGGGACTGCTTCAGGATCCCAAAGCTCAATTGGAGACGATGATTGCGGCGATGACTGGAATCCTGTGGGATAGAGAGGTCCCCGACGCGTTACGCAAGGAATGGATTGCGCTCGGAGGATGGAGAAAAGTGTCTGACGGACAGTGGATAACTGATAATCCTACTGAGGCGTTCTCTAGGATCCCAGTCGGGCTATATAAGGGACCACAAGCAGACTTTGCCGCCTCTGTGGCGACGTATATCTCAAACGGCGAGGAGCTTCGCGCTCGGTCTCCCAAGCGATACGAGTTCTTGAAGCTCTATGTGATGCACGGAACACGATATTTGCGGAAGCTCCGAGAGGATCTCTCTTTTCCGGTGCTAAACCTATGGCCGGATTACTCTGGTCCCGGGGGAGTCCGAGAGGCGACCGCGATAGTAGCAGGCGCATATTCGGCCGATAAGACAATCCGGGGACGCTTGCTGTTACGAGGCTCAGATCTGAGGGTTGATGGCGCGCAGTTGGGACGCGTCGCCTTCAAGAAGCGAGGTGACGAACGTTCCCAGGTGCCTGCAAGGTTTGAGCTCAGTTGCTATTCGCTCAAACCCGATTCGGAGTACGGAGTGTCGATGGAGATGCGGTGTGATGGACTCGTTTCACGCTACCTTCCCGCGGGTTTCTACGATGTGGAGTACGCATACCTCCAAGACCAGGTAGGTAACGTGAGGATAGAGAATCGCGCTACGCTGTCGTGGAGCGTATACATCAAAAACTATCTGGAACTCCCGCCGCAGCCGGAATTGATTCCCGGAACACAATCAATCTCGGTGGAACGGATGTTAATTGAAGGTCGAGATGTGCCGGTTCTGAAAACACAGTTCCGGCTCCTCAACCACGCTTCATTCAGGGGTGCGTATCCGGAGATCCAGCCGGACTGTCCTGAGGGGTGCAGCACAAGGCTGACGGGGCGTGATCAGCAAGGCTTGATAGTCGGTAATCTGGTTACGCTGTCGCGCGCGATCTCACCGTATACGCCATCCGGTCGTTATGGTCTGAGAGGTGTCACGACATTCTCCAAGGAATCGCTTATGAAGTATTTTCCCTTCTCGTCAGTGCCAAGTGAGAATGAGTACCAGATGCCATTCGTGAACTTGGAGACTGAGGACGAAGACCTTGAGGCGCCCGAGGTGGATATCAATCAGATAGGTGTTGTCGCCAGAGCGACAAGACCGGATGCTCCTAATGGAGAGACGCAAGTGCGAGTTACCATGCGAGCCAGAGATAACAAATCAGGGGTAAGATACTTAGGTTTTTGTCTCCTGAGCCCGCGCGGAAAAATGATGTGTCAGAGCTTCTGGGATCAGAGATTTAATACTCTTGTCGAGACTGAGGATCCGACGCAGTGGAGAGAGTATGTCTCGAATATTACCCTGCCTGCTGGATCGGAGCCAGGAGTTTGGGGAATCGAAAATGTATACATGGAGGATAAGGCGGGCTGGACAGCAAACCAGTCTCTCTCTGAGCTGGTCGAGTTCAAGGTTGAATCGCAAGGTTGAATCGTAGCCTGACCAGTAAGTTCGATAGTCGCTGAAAGCCCCCGCCTCGTCGGGGGCTTTCCTTTCGTCACTGCTCCGAAAAGACGCGTGGCACCCTCATCGAGATGTTACATAAAACATCGTAGTTGTTAGTACCCCAGCGACTCGCGACGTCTAGAGAATCGATCTCCGTGTTGCCCTGTTTCCCGATAATGACAACCTCATCGCCGACCGAGGCGCGCAAATCCTCTGGGATCCGGATCATCGCTTGGTCCATGCAAATTCGGCCGACTGTTGCGATCCGCCGCCCCTGAAAAAGAACGTGATTCACATTCTTCGGAAAACGGTGCAAGCCGTCGGCGTATCCCACGGGTAGAATAGCTATCGTCTCAAAGCCGGAGGTGACGTACTGACCTCCGTAACTCACAACGTGACCTGGCGGCAATGTTTTGACCGACACAATGCGAGCCTTCCAGGCGGCGATGGGTCGAATGCCCTCAGGTAGTGGAAAGCCTTCCTCGTATGGCAGACCATACGTGATGACTCCGCTGCGTACCATGTCGAACCGCACGTGAGGAAAGCGCAGGAGCCCCGGCGAGTTGGCGAGGTGCGCTATCGGTGGACGCAATCCCTCGCGTTCAAGGGCAGAGATGGCCTGCATGAAGTTTTCGTATTGCTGTTTTACGGACGACGTATCGTCGCTATCAGCTAGGTAGAAATGGCTGGTTATCCCGACAAGCTTGATATTGTCGTACGTTTGCGCGCGCCGCGCAAAGTCAAGCGCCTGGTCCGCGAACAAACCCTCGCGTCCCATGCCCGTATCGATTTGAAGATGAAGTCCGGCGACTTTTCCCAGCAGACGGCCCGCTTCGTTCGCCAACCGCAAGTGCTCATCTTCCCAGCAAAAGAATTGAATGTCGGACGCGACCATGTCCGCGACTTCATCAGGTCCATAGGCCGTGATTCGGAGGATATCAGTTGTGATGCCGGCATCGCGAAGAGCCATCGCCTCGCATACCGTCGCCACCCCAAACATTCGAGCGCCATTAGCGGCGAGGGTTTGGGCGCATTGCACTAAGCCATGTCCATACGCGTTTGCCTTGACTACCACGAGCACTGGAACGCCAGCCTCGTTCTGAATGATTTGCAAATTTCGCCCGAGTTGGGCGAGGTCCACGTCGAGCCAGGTATTGCGTTTGGTAGGGGTACTGAACATACCC
>CAIVDM010000162.1 GCA_903904735.1 uncultured delta proteobacterium
CCTCGTGTCAGACAAATGAGAAATTCCACGCGCAAAACTGCGAGTGTCGCGCTGACCTCCATGAAACGATGGATCGGATACGACAAGAGGGCAAAGGCATCATCCTCTACTTGCAACAGGAAGGCCGCGGTAACGGCGTTTACGGCAAGATGTTTCAGCTTGAAGCGATGTTCGGCTGGAGCGATGGCAAAATAGTTCAAAACACGGACAACAACGGGGATCCAGTAACCACTGTCAAAGGCTATGAGCAGCACGGGTTTCATGGAGAGATTCGAGACTTCACCGTCGCGGGCGCCATGCTTCAGGACCTGGGAGTTAAGAGAGTCGAGCATCACAGCAACAACCCTCGCAAGAAGGCGGGATTAGAGGACAACGGCATTGAGGTTGTCCGAGTGAAGAACCTTTACTTTCCAGACATGGTCGAAAACAACCCGATCCTTCGACATGACCTTAAGGACAAGCAAAGAGGGCTGGGGCATGACTTCTCAGGGCTCTTTAAAGGGCGAGAAAGCAACGGCTAGGCGGATAGTCAGCGACGTATGGCCGACGAACCGATTCTCAACAAATGGCCCTCTGCCTTTTGCCAAAACCCCTCAATGCCAGAGCGAGCGGCCTACGAGTCGATCTGGTTTCCGCCTGGCTTCGTCAAAGCTCACTGCGATCCGAAATCTCTCGTACGGGGACTCCCTCTCCCCGAGACGCTCCAAGTTCCTATCTGTCCCGAGCATATCACTCACACGATTACCTCTGAACTTGGCGCGCTCACCCGAGACTTGGCGCACCACTATAAAGTCGCTTCGTTCACGACAATTCTGACCGACCAAGGGCAGCTCTTCTTCGGGATGCCCCGCAATCACGCGCACCCGAATTGCTATGGACACTCCGTCGAGTGCGCCACGGGTATAGCCGTCACCTCTGGAAATCACTCGTTTCCACTCGTGGTTACATACGAGAAGGACACCTCGCGCCCACCCTTTGACGGACTCGTTCTTGAGCGGCTCGCTGAACACTTCGTACCAGGATGCGATCGTAGAATGAAGCTACTGCACGTCTCTGACGTGAGTGAGACACTATACGATCACAACGCGCTGCTTCCATTTCCACACGGTGGCGCATCCCGTCCCAACGTCTCCCCAAGACATTCATCAGCTCACAAAAAATTAGACTTCAATCTCTCTGCTGACGATGTGTGCCTTCTCAATATCGAAAGAAACGCTTTACGAGCTATCGGTAGAGAACTTCGCGCGATCGTTCACAACTCCTCAGCCGATGGAGAAACACGACCTGGACGCAAGCGCCACGCCGCGTGTGTATTTACCGCTGATGGCGACGCGTACTTCGGCGTGAATCTTCGAGCGGACGTGCGCGCCGCCGACCGCTGCGCCGAGTGGAACGCCCTGAGCGCCGCACTCGTTGGGGGCGACAAGGAGCGCATCGCGGGTGTGATGGTCTACTCCCCAGACTACGAAGAAGGCTCTGTGTGTTGCTGCGGAAAGTGTCTCAACAGCCTTGGTGATTTCATCGATCCAAATATCGGCGACATGATGATCGCTTATATGGGGCGCACCTCAATAGACGCGCTTAAGCTTTATACTGAGGTAAAAAACACCTCGTACGGAGAGGCCGAGGGGCGTTCGCTTCGACGCTAACCCCTAGGCGCGTTGAGAATATGCTCAATCCCTTCTTTGGTAATCGATTGTGACGCCGCTTGCACCGCCGCGACTAATGATTCCTCCGCACCGCGATGTGAAACAAGCGACGCGAGAAATGTCCCCGCGACAACATCCCCCGCTCCTGTCACATCCACG
>CAIVDM010000163.1 GCA_903904735.1 uncultured delta proteobacterium
CAAGACACCATTGTGGACTACATGGGCGTATCCGACTGGGCACTTTGATCGTGGTGAGCCACGGACCAAGGGCATTGACGACTCGCTGAGCTCCTATTTCCTCTCCCGTGGCGAGGGTAACCGTATATCCCCGCGCGGCGTCTCGAACCTCCGTCACCACGGCTCCTTCTTGAACGAGCGCCCCCCTGGACCGAATTGCCTCGATGAGCATACCCGCCACGAGTTCGGGTTGTAGCATCACGACATCATGCCACTGAAGCGCTCCATACGGCGCGCGTAGCGTGGGCATGATATCAGAGAATTCCGAGTCTGAGATAATCCGTGGGGTGGTAAGAGGTGAGCGACACATTCTCATCGCCGCCCCATACACCGCCGCGGCCACCGCTACCGGCGTCCTACTCTTAAGACCGAATCTGCGCAGCGGCATGAGGCAAGGCAACTCTTGCACCGCGTCTTTATACGTTGAGAACACCGCGGATTGATCGTTTAGCGAGCGAATCATGCGCGCGATTTGAAAGGTCTGGAGGTATCGGAATCCTCCATGAATGATCCGCAGGGTGTTGTTTGAGGTCGCCTGAGCGCATCGTCCGGCATCCAACAACAGCGTAGACATTTGGCGCCGAGAGGCTTCCAGAGCTACGCCGAGTCCCGAGACTCCTCCCCCGATAACGATCACGTCATAGTGCTGCATTGGCTCAGGAGTCTAGCGTGTCCGCTATCACCGAGCTAGTCAGCGATAACGGGGGAGCGACTTTTCCTAATGAATTTAGCGCACTACCCGATCGCGCAAAGTTCCTGTGGTGCGGAGCTGGAATATTCCTTACCCTTAAAGGAGGGCTGTCGCGTGTACTATAGATCTCCTGTATGACCATCCCAACCGTAGCCGCCATCGAAGCAGCGAGAGTTAAGCTGAGCCCTTTCCTCCCGATCACCCCGGTAACAAAAGCTGAGAGCATCTCTGAGATCTTCGGCAGAAACGTATTGTTTAAGTGGGACAACAAGTTTCGCACAGGCTCATTCAAAGAGCGCGGGGCCCTTCATTTTTTGCTCAACCTCTCCGCGGAAGAGCTCTCGCGCGGTGTTTGCGCGGCGAGCGCTGGTAACCACGCCCTAGCGTTGAGTTTTCACGCCCATCGACTCAATATCCCGTGTTACCTAATCATGCCTACCGCCGCTCCGCTCGTGAAAGTGGAATCGTGCCGAGCGTTAGGAGCGCGAATAGCACATGAGCCAACCCTCGATGATTGCCTGCGAACGGCGGTCTCCATGTCGGCCGAGAACGGATACACGTTCATCCCGCCGTATGATCATCACCTTATCATCGAGGGGCAAGGCGTAGCGGGATTAGAGCTGTTGGATCAGGTGGCGGATTTTGATTCGATCATCATGCCGATAGGGGGTGGAGGGTACGCCGCTGGGGTGGCGACCGCCATCAAGGCGAAGCGACCTGATGTTTATATTCTGGGAGTGTGTTCGGAGTGGGCGACCACGATGCGCCAAGCCATGGCGCACGCTCAGCGCGCCTTTATCCCGATGACCATCGCCGATGGAATCGCTGTTAAATCTCTCGGAGCTATCACTCGTCCAATCATCGAAAAACTTGTCGACCAGGTCGTCTCTGTCTCTGAGGAGGCGATAGCCAGGGCTATCATCGGCGTGCTTGAGCATGAGCATGTCGTAATCGAGGGTGCCGCCGCCGCCTCGTTCGCCGGTCTGATGGAGGGACACCTCCCCAATCGATACTCGCGGCCAGTACTGTTCGCGTGTGGAAGTAACATCGACACGAATATCCTCACACGGCTCATCGAGCACGGCATGGTGGAGCGCGGACGTCTGTGTCGCGTGCGTGTCACCCTACCCGATCGCCCAGGTATGCTTCACCTTATCTCAGGCATCATCGCCGTTGAGGGCGCTAACATACTCCAAGTCCAGCACGATCGATTTTACGCCAAGGCCCCAGGACACGTGGAGATCACCATCATGATGGAGGTGCGAGATACACCCCACGCGGAAAGTGTCGTTAAAAAGCTTGCGGATAGCGGAATACCCACCGAGCGGCTGTAGGCGCAAAGCACCGTGTGTGAAAGCTTGAATAGGCAGGAGACGGTATTATTTTTCTTTAGCGGCTTTTTCAATCGCTGTACTATCAGCGAATGCGTTACTTGCAGTTCCACTTCCCGCGACAGCGGTCTTAACAGCTTCATAATTACCGACGGTTACCCCCTGCGCTAAGCCCGTTCCTGCCGTCTGAGTCATGGTAAAGCCACCACCCCAATGCTGTCCAACGAACGATCCTCCATATTGACTATTGCCCCTGCTGGTCGTCTGGCCTACGGCACTCATAAAACCAAAACCACTATAGCGAGCGGCCCCTTGAGCTTGTGCGCCTAGATTGCCTGACATCGCAAGGCCAGTGGCATCCGTCGGCTTCGCGCCAGGATTAAGGTTTCCAGGGTTAATACCAGCGACGCCGCCGAATCCAGCCATGTGCGTGGCAAAGTCGTTCTTAGCTTCCCAGGTGGCCGTCTGCGCCGCGAAATCACCTTCTTGTCCCAACTTACGGGCATAGTCGTTAAATCCATCGCCCTTGAGGCGCGCCCGTTGATTTGCCCACTCCGCATTGGCGCCAAACATGGCGCTGCGCGCGCCTGCGCCATAATTCTTCTGATCTTCGGCGTTCTGTCCGGCGGCGAGACCGAAGTTCGCCCACGCGCCAGCGACCTTGGCTCCCCGCGCGAATGCGCCCGGGCCATCCTTGCCTCCG
>CAIVDM010000164.1 GCA_903904735.1 uncultured delta proteobacterium
GAATCAAAAGCAGGGATTCGGTGCTTCTTCGAAACTTTGGTGTTATCTGATTACACGATCGAGTCTACTTTTTCATGCATGACTTGCGGTGTATGACAACGCACCCTGCGTATCAAGGATGATAGCCCTGGTATTACTGCCGATCGCTCAAGTTAAGTATGGTGCGGAAAGGTCGAGTCACTTGGCGATAGAGGAGAACTTAAAACACCTCCATGGGTAGTGGTGTCACTTTTATTCGCCACGAGCGGTCATACGCCCACAGCTTCGGTGCGCTCAGCTTATTGTCCAATTATCCCCAGCGCTAAGGTGGCCGAGTGCCCTCGCATAGGATGAGTGAAGGTGAAAGTCGTTCCCCGTCCTGGGATATTTCTTGTGGCCAATCTCAGTCCCATTCGACCCGATTGATCCGCTAGCCGCTCCAATGTACCGAACAACGAGGGGTCTCGAAGCATCAGGCCGGCAAACGTGTGCGGAGTGACACCACTACTGGCCGGAAGAGTAGCTGGATCTATGAAGTGCTCGAAGCTTCTGTGACCGTCGTGAATAGAGAACCTAACTTTGCATCCTCTGGGAAGAGCGCCGACCTCGCTACGCATCTTCTCCACGCCCGCCGCGATAAGGTTTAGGAACGCGTATGATGACGCGTAATATGGCTCCTTCTTAAAGAGGAGGGTTTGCCCCCGTCTAAGAGGTACATCTTGCACAATATGATCGAAGTGAAGCGTGGTGACGTCGAAAGTTCGAGCTATGATCGGTATTTGTTGTGGTGGAGGTGGGCTCGGGATCGCAGCCAACTCAACAGGCGCTGCTTGCGGTAGATCCGAAACTCCCGAAATCATGTCTGTAAGGCTGGCCCGAAAATCTGAGGTCTCCGAGAAGGCCTTTTCAACTTTGCCATCTCTCACCAGGAGCGTAAGACGAGGTTGAAAATCCTTCGTCCAAACAGTGAAGGGAGCGATGCCAAGGCTCTGAGCGACGCTTCCTCTGTAATCGCTTATCGCGGAGAGTGTCGGGTGTTCTTGAGCTACTTTGGATAACGAAAAGAGGTATTCCGCGCCTGTCATTATCACGGGTTCCAGTCCTTTTTTTCGTAGCAACTGCGCGTTCTCTTCAAATACCTTGATCTCGGCGGGATAGGTGGATGTTCCTGGAATCGCCTCCCATGTGGCGCGATAGTCCTCACTGTTCGTAACCAGGCTCCAGTCAATCGGACCTGGCACGATGGTAATTACCGCCGACCTAAGCGCCTGGTTCGCCAGTAACTCGTTTCGTCCCCAGCTCGCGTCGTTGTTCCGAATCGCTTTGAACACGGGACTCGCCACCAACTCTTTGCCGATTAAGGAAGAGGGGGTCATGAATGCAGTTACTGCCTTCTGTACTGGCGGTATGACTTCTTTTGGACCTTCTACCGACTTCTCCGAGGGCTGAACTTGCATCGGTGGCTTTGACTGGTCTTTGGCAGGCTCCTCTCGAGGAGTATCTGTACGTGACGTATCCTTAGGTCGTGCTGCTTCAGCGGTCTCTTTCGCTTGTCTACGCTCCTCAGGCGATGAAGGCTGGGCATCCTCTTTCACTGCGGGTTGTTCACCTAGATTCTCCAATTTCTTGGTGTCGGTGTCGCCGCTATCGGTAGGGGACTTCTCCGGCTCCTTCGCGAGCGCGATCAATTTACGCAAGCTCGACTCGAAGTCTTTCGTGGATGAAAAGCCAGCGACGATCTCTCCGTC
>CAIVDM010000165.1 GCA_903904735.1 uncultured delta proteobacterium
TACTGCAAGTAACCCCGGACCAATCTATCTTGTCGCAAGTAACCCCGGACCAATCTATCTTAACTTGGCGGGGTAGGCGCGACTCGTTGATCGGCGCCGAGTCTTCTTCTGACACGCGGGACAGAAGTGTGTGCCACGTTGCGCGACCACTATTTTCTCAATGTCGCTCTGGCATCGATCGCAGGGGTCTCCATCGCGACCATATACCAGAGGTCGGTACATTCCTCCGTACACGACTCCATCACCGAAGTCGGTTCCCGCGAGCGAAATAGCCTCTGTGAGAGTCTCCTTAATCGCCTGATGTAGTCTCGCTATTTTTTCAGGCGGAACAGTGTCAGCCGGCGTAAGAGGATGAATGCTCGCCTTCCAGAGCACCTCATCAACGTAGATATTTCCGAGTCCAGCGATGACGTTCTGATTGAGAAGGAGAGGCTTTATCGCGCCGCTACGCGAGCGTGAAATTTCACGCAGGATCTCCTGTGTGAATGACTCATCCAGTGGTTCCACTCCCAACGTCCCAACTACCTCCGCCGGGTCTTCGCAGAGGTACATGCGCCCAAACTTGCGTGTATCGTTGAATCGAATGCTTTTTCCACCTTTGAGGAGCAGAACGACGCGGTCGTGCGGGGATGGCTCGGACTCTACAGAAACGACATCAAGCGAGCCGCTCATGCGCAGATGGATAAATAGAAACAGGGGGGATTTCGAGATCAACTGCAGGCCAACAAACTTACCCCTGCGGAAAACTTCGCGTATGGTCGCCCCCTCGACGAGCTCCACAAACTTCTTGGGTGTATGCGTGTGAATGGTTCTTGCCCAGCCGATAGTGGCACCGGTAATGGTGAGACCCTCGACGCGCTCGCGAAGATGGCGAACTGTAGATTCAACCTCTGGAAGTTCTGGCATAGTGGTCCAATCGTATCAAATCTCGTTTGAGGCTGCTACGAGTCGCAAGGTGCTGTTTTCAGTGACTTGCAAACGCACAGTGACACCTAATCTCCCGATAGCACTCAAATAATTCAATTTTATCGTGCCGCGTGACGATCCTCAAAGTGAGGAGCTGTATCGAGTATAGGACCACTTGAACTATTGAAAGCGATGCGAGTAATTCACCGAGTACAGGACAACATCAAGTTACTTGAGCTATCCGTATCGGACGATCGGCAGAAGTTATTCGCGCGTGTCGTCCCGCAGATCGACTGCCACAGCGCGGCTGTAGAGGACATTAGACGAGAAATCGAGACGATATCTCCGGCGGAGCTGCTTGAGGAGGAGGTTATTTACGATATCTGCCTCGAGCTCAGGCAGAACAAGGGCTGTGAGTCGCGCCGAGTCGCTAAGGGAAAAGAGCCAGAAATAGGCAGAGATGGAAAGTTAGTGTGGCTCGTTCGAAGATTTCGCCCCGGCGCGAATGGCGCCGAAGATAGGGAGTTCGCCGATTTTTTTACCTTGGGACTATTTGAGAACATTGAAGCGGGCCGCGAGATAGCGCGCATTTACAGACCTGGTACAGGCGCCGAGGGGATCGATGTGCAAGGGAAAAAGATCCCCGCTAAGCCGGGCAAGTCGTTCAACGCGCGATGCGATAATACCGTCGAGCTTCGGAGCGATCCAGCTCATGAGAATTACACCTCAGTGATCGCGGGGAACGCTGGATACGTGCATGACGAGGGCGAGAAGTTCTCAGTGCGAGAAACACTGCATATTTCTGGCAACCTCGACTGGAACATGGGGCACATTGATTTTGTCGGAAACGTAAAAGTGATGGGAGATGTGCAGAAGGGATTCCACATCAAAGCCCGTGGCAACATCGATGTCTTAGGCTCGGCGCTCGGAGAGAACGTTCTGACTAGTCAGCGATCCATCTCAATTAAGGGCTTCCATCAGGGATTCGAGCGTTCGAGTGTGTCAGCGCGGGAAGACTATTCAGTGGACATCGCCCATGGGGTCTCAGCAGACGTTGGTGGGAATATTATTATAGGTAAAGAGGCTCGAGATTGCTTATTTCGAGCCGGTCTAGGCGTTCGGGCGCCGAACGCGAGTTTTGTGGGCGGGAGCGCTTGGTGCGTAATGGGATTTGAGGTGAAGACGCTGGGCAACGACGCGGGCGTGACCACCGCGATTGAGCTGCGAAATGAGTTGGAGGTGACCAAGGAATATCGAGTTCTCTCCGACACCATTCGCAAGCACGAGACCGCCGTCGCCGCCCTTGAGTTGCATATTGGACCGTATCTAAAAAACCGACAACGGGTACCACTCCTGAGGAACCCATTTCGGGCGAAAATGACCGATCTTATCGCGAAGTATGACTCAGTCGCGCAGTCGCTTGAGAAGTTGCGAGAGCAAGAGCGAACGATGCGAGAGTCTCGACCGGTTCAGGATGACGCCCGGGTGAACGTGATAGGAGAAGCTTTTCCAGGCGTGCAGCTGTCGGCGGGAGACGCTCAATACACGCTCGCCGATAGAGTGCCCGGACCGGTGACGTATCGAAAGCCCGCTCAGCAGGGCGAATGGATAGTGGATAAATTTCAAGCCATGAGGAAGGAATAGCGTATGGAAAAGAAGGATCTACTCCACAACATTCAGAACGCTTGTGTGCTGGGCATACAACTGATACCGCCCACGATCCTGTGCGATAGCATGGGGTCTATCGGTCTCAAGGAGCCCCTCACTGTTGGTCTAGGCACATCGCTAGCCCGGTGCGTGGCGATTATGCAGCAGCGCCACGTTGGTAGCCTGCTTATCGTGGACGGGACAGGGCGGCTCGTTGGGATATTCACCGAGCGAGACTGCTTAATGGAGGTAGTGGGTAAAGTGTCTGATCTTGAAGGCGCCACGGTTGAGCAGTTTATGACCCGCAACCCAATTAGGGAGCGTCCCGAGGCTTCGTTGGCCTTCGCTCTGAACCTTATGTCTAACGGCGGATTTCGGCACGTTCCCATAGTTGATCAAGACGATATGCCGATTGGGATTATCTCCGTGAAAGATGTAGTGGAGCACATCGTGCGCACCATGCTCGCCGCGATCGATGTGGCGGTGGAAGGGGATATCTAACTTGCCAGATGAATCCCCTGGAGTCGCCATGAA
>CAIVDM010000166.1 GCA_903904735.1 uncultured delta proteobacterium
GTGACGAGGCATGCTTTTTAGCGGAGCTAGAAGCTCCGCGGTCCGATTGGCGCCCGATTTCTGACATTTCGCGGTGCAAGAAAGCTTGGGCATTTTCAGGTTTATTATTGGGGCAGTGAAGTAGCTAGTAAGATATGTGACGAGGCATGCTTTTTAGCTGAGCTAGAAGCTCCGCGGTCCGATTGGGTCCGCGGGAGCTCTAGCAGGCTCCAGCAGCATCCGGCGACTGTGTCAGGATGCCTCTTGGAGCGCGGAGCTTCTAGCTCCGCCGTCCAGACCTCGTTAGTTTAAGTAGCTGAAACTACCAGCCCTTTTTGCGTCTAGATACGAATGCGTCATTTGCCGCTTAAGCGGCATCCTACCTACACCGATAAGGCAGTGAATGTGCTTAAGAATATGCGCTTTACGTGACGCCCTAGAGTGGCTTCGCGAGAGTGTGTCTTTCAAGATAACTGCTCCATAAGGAATCTTAATGACCGACCTCAATTCGTGGTTTCCGGTTCTTACGCTTGTAGTTCTCACCGTTCAATTGGTTGGCATCGCAGCGCTCTGGTGGCGTGGTAGGAGACAGTCGCAGCAAGATGTCTACGCGCACCTGCAGACCCTTCAGTCGGAGCTATACGAAGATCTTCAGTCGGATCTCTTTCAAGTAGAGGAACGCTTACGGGGCGCGGCGACTGAGAGTCGGGAGAGCCTGGATAAGGGGCTCCTCGCGATGGGGGATCGGGATCGTCAAACGTGGGACGCGTTGCGCCGAGCGTTTCAAGAGCAGTGGAAAAATGGTCAAGAGCAGCTCGAGATGATTCGTCGCTTGGTTGATGAGAAGTTCAGCGCCTTCTCGGCGGATTGCGAAAGACAGCGAGTGACCCTCGAGGCTGGATTGAAACAACTGGCGCAAGATCAATCGGCTCATAGCGTGCAGACGCTACAAACGCAGCGCGCGCAAGCGGAGTTGATCTCCTCAAAGATTCAGGAGCAAACGGCGAGTGTCGCTGCGCATCTCTCAGGTGTTCAGCAGGTAATTCATCAACGGCTCCAAGAGATCCAAATCGGCAACGAGAAGAAACTTGAAGAGATGCGTCAAACGGTGAACGAGAAACTGCAATCAACCCTAGAGCAGCGCATCGGTGAGTCCTTCAAGCAGGTGGTTGTGAACTTAGAGTCTGTTCAGCGTGGGTTGGGAGAGATGCAGAATCTCGCGAAGGGAGTAGGCGACCTTAATCGAGTGTTCTCCAACGTAAAGACTCGCGGTGTTTTCGGAGAGGTTCAATTACGCGCGATTCTCGACGAGATGTTATACCCTGATCAATTCGTAGTGAACTTTAAGCCAAGTCCTGATAGTTCAGACGCGGTTGAGTTCGCGATTAAGATCCCCAACAACAAGGGTGGAGCCGAGAGCTGCACATATATCCCGATCGACGCGAAGTTCCCGAAGGAGGATTACGAGCGGCTACGAATCGCTAGCGAGGAGGGGGATCTCGCGGGAGCCGAGATGGCTCGTAAGCGGCTGCTCGCTCGTCTTGAGGACTGCGCGTCCGATATTTGCAAGAAGTACATCGTGCCCCCAGTGACTACGTCGTTTGGGATTATGTTCCTCGCCACTGAGGGGCTTTACGCTGAGGCTCTGCGCGAACCTGGCTTTCAGGAACGACTGCAACGAGAGTGTCATGTGATCATCGCTGGCCCTACCACGCTTTCGGCGATCATAACGAGTCTCTCAGTCGGGTTTCAGACAGTTGCTATCGAGCGTCGGTCGAACGAGATTCGAATGATTCTGGGCGCGGTGAAGACTGAGTTCGGAAAGTTCGGGCAGGTGCTCGAGAAGGTGAAGAAGCAACTGGGCTCCGCGTCGAAGTCGATTGATCAGACGTTCGTGCGTACTCGCAAGATGGAGGGCGCCCTTGATAGCATCGACAGTATGCCAGCGGAGCGTACTACCCAGGTATTTGAGCTACTTGACTGCGCGCTGGACGAGGCTTTTGGCGCGGAAGCGGCTGAGGACGATAGTTCTGACGAAGGGCTCTCACACGAGCTGTAGGTCCGGTATTCGCCTTTGCTAGTCTTAAGCCTCTGAAATATCTGGCTGTTTACGTTTCTTCTCGGTCAGATTAGACTCTGGGGAATGGGCTTTGCGCCCCTTACCTGGCTATACTTTCGATCGAGTGAGCGCTGTGACCGAGCAAAAGAATCTCCTTATCACTACCCCGATTTATTATGTAAACGGCAGTCCCCATATTGGGCACGCGTACACCTCAATCGTGTGCGACTTTTTCACTCGCTTCTATCGACAGCATGGCGTTGAGACGTTCTTTCTTACTGGGACTGACGAGCATGGGCAGAAGGTCGCTCAGTCCGCTGAGCAAGAGGGGGCTGACCCAATAACGTTCTGCGATCGTAACTCTGCTTTATTCCGTAATCTAGCTGACCGTTTGCACGTCGGATACGACGATTTTATCCGCACAACGGAGCCACGCCACAAAGAGTTCGTCGTGAGGATGTGGCAAAAGTTCGAGGAGCGTGGGTGGATTTATAAGGGCACATATAACGGCTGGTATTCCGTGCGTGATGAGGCCTTCTACGATGAGTCCGAGATTAAGGACGGCAAGGCTCCCAGTGGCGCTCCGGTAGAGTGGAAAGAAGAGGAGTCATACTTCTTTAAGCTCTCCGCGTTCACGGAGGCCTTACTTGAGTGGTACGAGAAGTGCCCTGAGTTCGTGTCGCCGAGTGGGCGCTTAAATGAGCTCAAAGCGTTCGTGAAAGGTGGACTCACTGATCTCTCCATATCCCGCTGTACCTTCTCATGGGGTATCCCAATACCAGATACCAATCACGTAATCTACGTGTGGCTCGACGCGCTCTTTAACTATCAGTCGGCGCTCGATACGCCAGAGAAGTTCGAGACGTTTTGGACAAACAGCCGAGTTATGCATGTGATGGGCAAGGACATCATGCGCTTTCACGCGGTGTACTGGCCCGCGTTCTTGGCGGCCCTTGAGTGTACCCCCGAGACGCTTTCCGTGGCAGCGATCGAGAAGGCGTGTCACAACATGAGAATCGTGACTCACGGCTGGTGGCTCTCAGAAGGTGAGAAGATGTCCAAGTCGTTAGGCAATACGATCGATCCGTGTGAGTTGATAGAGAAGTACGGCGCTGATTATGTGCGCTACTTCTTGCTTCGGGAGCCCTCCTTTGGCTTCGATGGAAACTTCACCAAAGAGGGGTTCATCAATCGCATTACGGGTGAGTTAATCAATAATATTGGAAATCTTTGTCAGCGTACGTTCACGATGACGCATAAGAATTGTGGATCGGTTGTGCCGACCGTGAAAGTCAGCCATCCGCTCCTGGAGCAAGATCCGCGGGTCGAGATGCTTGAGCTGATGAAAGAGTACAAGATCAATCAAGCGATTGAGGCGGTGCTCTCGTATGCATCAAAGGCGAACGAGTTCGTACAAGAATCAAAACCGTGGGCGTTATTCAAGGCGGGCGATCAAGCCAAGGGAGAAGAGGTGATGTTTATCCTTCTCTCGGCGATCTTTGCGATCAAGGAAGCTATCGCGCCAGTGTTGCCGGAGTTCCACGCTCGCATTTCTGAGGTATTTGGTAATCAGAGCTTCGCGGCTGGCGTTAAGCTCAATCCGCTTCCGAAGGTGTTTGAGCAGGTGGCTGCTTAGGTCGTTGGAGCCTCGGTAGGTAACGATCAGCCCTGTGACGTACCTTTTCTAAGTGCGGCAAGAAGCTACTTTCAGTGGGTTACCTGTTTTCTCCTATTTATCGTGACGAATCCTTAAGAAATTCTCATGAAGCGACGAAGCCTTCCTGGGAGCGGTCAGAGTGGAATCGTAGACGCCACGGCTGCTACCAGCTCAATTTTCAACGGGAGGGGACTATGCGGCTAAAGGTTTCTTATGCGCTTGGTATTGTCGGGGTGTCGTGCCTTATCGTGGCAGCGGATGTGTGGGCGGCAAACGGGGATCGGGCGAGGGAATTGGCGGCGGATGTCGCGAGAGTCAACGGGGTAATAGAGGAAGAGACTCGCGTACCGAAGCTCCAGA
>CAIVDM010000167.1 GCA_903904735.1 uncultured delta proteobacterium
AGTAATACTCCGAGCGTCTGAATCCTCTTCAGTTGTTCTCCCATGAGAAGCGAAAGCGCCGCCCCAAAAACGACTGAGGTGTTGCGTAGTGAGATAGCTCTTCCTGGCTCGACGATGGTGAGCGCTGTGAGAAAGAGTAGAAACGAGAGACCACATGCGCCGCCTCCCAGCGCTACAAGCAGCCGCTCTCTCTGGAGGCATTCGTATACATCACTAAGAGCCTTTCCTCTGCTGCACGCGAGATATGTAGCCACGCCCACACTCATCGCTGCCGCGAACACAAGCGCAGGTGCCGCGCCTGTGCGAACCGCGATACCGTAGCATATGTGGTAACCAGTGATGCACGCGGCGCACGCATACGCGGCATACGCGCCTGAGTGCAGGAGTTCCCGGGGGTGAAAGGTGCGCTGGATACATGCGATGCCCGTTAGGATAGTCAGCGCCCCGAGAATCTCTCCCAAGCCGATCGACTCCCCTAGTATAAACGCAGATATCAGCCACACCAAGAGCATCGCGCCACCACGCATGATGGTATAAGCAACGCCGAGGGATTGTGAGGCATAGGCGCTGTTGAGGAGGTGAAAATATATCCCTTCGAAGAGACCAGCCGCGACCGTTGCTCCGATCAGAGATGCGCTCAACGTCGGGATAGTGGCAGTCATCACCGCGAACGCGGCGTTGAGACACGTGGCGATTATCATGAAAGCAAGCGCCGCGCCGAGCTTGTTTGTCGAGCGTTTAAGTGTCGCGTTCCACAAGGCGTGAAAGGCGGCAGATAGAATAAGAAGGGCAGGGGCGCTCATGATGGGGACGCTAGCATGTGAGTGGCAGTGGCGAAACTAAGCTCTCAGGATTCAAGTCTAGCTAATCGATTGTCACTCAACCGCGGCTTTGAGAGAAGGTTCGACTCTCGGTAAGAGGCATAATCGTAATGTCGCGAACGTCTTTGAAATGACTCATGAACTGAGTGAACTCAGGGCTCTCACGGTAACCTGACGAGAACGAGTCCCAATACCGAGTGACAACGCCCAGATACTCGGAAACTGGAACAGACGTTATTGGCTCTCCTGGCGTGAGCTGTCGAAAGGCGAGCGTAAGGTTAGTTATCCACTCGGTTGACCCAAATACGGGAGCGCACACGTACGGCGCGTCAAACTGCCGATAGTGTCGCTTCTCCCAGAACTGTAATCTTCCCTCGGGTGTCATTCCCGCGAGCTCATCAAGCGCTCTGTCCCGCTCGGAGCATAACTTTGGATCATGAAACTCGCCGATAGCGAATGAGGCACCGCGTGAGGTCATGATGCGTTCTGACTGTTCCACTATAAGATTGCCGAGTCGTAGTCGGCGACATTCAGGAATAACAAAGAGAAATTCACCGGCGGCGAACGTGGTGTCACCTTGACGCTCGAATATTTTGAACTGTCTCCCTCCGAGGATCTCATTCCCCTTTAGGGCGCAGACAATATCAAGAGGGCTGGATGGGTCTTGAAGTCTCTGCTCAAGCCGCGCTCGAGCGGGGCGCTCATCCTCGGCGGGAAACGCCTCCGCAAAACGCGCGTAATAGTCAGAGAGCATCTGAGCGCCGGCTTGGCTATTGAAGGTAAAAACCTCACGCATACTCAACCATTGGAGCCCAGCGAGCGTAGGCGAGCCTTCGTTCTTGATAGACGGCGAAGTAAGAGAGTTTTGCTCTGGTCCTAATGATGGCTGCATCGAGCTGGTAGTGTAGAGTCTCCCTGGAAGCTAATCAAACCAGGCTCTTGAGCGAGCTAAAATCGCGCTCTGAACGAAAAGTCCGTCACTCTTAGGTGGAAAAATCCTTTTTATCTGCTTATACTTAGAGAATGTCGCTCGTAGTCGTTATCGATTCGGGCGATGGTTCTTTAAAAATCAAATATGGGGGTGTAAAGGTTTCGACTGGATTCATGATCGATATGTCTGCATGTCCAGGGTTCCGATGGCCTGGTAAAAAATCGGAAAACAATAACTGCAAAAAGCAATGTTATTAACGCTGCTGCGCGTTTCGCACGTCCTTCCATGCCAATGGCAATGGCTGCGTAATGTCAGTAGCACTAGACTAGCCACCAAAAGTGCCTAGTCGGCTGATAGGGGACGCGCCCGTAATTCCCTAGAAGCTTAATCTTCTCGGGCTCTGGAGTAGCGCGCGCTGCGGCGTTCCTCCGAAACAAACAGGAGCTGGTTGGATGTGGCTGTGTGCGTTGATGCTACACCGATGAGATTTACAACGCTCTAAACATGTAGAGGATATATTGAGACGCTTCTAGGACACGGGTTCGATTCCCGTCACCTCCAGACTTCGCTCCCTTCGGGAGCTTCGTCTGGCGAGCCAGACTGTAAGGCGAAGTCTGCCGTCCGAAGCTTTAGCGTAGGACGGCGGTTAGTGCGGTTATGCCAAAGCTTCGCTCCCTTCGGGAGCTTCGTCTGGCGAGCCAGACTGTACGGCGAAGTCTGCCGTCCGAAGCTTTAGCGTAGGACGGAGCTTTAGCGATGTGAGGCCCGCCTTCAAAGTCGCTTCTTCGAAAACGCTTTCCCTGACCCCGTCTTAAGATATCTCTCAAAAGCGACAGCTTTCTGCTCATTAGAGAAGCCAATATAGGTCGCAACCCGCCACGGTCGAAACTTCGATGTATGCGCCGACTTGCCAGCATTATGCTCAGCCATCCGCTGCCGCAGATCGCTCGTTATTCCGAAATACCTCTGGTTCGGATAATTAACGCTTCGAAGAACATAGACATACTTCATGTCTACTATTC
>CAIVDM010000168.1 GCA_903904735.1 uncultured delta proteobacterium
GGCGGCGGGATCCGGAACGTCGCGGTGACAGGAGGCGAGATAGCCGCGGACACCGGCGCGTCGGTAGGTCTTGAGGCGGCAGACGCGAAGTTACGGGGACGTGAATTCTCGGTGGCAGACGCCTGGAAAACCGCCGAGCAAGCAGTCATTGGTAATATCACGGGGGAAATAACTTCGTCCGCGCGCGCTCGTGCGCAACGTGGCAAACCTGACGTAGAAACCTCCAACACTCCCCACGCGGCCGAATCACACCGACCGGTGCAGAACTTTACAAACCTTCCTACTTCACGCCCCAAGGCTCCGACCCCTGAAGAGCTGAAACGTTACAGCTTCGGCGTTGAGGCCCAAACGATTCCTCTCGACGCGGTCGGACGAGATGGAAAGATCACGCCGAAGCCATTCCTCGGCCTCCAGAAAGATACGCCTGAGGGAACGATCTATTATCTTTCACCGGCCGATTACGACAAGGTGCACAAGGCATATCATAGAGCTCCACTGGCCGATCATGGGTCTCTCAACGATAGCTTCTTCATCGAGGGTCGACAGATCATCGTCGTCCGTCTCCCCGATCGAGGCCCGGGCGCTACCCCAATCCAAAAAGATGGAAGCGTGCTGCTCTCCCGCGAGGAGAAGCGGTACATGGACGCCCTATCGCTCCATGAGCACAAGCACGCGCTCGGCCACGGGGAATATCAGGCCTACTACGATTTTTATAGGCGCAACGATCCAAATCAAAGACATACAAAAGATACTGCCCAGCCACCTGCACTCACCAATCAAGAGATAAACGACCGCGTCGCCAAGCATCTCTTCGAGGCGCACCGCGCGGGTTCCCTAAGTGACAAAGAGGCGGTGCAGATTCTTCACGAGATGCGCGCCTCCACAACAGAGGACACCTTTTACAAATCACTCTTCAACGCGGGCTCCTCCGGTCGCGACTCACAACAGATAGATCGCCTCCTGAACCTCATGGAGAGTTCTTCCGCGAATATAGAGGTAACACCTCCCGACTTTAGGCAACTCGCGAAAGCGGAATCACGACAGCGCCAGGCCTTAGCGGAAGACCGCCTAGAAACTGCGAGAAAGCTCGACTTTGATAAGCAAACGATCGAAACGCAGAGCGAACGCCTCGCTCCCCTCTTGAAACGAGAAAGCACCTTGCGGGAGCTCGCCAAACATTCCCCGATCGCGCTTGGTTCCACCAGCAAGTTTACCCCTGATAGCGAGAAACGCCGCTACGCCCAAGCGACCGTGACCGAAAAGAACCGTCAGCTAACGCTCACCGACGGGACGACGATAGTCACAGACCTTACCGTACGTTTCCACTCGAGAACCCAAGATAAACAACCCGAGCTGCCCGGGTACCGCGCTACGATCCGACACAACAACGCGCAGTATGAATTGACACAGGTACCCGTTATTAAAGACGGAATGGAAAGACCAGAGAGCGGCGCGTACGTAATCGTAACGAACGGCTCCCCTGAGATGTATTTTGGAGGAAAACGACTAAAGGGAAACAGCGCCCCGGATATGCTCGTTACGAGCGATGGACACGTATTTACTCGACAGACCACGAGCCAGACCCGTGAAGGCAAGCCTATCCAAGTAGTCGCCAATTCAAACGGGGTCCCAATTCAGGCTAATGCCTCGGAATCCTTAAAAGATGCTTGGCATATCCCTCACATTCCTACAGCGATGGATATAGCCGGGCGGTGACTTGGAGATGATAACGATTTAGAATAGGTGAGAGAGATATGAATCCAGACCAGGGCACTACAAGAAGGGATCGTCATGAAACCGTGCAAGGAATTAGCGTCTCCTTCAGCGCTTCTGTAAACGCGATGCTTCGATGCGAGGATGGAATAGAGAGTAGCGCCTCGCAAGACGCGGCTGATAACGCTTCGTTAGCGATCCACAAGGAGCCCTTGCGCTATAGCGACATCGAGAGAGGGAGAGCGCTCGCGGGCATCACTAAACTCGCCTTGGGTACGTACGAAGAAGCCCTCGCGCTTGAGAATACGGCTCGCGTATCAGGTTTGAGTCACACCCTTGGAGCCGTAGTCTACGCGTTGAGCGCCACGCACGGGCCCGCCGACAATCTCTATCTCGTGACCGAGGGATTATTCAAGCTTGATAGGCAGCTTACAGCGTCTGTTCTCGGAGAGATAACGCGACACGATCCTTCGCAACACGTTCAAGAGCTCGCCCTCCAGTGGCTCGCGTACAGCCTCCCTTCGGACGCCGCGAACCTTGTGGAAGAGCTATCTCGTGACGGAGCGTTCACTTCCGAGATGCAGGAACGCTACCAGCGAGCAGTGGCGAGTAAGGCCACCGAAGCGCCGGGCGAGAGATCGATCCTGTCCACGGACGAACAACAAACAGTGATGCGCATTTTACCCGCTATTCAACAGGTAACCTCAGGGACGAACTCCGCCTATCGGGTCAGCGCTGTCGAGGTTTTAGCGGAAGAGCAGCCACTGTACGCGATTCCGATGCTTACCCTCGCCGCTCAGGTTCCCGAACCTCAGGTGCGTAACGCCGCCCTTACGGCGCTCGAGAGGCTTGATCCAGAAACAGCGAATATTGTCAGGGACACCCGCCCCTCATTCGTGAGCAGACTCGACGTTGATTCATCACTTTCGTAGAGCTAGTGCGCGGTAGAGGGGAGGAAAGAAGAAAGCTGCGCCTCTTTGTCTGATTTGTTTAGCGGTAGATGCAAAGACTGTTGGCAAGGTAGTGGCGGGCCGAGCGGTATGTATCTTCACACACCGCTCGACCACACCAACAACCTGACGCTCCTAGGGCCGCAGTCCACCTTGCCTTACTCCTTGTACGATCGCCTCAAGAACAGCGGGATTCGCCATCACTTGGGGAAATCGACGAAAGTGCTCGACAATCGGATCAGGCAACTGCGCCGCGAGATCCAGAAGCTCAGAGACTCGATCGAGCGGCACATCGAGTTGCCGCGCGATATCCTCGTCAGAGAGAGAGTCGTTCAGGGCACATGATATTGCCCGTGAGGCGTCTTCATTGAAGAGCACCTTCAACCTCTCAAGAATCGTCTCGACATTGACCTTAGCGTTTCGCGCGTCGCGCTTGCGCTGCAGTCGCCGAGCCTCCTCCGCCTTCCTTGCTTCCTTCTTCTTCAGCTCGCGCTTCTTGCGCTTCTGATCGTCCTTTCGCGACATCGCGGGAGTCCTTCCGATATAACCGAGAAAAAAACCGTGTGGTCTACGCAACCACCTTGCCTGCAGTGAGTTTTACCACAGGCGGCGTTTTTGGGTGAATTTTTGTCGTCTACGACGAAAGTGCGACGAGCTTCTCGTCGCCATCCGATGCTGACGATTTCAGACAAGTACGAACCGATCGACTAGTGTAAACCCCTAGTCCCGCAGGAAATTTAGTCGATCCGCATGGCAAATACATCTTGAGCGCCGCCGCTTTCGAGGGCATCATCCGCAAGCATTTTTACACGAGGCGACACGTCACTAGAGGCAGCTTTACGCATGACAGACGAAATACACTCGCAAGAAGAACCCATCAGAGCCAGACAGGAGCGTGCGCTTCAGCAGCCAGAGCTTTCCACTCGCCTCATACCGACCGAGGAATTCTCTGACCGCATCCGACTCTGTCGCATCGATTGTCTAGCCGCTGATGGACGATTCACTCGAGAGCAGATCGCCGGAATCTCAACTGATGAGTTCGATCACCGCAGCCTGCACGGTATAGCGACACTCAACAACGTCGATCAAGGAGTGATTCGGGTCACCACCGTCCGAGAGATCCCAACACTTCCCTTCCAGCATTTTTATCCATCTTTTACCGAATCCCTGCTGCCGGGCGACTCCGAGATATCGAAGTTCGTCATCCTTCCCGAGCATCGTGGAGGAAAAACGATCGGACGACTCGTTGAGGCCGGATTCCGATTCGCGGTCATGGAGGGCGCCCAGCGACTCTTCATCGACGTAGTTGATGGGAACATGGGAGTTAATCCTAAGAGCTACCAAAAACACTTTGGGTTCCAATTCACTGGTCATGAAGGCTTTGACGACAACTACGGATGCAGAACTCATCTGATGGTTATCGAAGGCGCTATAAACATCAGAGAAGTGGCGGCGGACCTTACCGCACGACAAGCGCGCTATAATCGCTGATACTCGTCAGCGCCGAGAACATCTGGGCATATGCGAAGGTAGCTCCCTGATAGAGTTTCGTGATATCTCCACACAGATGACACGTTGGATTACCGCCCTCTGTTTTATTGCGTGCTTCGCTTTTGAAGCTCAGTGCGAACGCTTTCCGCTAGAATACGCGGAAGACTCTGTCGTAGGCGACATCCGACAGGCACACGCCCGTGGTGACGACACACTGATTGATATCGCTCGCGAGTTCGACCTCGGGTACGACCAGATAGTGAGCGCCAACCCTGACGTTAATCGATGGATACCAGGCGAAGGCACCGTTGTTACCCTCCCTTCTCAGTACATCCTTCCAGGAGCTGTCCGCAAAGGGCTCGTGCTCAATATCGCCGAGCTCCGTCTCTACTACTACCCAAACGCCCCCAAGGGTTCCACGCCCGAGGTAATCACTTATCCCGTTAGTATCGGTCGCATGGACTGGCGAACCCCACTAGGCATCACCCGTGTTGTCCGAAAGGAGCGCGACCCAGTATGGCGGCCGCCGCCGTCAATTCGCGCCGAGCACGCCCTGGAGGGTGAGGAGCTACCCCAGTATATCGCGGGAGGTGACCCGACCAATCCACTGGGTAGATTTGCCCTACGACTTGGGATTCCAAGCTATTTAATTCACGGCGTTGATGAGCGAAAAGCTTTCGGAATCGGAATGCGGGTGACCCACGGCTGCATTCGAATGTACCCAGAGGATATTGAGGAGCTGTTCGGATTAGTACCCGCTAACACGCAGGTCACTATCGTCGATGAGCCGATCAAGATCGGTCGACGTGGGGATCGAGTATTCCTGTCCGTGCATCAACCACTCGATGAGGGTGAGGACGAATCCCTTCCTCCACTACCAAGGGTGCCGCTTGGGCAAGTGATGCACCACCTCACCACGCAGACGCGCTTTGACGCGCAGGTGGATTCTGCTCTTGTTCGGAAGATCGTTGAGGTCGGAGATGGCGTCCCCCACGAGATCGCTCGAGTGAACGAATTTGTCAGCTATACGCAGGCCAAGACAGGTGCACCAGAGACGAAGAAACCGAGCTCCATTAACGACGAATACCAAAAAGCGGTATCTCGATACCTACAAAGCTCTGAAAAAGAGGGTGACGCCCAACGTCCTGAGGCGCCGCGCCGTCAACCTCGCTCGGATTACGAGGAGGCTGACGACAGCGCGGTTAGACAATACCTCGAAGAACGATATTAAATTACTTGTACATCGATCGCTTAAAGCTTCGATTGAGCATCTCCTCGGCGCGAGTGGCGCGGGCATCAGCGTCCTGCGCGAGCCGACGAGCTTCCTTAGCCTCACGAAGCGCTTCTTCAGCCTTGTGATTAGCATCGCCAGCGGCGTCCATCGCCTCATCCTTAGCGAGTCGAACTTCGCTGCTTGTTGCGCATCCAGTTGAAACAACAGCCGCTAGGGCTAGCACGATCATGTATCGAGACTTCATTCCACTACTCCTTACATTAGAGACGCTCATCAATGTCTTTCTGACGCAGACGAGCTCTTCCGTTAAAATTATCCAGGTAGTCGTAACGTGATTCCACCCTGAGCACAATGACGCAGAGAGGCCTTAGCGAATCTCGACTACCGTTCCGAGGCGAACTAGATCTGTTAGTTGCCTAATCTGTCCGTTCTCTACCGCTACACACCCGGCAGTCCAGTTCGCCATGCGGTGAACCTCCAGACTACCTTTCCCTACACCGTGGAGACCTATAAAACCGCCAAGAGGAGTGTCCTGCGGCGGAATCTCCCCACGGAGATGCGCGTGCTTGATTCGCTCGAATGTTTGTCGATCGATGCGCCCACTCTCGAGGCCTCGCTGCGCGTCAGCGAGCGATGGGTAGTTGAGCCCAATAAAGTGCACGAACTTACTTTGGCGCCGAATCCACGCGACTCGATAGGTTCCGCGAGGCGTGACATCGTCACCTCGTCGAAGCTTATCCTTCACGCCCGCCGCGCCGACCGCGATGTTAGTGAATATCAAAGGCGGCGCGCTCGCTCGATAAACAACCAGCCGATCATGCCCACTATCTACGAGAAGGCACGGATTACTCTTCGGCTCAGCTGACGGGAACTCGGCTTTAGTCTCGGGCTTAGCTAGGGAAGTCCCACCTGGCGCAAGACTACAGCCAGCCAGAATGCTTATTAGAGAGAGTAGGCAGATGCACTTGAGAACCGTTCCTAATCGCATAAGAGGCGTTACTACGCTGGGGTTGATGGATTGTACCGTAGAGGATCAGAAATCCGCTAGGTAGTGAGGTAACAGCTCCGCGTCATGTCCCAATTCCAAAGACACCGCGCTGTCTAATCAGCGCGGTCAATAAATAGCCGTCGGCTCGTCACCAACACGCGAACGAAATGGTTATGTGAACAATTCGAAGCGACCCAGGGGTAGGATCAAGGGCAAAAAAAAAGCCCCGCAAAGCTATCGCTTCGCGGGGCATAAATTCGCCGAAGGCGAACGCGCCGTAGCACGAAGTGCGTAGGCGGGCTGGTACACTCATCATGGTGCTCTCGAGGCCAAAAAAAAGCCCCACAAAGCTTTCGCTTTGCGGGGCATAAATCTGGCAACGACCTACTTTCCCGGGAGATCCCAGTATCATCGGCCTTTGAGAGCTTAACTACCGTGTTCGGTATGGGAACGGGTGTGACCTCTCAGGTAGAGTCACCAGAAGATCGGATACCCCACTTAGGGATATCCTGTCTTCTGTTGCGAGTGTAATTACTATTTACCTTGGTCCTTGTCAAAAGAACCGAATCAGTATTCTCGAGCGCAACCAGCTTCGTATTCAGAAGCGGCTGCTACTTTGTGTGTTTATACTTCAAACACGTCACCTTAATGCCTTAAGAAAAAAGGTTAAGCCTCACGACAAATTAGTACTGGTCAGCTGAACGTATTACTACGCTTACACCTCCAGCCTATCAACGTCATAGTCTTTGACATGTCTTTAGGGGTCTTACGACCCAGGGATATATAATCTTGAGGCTAGCTTCCCACTTAGATGCTTTCAGCGGTTATCTATTCCGGACATAGCTACCCAGCGGTGCCACTGGCGTGACAACTGGTACACCATCGGTCCGTCCCTTTCGGCCCTCTCGTACTAGAAAGAGCTCCTCTCAAATATCCTACGACCGCAGAAGATAGGGACCGAACTGTCTCACGACGTTCTGAACCCAGCTCGCGTACCACTTTAATCGGCGAACAGCCGAACCCTTGGGACCTACTCCAGCCCCAGGATGTGATGAGCCGACATCGAGGTGCCAAACACTCCCGTCGATATGAACTCTTGGGAAGTATAAGCCTGTTATCCCCGGCGTACCTTTTATCCGTTGAGCGATGGCCCTTCCACACAGGACCACCGGATCACTAAGGCCGACTTTCGTCCCTGTTCGAGGTGTCCCTCTCACAGTCAAGCAGGTTTATGCCTTTACACTCAACGCGTGGTTTCCAAGCACGCTGAACCTACCATTGCGCGCCTCCGGTACTTTTTGGGAGGCGACCGCCCCAGTCAAACTACCCACCATGCTCTGTCTTGTAGGAGGATTCACTCCTAACAGTTAGAGACCAGAAAAGGTAAGGGTGGTATTTCAAGGATGACTCCCTGCAAGCCAGAACCTGCAGTTCAAAGTCTCCCACCTATCCTACGCATACCGTTCCCGGAATCAAAGCAAAGATATAGTAAAGGTGCACGGGGTCTTTCCGTCTTTCTGCGGTGACCGAGCATCTTCACTCGGATTTCAACTTCACTGAGTCCGTCGTCGAGACAATGGGGAAGTCGTTACGCCATTCGTGCAGGTCGGAACTTACCCGACAAGGAATTTCGCTACCTTAGGACCGTTATAGTTACGGCCGCCGTTTACTGGGGCTTCGGCTCATTGCTTCTCTTGCGATGACAACTCACCTTAACCTTCCAGCACCGGGCAGGCGTCAGGCCATATACTTCGTCTTGCGACTTTGCATAGCCCTGTGTTTTTGGTAAACAGTCGCTACCCCC
>CAIVDM010000169.1 GCA_903904735.1 uncultured delta proteobacterium
CGGACGCTGGTCGATGCGTTGGTAGCGTGAAGGGTCTTTGCAATCAACTTATCAAGTAGTCGAGCGTTCTACGTATCGAATCGGCGGGGGCGTTCAACGGAATGTCCCCGCCAAAAATCTCCGCAATCCTTCCGGTCCTCGAGCTGGTAACGTATACGAAGCCAAATCAACCAGCTCCCTGCAGTGCGTATCAACCGCAACCATCACGCCCCCGAACTGCCGAATCACTTCCGCCGCAGGCACATCGTTCTTCCCATCACCGAAATAGACAGTCTTTGAGAGATTTATAATTCCCTGCTCATGAAGCTCTTTGAGCGCGACTCCCTTACTCCTTCCGGGGGCCGCTATGCGAAGCGTTCCATCGCCAATCTCAAGCAAATGAAGATTGTTTCCCACTCCAAGCCTCGCCACTGCTACTTGAACCCACTCCATCGTGTTCGGAAGAAGCGTCTTTAAGACATCCAGCCCTGCTTCGTGGTGCTGCCAGATACTGAAGCTCGTCTTGTAGTCGTACCGCGTCGGCAGGTGCACCAGGGGCGAATCCAGCCCTTTCAGTCGATACCAAGTATCATCGATACACCCCTCACGATCGATCTGACGCTTAATGTAATCGACAAGCGTAGTAACCGCCTCGTAGTGCTCTTTGGGAACGAGCAACGTTGGCGCGGCATCTCCTGGCTTAATCACGAGACCACCATCCTCCAGGACGACTGGACCTCGTATTAGCGCAGATCTCGAGTTCTCTTGACCTAGATCGTTAAACACCTCATCGAGCTCATTGAGCGCTCTGCTGGTGCAAATGCCCAGGCGCTTACCACTATTCGCAAGCACCGCCGCGAGGTCAGCGGAGAGGTTCTTCTGACGCTCGGTTAACGTCAGGTCCACATCAAAGATAAGATCATTGGCTGTTCGAACCGCGGTTAAGACCTCTCGCGGCGCCTCTGGCTGCATCATGACAAGACTATCCCCTTCATCGGCCTCTGGTCACATATCGGTGCCACGTTTTTCTCGTTACTATCCGGAAATCTCTCGATCCCCACCCGAAACACGTTAAACCACCAGAGATACAGGATTATCATACACCGCCCCACGCTAATCAAATGCCGTCAAAGACTCGTAAGAACGCCCAAAAGAGCTGAAATGTTTACTAAGAACTCCAATATCCGATAGAATCCCGACACATAGTAATCCCACGCTTTACTCTACGAGGCTTCACGATGAGCGACGAAAATCTCCGATGGTCCGGCCGTAACAGTGAAAAAGACAAACTGCGAGCCTCCGTGTGGAACGCGCTCGAAGAAAGTGGGGCGGGAATCGGGGAGCTCTTTGACTCAATACCTGACTACGTCGGCGCTGACATCGCGGCCGAGAAGCTTTCACAGCTGCCGTTTTGGAAAGAGGCTAAGGTAGTTAAATCAAATCCCGACGCTCCACAAATACCAGTTCGTTATCGCGCGCTTCGTGATGGCAAGCTCCTCTACATGCCTGTGCCTGAACTGGCGAAGGATTATCCTTTTGTGCTTTTGGACCCAACAGAGCTAACAAAGAAGGGAGTGGCGTTCGAGGAAGCAGCCACGATTGAAGGAGCCCTCAAGCACGGAAAACCAGTGCAGTTCCGCGAAATGATGCCGATGGATATTCTCTGCGTAGGATGTGTGGCAGTGACGCGCGAAGGCGGCAGGACAGGCAAAGGTGGCGGATTCGCCGACCTTGAGCTTGGGATCTTTCGCGAAGTTGGAACAGTACCGGCTCACGGAAAGATCGTGACCACGGTACATCAACTGCAAGTCGTTCCAAACGAGCAACTTCCGATGCAGGGACACGACAGCCCACTGGACTGGATCGTCACACCTGACGAGGTGATAGAGACAAAGACGCCCTATCCGCAACCTTCGGGCGTCGCCTGGGATTTCGTGCAGCCAGACCAGTACAGGGATATCCCGTTTCTAACGGCGCTGCGACGAGAGCTTGGGCGATAGGCCCCAAGCTACATTAACCACGGTTGATACCCCCATCTCCCTCGACTTAGGGGCCCTTTGAGGGTTTCTACCAGTGCTGTGCGCTCGGTCCAATCAGACGTTCCGAAAAATCCTCACTATTCA
>CAIVDM010000170.1 GCA_903904735.1 uncultured delta proteobacterium
GGGCGCCTATCGCGCTAGTTTCAAGGGATACACCATGTCGCATATTTTAAAGAGCATTCCCAAGGGTGAGAAAGTAGGTCTGGCCTTCTCTGGAGGTCTTGATACCAGTGTGGCGGTGGCGTGGATGCGCGAAAAAGGCGCCGTGCCCTACGCGTACACGGCGCATTTGGCGCAGCCAGATGAGGACGATATCGAGTCCATTCCCTCTCGAGCCATGGCGTACGGCGCTGAGAAGGCGCGCCTGATTGATTGCAGAGCGGATCTCGCCAGGGAAGGATTGCTCGCGTTGATGTGCGGCGCGTTTCATATCACCACGGCGGGAAAGACCTACTTCAACACGACACCGCTTGGACGAGCGGTGACGGGCACAAAGCTTGTGGCGGCGATGGCTGAGGATGGCGTGACGGTATGGGGCGATGGAAGCACGTACAAGGGTAACGACATCGAGCGATTCTATCGCTATGGTCTCCTGGTCAACCCCAATCTACGAATCTACAAGCCGTGGCTCGATGAGACCTTCATCGGTGAGCTTGGTGGTCGCGCGGAGATGAGCGCGTGGCTTGTGGCGCGCAATCTTCCGTATAAAGCGTCAGGCGAGAAAGCGTATTCGACGGACGCCAACATGTGGGGCGCGACGCATGAAGCGAAGAAGCTAGAGTTCCTTAATGAGTCAGAGAAACTGATCCAGCCAATTATGGGGGTCCGCTCATGGGATCCCGGAGTTCAGATTGCGCCAGAGCAGGTGCAGGTAACCTTCGTTGAGGGTATTCCGACAGCGATAAACGGTAAGGAGTACACAAGCCAGGTGGATCTCGTTCTCGAGGCGAACCGGATCGGTGGAAGGCATGGCTTGGGAGTCTCCGATCAGATCGAGAATCGAATTATCGAGGCGAAGAGTCGTGGGATTTACGAGGCGCCAGGAATCAAGCTGCTGCATATCGCCTATGAGCGCCTCTTAAGTGGTATTCATAACGAGGATACGATCGATCACTACCGAGTCTCGGGATATCGGCTTGGTCGATTGTTGTATCAAGGCCGTTGGTTTGATCCTCAAGCGATGATGATTAAGGAGTCGTTGATTCGTTGGGTTGGAAAGGCGATCACCGGTACAATCACACTCGAGCTTCGGCGTGGTGATGACTACTCGATCCTCAACACGGAGAGCCCAAATCTTACGTATCACCCCGAGCGCTTGACGATGGAGCGAGGAGGAGAGGGGTTCTCGGCGCACGATCGAATCGGTCAGTTGGCGCTCAGAAATCTCGATATCGCCGATACCCGTGGAAAGATTCAGGTCTATCGTGACGCTGGCGTTATCGTTTCGAACGCGTCCATTACGGATCTTCTCGATTAGGGTGCCTCATGAGAATAGTCACGGTATTATGTGTTCTCGCGCTGGTGACTTCGGTCGAGCCGGTCAGAGCCGAGCCAGCGTGGGTGCAGGTTCGAGAGTCTGTTGTTCGCTCGAGACCGCAGTACTATTCGCCTGGAGTTTTGCCGATTCGTTATGGAGAAAAGGTGGAGAAACTATCGGAATCCGCCGGATGGACCCGAGTAAAAGTTAAAGGTGTCGAAGGATACCTGCCGCTCTCCTCGGTCTCACTCGACCGCATCGTGCTTCAAGCCAGGGATCTCTCGCAGGTCTCCGCGGATACATCAGACGTGATACTTGCTGGAAAGGGCTTCAACAAAGAAGTCGAGAAAGAGTATCGAGCGAGCGATCCTTCCGCGCGCTTCGACTTAGTGGACAAAGTGGAGCAATCGTCAAGGGTCTCGCCCGCGGAAGTCGCGCGGTTTAGAAAAGCCGGAGGTCTACCATGAGACACGCCGCGCGAGTGATTATAGCGGTGATATCGAGCGTTATGATCGCGGGATGTAATCATCCAGAGTTCGCTACGATAGGCGCGTCAGTGCTTTCATCGACCGGATACGTGGATGAGTCGCAGGCGAAGGGGTTTCTTCTCGCGGGTAGCAAAGCTATCAAATCGCAGGAAGAGCTCACCCCAGAGCAGGAGTATTACCTAGGAAGAGCGGTGTCCGCTCGTGTTCTCGCGGAGTACCCGCCGAAACTCGATCCTGCCCTCACTCGATATGTGAACAGTGTTGGACAAGTGGTGGCCGCGGTGTCTGAGGTGCCTGAGACCTTCGGTGGATATCACTTCGCCGTAGTCCAGTCACAAGAGATTAACGCGTTCTCCGCGCCAGGAGGGTTTGTATTTATCTCTCGAGGACTTTTAGAGCGTCTCAAGGATGAGGATAGTTTAGCCGCTGTGCTCGCCCACGAGGTCGCTCACATCGTTCACCGCGATGGGGTGTCCGCGATCTCAAACTCAAACTTGTTTGGAGCGCTTACTGAGGCGTCGAGGCAAGCCGCGGCGGTTGGAATGAGCAAAAGCTCAATGCCGATAGATATAGGCCCTCTCGCTACTATATTCTCAAAGAGCGTTACCGACCTTACTGAAAGGCTCTTAGTTACCGGGTACGATCGCTCGCAGGAATACAAGGCCGACGCGTACGCGGTTGAGTTGCTGGGGCGGGCCGGATACGGGACTGACGCGTTAGCGCGGGTGCTAGGCGCGATTGAGAACTCGACATCCGCTGAGCGTGGGGGATGGTTTGACACGCACCCGGCGCCGGACAAGCGAATTGAGCAGCTTGGGGAGGGTAACAGAGCTTCGTCACCGCCCACGGCTGTCGCTGCTCGGGCTGCTCGCTTCGCGAAGAGTGCTCGCTAGTTTAGTATCTCTCTTGCCGTCTGTAACTGCCACGGAAGTGACACTTATAACGATAAATACTCGACAGATCTAGTAACCTGCTAATATCTCAATGTTTTTTGCTGTCACGGGCGGCGCCTCGGATTAGAGTAGCGAGAAAATAATGGGTATCATAGAGCACGATGACTCTCTTTCCGAATCCGGAATATTATAGAAAATTGGACACAAGCTCACCCAGAGCTGTGGGAGAAAAAGCGCATCCACTCCTTCCCGCTGATTGCGACGCCGGAGTTGTAGAAACAGGAGTCGCTTCCCCCGCGTTGATAATGCCACCGATACGGCGCGAGGTGGTTTTCGGGGAAGGACCGACAGAAAGAAACGTTCAAATGCTTGAACGTCTATGGTGGATCGCGGGCCGAATACAAGAGACCCCGACGCTTCGACTGCAACAGGAGACGCTGGCGGAGGTGTCGGACCTAGTCAGCGCGTTCAAGAGTCAGCTCGCTAGCTACACACCCTTTCAGGCGATTACGGGATTAACGAGCCTCGCCACTATTGGCTATCGTGACGTTGGATTATTTAAGCAATTACATGATCAACTCAAAGGTAGAGAGGTAGAGCTCTCACCGCCGGCGCTCGCGGATCTCGCGTGGAGTTGTGGCAGGCTTGCGGTTAAAGATGGAGCGATCCTTGATACCGTTAAAAAAATGGCTCTACGAAAAGAGCGCGCCGCTAGAATGCATGAGCGAGAGCACCCACGAAGCGTGATTTCCTTTAAGGAACGAGCTCTCATAGCGTGGGGCGCGGCGGTGGCGTGTCCTGAAGGCAAACGACAGGACTTTGTGAAGCAATTCGCGCATCCGCAGGACCTGGAAGGCTCTTCTGTGTCACTCAATTACTGGCATCTGATGTACCAAGCCCTTGTGATAGCCGGAATCCTGGACGACAAAGAGCAGTTTGACCAGCTACAACAGATCGAAGATCGCAGAGAGGAACGTCTGCTCAACCAGTTCGAAGCCGCTGTGCTTCACAGCGCGATGAGTCTTCTGGGGGAGGATAGATGCGATTACCACATCCATGAGCGAATTGGGGGGGTAGAAGCGGATCTTGTGATTCGGACTCCCGAAGGGGCGGTCGTGATAGAATCGGATGGAGAAGCGTTTCATCGCCTGATAGGGCCGGATGGAGGCGTCCTGCAAGGTAAAGACCAGGGACAGGACATCTTTTTTAGCAAGCTTGGTATAGACGCGGTTATTCATGTTGGTTCCTGGGAGTGGGATTCGCTTTGGGGCGAGGAGATACTGCGTGAAAAAATAGCAAACGCGGCACCTTTTTTGCTCAATAGACCGTAGCGAGCGCTCGCGATACGCTCATGAGCATGAGCCCACAGGTCCTCAAAAAAATATGTTCCTCTCTCATATGGATCGGACTATCCGCGTTGACCGCCTTCGCCCTTATCAGTGGGGCGCTCCGTGACCTTGAGGCCCGAACGTGGGACTGGCGGTTGCAATTCATAGCCAATCCAGAGCTTCATAATTCCAAGATAAAGATCATCACTATCGATCAGCGCTCCCTCGATTACTTCGCGCGACACGAGAAGATCTATTGGCCGTGGCCCCGTTCACTGTATGTACCAGTGGTCGAGTTTCTGAAGCGCGCGGGCGCCAAAGGAGTCGCGTTCGATCTTCTCTTTACCGACGACGCTGGGCGAGTTGAGGAAGACGCGCAGCTCGCGACCGCTCTCAGGGGGCAGATGTCTGTGGTACAGGCTTTTGTGCCTCGCTCGGTGGAAGTTGAGGCGAATGAGCGAGAGCAAAGCGAGCAGGCTCTCCACAAGCTCTCTGGCCGTCGAGCGGAGATGTATCTATCCGCGACGCGAGGCCCACGGTACAGCTCCGCGCGGCTTCCCGCGCCCGAGATACTTGAGAGCGGTAGCGCGCTTGGAAGCGTGGTGGCCGAGGCGGATAACGACACCATCTTTCGTCGCGCGATGCCTGGAGGATGGGTGGGCTCCGCTCCATTTCTCTCGCTTCCGTTCGCGCTCTTTGAGAGCAGTCGGTTGTCAGAGGACGTAGTCCCCGCGGTCATGTCGTACGTCGATAGTGAGGGAAAGTTCCTGATTCGGTTCCATGGTGCCGCTGGTACCTACGAGACATATTCGATTCACTCAGTCATCAATAGCTGGCTACAGATTGAGGAGAATAAAACACCCACCATCCCTGTAGATGACTTCAAGGACGCGTTTGTCTTTGTCGGCGCCACCGCGCCTGGTCTGCTAGACCTCCGCTCCGTTCCGCTGGGTGGAGCGTTCTCTGGGGTCGAGGTGAACGCCACTATCTTGGATAACCTCTTGAGTCGCTCATTTTTACGCGACGCCTCCCCCATGGCGGTGATAGTCGTCTTGATCTCGGTGTTGGGTCTCGTGGTGCTTGGCGCGGTATCAACAACGCGCGTCAAAGTGGCGATCGCCATGGCATCCCCGATAATGTGGATCGGCGCGTGCTTTATCGGAGCGATGCTTGGATGGTGGATCCCGATGGTAATACCAACCATCGCGCTTGTGAGCGCCGTTTCATTAGGATTCCTCGTGCAGTACCAAATCGAGGGGAAGCAGCACCGCTTCGTTCGTGGCGCGTTTCAGCACTTCGTGAGCGCCGATGTCGTGGAGAGAATCGTAAGAGATCCAAACCTGCTCGCGTTGGGCGGAGAGCGCCGCGAGATGACGATGTTTTTCGCCGATATCGATGGGTTTACGACGCTCTCGGAGAAAATGGAGCCGAGCGATCTGGTGCGGTTTATTAACAGACTTCTCTCCGAGGTGACAGAGATTATCGTACGACACGAGGGTACTATCGATAAGTACGAGGGTGACGCGGTAATCGCCTTTTGGAACGCGCCTCTCGCTAACCCAGATCACCGCGCTCGGGCTGTAGAGGCGGCAATAGCCTGCCAGGTTCGCATTGATGAGTTAGGTGATTCATTCCAAGCCGATTTTGGCTTCAAGCCTCGCTTAAGGATAGGGCTCAACACGGGTGTGGTAACGGTGGGGAACTTCGGTTCTAGCAAGCGGTTCAATTACACGGTAATTGGTGACGCGGTTAACCTCGCCGCGAGGCTCGAGGGAACCAATAAGGTCTTCGGCACGCGGATACTCGTTTCCGAGAGGACGCATGAAGGACTCGCCGAGCGCTTTACCTGGAGGCGAGTAGGAGTGGTGATGGTAAAAGGAAAGCAGCGTTCGACCCGGATTTTTGAGCCCCTTGACCCTCGATTGCAAGAGCGTATGATCGCGGCCCTGCCAATCTATGAAGATAGTTTGGCGGCGTTTGAGCGAGGGGAGAGGGCGGTCGCCGCCGAACGCTTCGCGGTGCTTGATTTCGACCCTGTCAGTCGCGCATACGGCGCTCGTGTAGAGAGTGAGCGGGGTATGAGTCACGAAAATCCTCTCTCAGCGGTGTGGATATTAACGGAGAAATAAATGACGGTTGAGATACTTTCCGCGACGGGCTCCTTGGAGACACAAATGGCGGAGGCGGCGAAAAATATCTTCGCTCTTTTAGGCGCGCGATCCGCGCACGAACCCCTCGTGCTTGGTCTCTGCGGAGGCCGAAGTGTCGTTGGGTTGTTACAGGCGATGTTGGATGAGTCGCGTAATCAGCCTCAGGACATCATGCGACGCATTCAATTTTTCATGGCTGATGAACGAGTAGTCCCTCTTTCCGATTCTCAGAGTAACTTTGGAGGGATTAAGACACAGCTTTTTGACAAGTTGTTGCGCGACGGACTGATTAGCGAGGATCAACTGCATCCGTTTGAGGCGTCACGTAGTGACGCTGAGAGCGCCTGTGAGGCGTACGAGAATGAGCTCAAGCGATACGGAGGCTCGTTCGCGGTGACGGTGCTAGGCATGGGAGAAGACGGTCATGTGGCGGGTTTGTTCCCGAATCATCGGGTGCTCTCTCAGACAGGGCGGGCGTTTTACAGCTTTGAGGACTCACCCAAACCACCGCCACACCGAATGACGGCGAGTATGTCGTTGGTCTGTCACTCTTCGCTTGTTGTTCTTCTGGCGTTAGGAGAGGTGAAGCGAGAAGCTTGGAATAAGTTTCGGGAGCCGAGCGTGTCAGTCTCCGATTGCCCGGCGAAGATGGTCGCTCAGGCGTCGCGATGCGTGGTGGTGACGGATCTGGAGCGGTGAGGTCACGCCCTTGGTGGATCTATGCTGTCTGGGCGATGCCGTGGCGTTTCCCAACCTTCGCGAAAGCCTTAATAGCGCGATCGAGATCCGCCCGAGAGTGGCCAGCTGAGATCTGCACACGTATTCTCGCTTGACCTTGTGGGACAACCGGATACGAGAAACCAATAACGTATACGCCTTCTTTGAGCATCTCATCGGCGATTAACGTCGCGAGACGCGCGTCTCCAAGCATAATCGGCACAATCGGATGAATACCCGGACGGACCTCGTAGCCGGTCTTCGCAATCTCGCTCCGAAAGTACGTAGTGTTATCCCGAAGGCGAGCCACTAACTCAGAGTCCTCCTCAAGGAGATTCAAGCACGCTATAGACGCGGTCACGAGCGCCGGCGCTATCGTGTTACTAAACAGATACGGACGGCTGCGTTGCCGTAGAAGCGACACTATCTCCTTTCGACCGGCAACAAATCCGCCGCTTGCCCCTCCGAGCGCTTTCCCAAGGGTTGAGGTCACGACATCAATCGATCCCAGCACGCCACACTCCTCAATCGACCCACGACCCGTAGGTCCGAAAAATCCAGTCGCGTGACACTCATCGACCATCGTCAGAGCGTCGTATTTGGTCGCGAGAGCTTGGATATCCTTAAGCGGCGCGACATCGCCGTCCATTGAGAAGACGCCGTCCGTAGCTATCATCATTCGGCGAGCCTTAGGTTTTGCCTCCTTCAAGCGACGCTCAAGATCATCTAAGTCATTGTGGATGTAGCGATAGCGCTGAGCCTTCGACAGCCTAATCCCATCGATAATCGAGGCATGATTGAGCGCGTCGCTAATAATTGCGTCCTGCTCCCCAAGAATCGCTTCAAAGAGACCGCCGTTCGCGTCAAAGCAGGAGGGATAGAGGATGGTGTCCTCCGCTCTCAGGAACTTTGTGATCGCCGCCTCGAGCTCTTTGTGAATCCTTTGAGTCCCGCAGATAAAGCGAACTGAGGAGAGTCCAAGCCCCCATTCGTCGATACCCTTCTTGGCGGCCGCTCGTAGCGTTGGATTATTCGCTAAGCCAAGGTAGTTGTTTGCGCAGAAGTTAAGGACCTTCTTCCCGTTGACCGTTATCTGGGGTTCCTGTGGCGACTCGATTACGCGCTCGCCCTTCCACAGACCTGATTTATGGATCGCGTCAAGCTCCACGAGAAGTTGCGCGCGGATATCTTCGTTCATTGTAGTACCTCTCTGCGTAGGGCTTTGCCTCTCAGGTGGAAGGGTAGGGGCGGAAATTTAAATGGTGGTCATCTGAAACTCCCGCCTATCTGTCTTCGGGGCAGCATAGCGAGCTTGCGCAGCCGGGATGAGATACTCAGCGAAGCCACTGTCGAACGAGTACAGCGGCGCCCATCCGAAGTCGCGTCTCGCCGCCGAATCGTCAATATCCTCAGGCCAGCTATCCACAATCGCTTGTCGCGTTGGATGAACATCGTAGTCGACTTTGGCGCTCGGAAAGAAATCGGAAAGGAGCTCGAATATTTCGCGCGCGCTTGGGGCGAATCCGCCAATATTATAGACCCGCTGGGTAAGGTCCGCGCCATCCGCCTCGCTCAGCATCACAAGGGCTCTAGCCGCGTCTGGCATCATCATGAAAGGAATACGCGCGTCAGGCCTCACAAAACAAGTGTACGGCGCACCGCGCGCTATCGCATGAACCATCTCCGGGGCGTAGTCGCTTGTTCCTCCTGAGGGCAGGGTGTGAGCGCTAAGCAGACCAGGAAATCGAACGGCGCGGAAATCGGGGCGCACTCGATCGGCTCTACCCTCAAGCATCCCAAAGTTCTCGGCGTAGTATCGGCCCAGCGATTCGCAGTAAAGCTTGTTGGCGCCATACATTGTGATCGGGTTTAGAAACTCATGCTCTCTCACTCGTCCTGTCCCGTGCTTCTCGGCGAGCGACGCGACGCCATACACCGCGATGGTGCTCGTGAATATCGCCTTGATTGGACGTCCAAGCGCCTCTGAGTGAGCGCGTGACAGTTCCAAGATATTGAGGGTTCCGGAGACGTTTACCTCATGCGCCTTGAGA
>CAIVDM010000171.1 GCA_903904735.1 uncultured delta proteobacterium
TATCGAAGGGGACGAAGAGTCGTGGGAGTTTCATACCCTTCCAAAGATCGCCGCACGAAATCAGATACGTGCCTATGAGCATCACGGGTTCTGGCACGCTATGGACACCCTGCGAGATAAGATCAATCTGGAAGAGATGTGGAAAAAGGGCGATGCGCCGTGGAGAATTTGGAAGTGATCAATCCAGGATTCTGGCAGAACAAGAGTGTTTTCATTACGGGGCACACCGGTTTTAAGGGATCGTGGTTATCAATCTGGTTAACGAGCTTGGGTGCCAAGGTGCACGGGTATTCTTTGGCGTCTCCTACAGACCCCAGTCTTTTTGAGGTGGCTGGCGTTGCCTCGTTTATTTCCAACCACACGATAGGCGATGTTCGAGATCGCGCAGCCTTGGAGCGCGCAATCGATCGAGCAAGGCCTGATATTATCCTGCATCTCGCCGCGCAGCCGCTTGTGCGGCAGGCATACGTTGATCCAGTTTTTACGCTGGAGACTAACGTCATAGGGACCATGAATCTCCTTGAGTGCGCGAGGGTGTGCGACGGCGTAAAAGCGATAGTCAATGTCACCACCGACAAGTGTTATGAAAACAAGGAGTCCTTAAGGCCCTATCGAGAGACGGATGAGCTCGGTGGATTCGATGTCTACTCGGCAAGTAAGGCGTGTAGCGAACTCGTAACGGGCGCGTACCGCAGGTCCTTTCTCGCCGAGAGTGGGAAATATGTTGCCACGGCCAGAGCAGGGAACGTCATCGGTGGGGGGGATTGGTCCGTTGATCGATTAATCCCTGACTTTCTTCGAGCCCTAGATATGGGAGCGACGTTGCGCATTCGTTATCCGGATTCTGTGCGACCGTGGCAGCACGTATTGGAAGTTCTTTCGGGATATATGCGAGTCGCAGAGCGATTATATAGGGATGGCGCCGCGTTTGCGGGCCCATGGAATTTTGGTCCAAGAGAGTCCGACTGCAAGTCTGTGGGATGGATAGTGGAGCACCTTTGCTCGATCTGCCCGGGGGCCACGTGGGCGTTGGATGGGGCTCCAAAGCCTCATGAGGCTCATTTGCTCACTCTTGACGCCAGTAAGGCGCACAGGGAGCTTGGGTGGTCTTCTGTTTGGGATCTCCCCGAGGCTCTCTCGAAAACCGTTTTGTGGCACAAAGCGTGGCGAGAACAGAGAGATATGCTTCAGGTGTCGCTTTCGCAGATTCAGAGTTTCGTCGCTGACGGACGAGGGGCCGTATGAGCGACCGATTCGTGATAGAGGAGACTCCCTTAGCTGGGCTGAAGGTCATCCAGAGGAATTACGTTGGCGACACTCGGGGGTTTTTCGAGCGTCTTTTCTGTTCGAGTGACCTTGAGCCGCTCATGAAACACCGCAGGATTGCGCAGATTAATCAATCTCTCACCCATGATGTAGGAGCGGTTCGTGGCATGCATTTTCAGCATCCCCCTTATGCCGAGACGAAGATCGTGACCTGCACGAAGGGTGAGCTTTTTGATGTTGCTGTTGACGTGCGTTCATCATCGCCCACATTTCTTCAGTGGTTCGGTATTCGACTCTCGGAAGAGAATCATACAAGCTTGTTGATTCCCGAGGGGTTCGCCCACGGCTTTCAGGTGCTCCGACCAGATAGTCAGATCCTCTATTTTCACTCGGCGCCCTATCATAAAGACGCGGAGGGCGCGCTCAACGCGCTCGATCCCCGCGTTGCCATACGCTGGCCCCTTGCAGTAGGCTCACGATCTGAGCGGGATGCTGAACATCCAATGCTCGAGGACTCCTTCCCTGGGATACTGGTGCCGGTTGAGGCGGGTGTAATCGGGTATTGAGAAAGAGAAGGCTAGCAGGGTGGTGAAAAATGGTTCCGTCGTGAGCATTTTGATCGTTGAGACGAAACGAGGCGGAGATTGCGAAA
>CAIVDM010000172.1 GCA_903904735.1 uncultured delta proteobacterium
ACCTGAAAGCCCTTTAGGTGCTTTGCATAGCTTTTAAAAGCCTCCGCCACCTGAATAGCGAGCTCTCTCGTTGGAGTCATTACCAACACTTGAGGCGAGGAAATACGGGGTTTGATTGACGTGATAAGGGGTAGGGCAAAGGCCGCTGTCTTACCTGTCCCCGTCTGAGCCTGCCCGATCATGTCCCGTCCTGATAATAGAACAGGTATACTTCTGGCTTGAATAGGAGTGGGGGCTTCGTATCCAAGATGCTTAATGATTTTACATAGATCAGTGGGCAATCCAAGATCGGCGAAGGTAGTAATTGGAGTAGGTTTTTGCATTGAACCTTTTGGCGCCACAGACGCTCAGAAATACATATAACCGGTTTATCCGGAACGACGGAGTGTACGCTGGTTTGCGAGGCTAATCAAAGAAGCTCAACTTTTATGATGATCTCCCGGGTCACGACCTATCCCCTGCTTGCAGAGAAGGGGACGCTACCCTTTTATCTCGCGAAAGTGAGGCGGGCTCGGGAAATGAGGATAACGGTAAAGTCCCCTTTAACGGGGTCAAAGAAACCTCGCACCAATGTTCATATCTCACAGGAGGAGAGCAGGCAAAAAAGACGCACGATCGATGCTAGATCGATCGTGCGTTCAGTAGAGTGGAACCTTCGAACTAACCACAGTCATCAGTTGAAGAAGCTCACGAATCCTCGGTCCGGACCGCCCCAGTGCCCAGCAAAAGCGCCGGGAAGGGCACAGTCCATAGCGACACATCCGAGCACCTGATCATCTCCGACCTTGAAGGCGATATCGGCTCGTATGTCCGCGCCTCCCATGTCGTAGATCGACACAGCATTACCCGGCAGGATCGGCAGGCCACACAGCGCGCACCGAATCGTGATCTGGCCGAGCTCCGTCCTGCCGCAGTCTGGGCAAGTGTGCCGGCCATCACCGGTTATATTCACACCGTAAACGTCAAAAATGAGCGTCCTCTTGGACGAGTGCCCACATTTCGCCGTTACAGCGCGACCGCTGGCTTCAACAAGCACAATCTGGTCGTTGCTGGGCGGAAGACGAGAACGATCGTAGTCCCCAACCATCGCCACAACCTGCATTCCATCTGTCGTTACCCTCGGCAACTCCGGAACAGAGATTACCTTGACCGCGCCGCTGGAGGGGCACGACTCTCGCCGCCCTCCAAGCCTTGCTGCAAAACTCAGTAGTCGCTTGACCCACGAAAACATCGCATAGACCTTTCGCTCATGACTCAAAAACGGTGGAAACGGCTCCCGAACCTTAGGGGGAAGAGAGTACCAGCGGCAATTGGTGAAAACAAATACTGGCTCAAGAAGGAATGCCTCGAGATATGGGGAGATGCGGATCAATTAGTCGTTTAGGGGAGGTTTTGGCATTTTCAAGTCGCTGCTGAGACTAAGCAACTCCGGTTCGATGCCCATTTCGATGATTCTCATTAGTGGAAAAGTCGTGGCTGTCACGACTTTTCCCTATCGTGGTACGATTTCACGCGGTTGTACATCTGCAAACGCCCTTGGCTGACTGGTAATACCTCTCATGAACTCGTATTCGCTCGGCCGCATATCGAAGGTCGTTAGAAGCTTAATCTCCCTACAAACCGCGCTCTCGGTGATCAGCTCTTCTCTGCTTGCGTTTGCGGAGCCAAACGCTCCTCTCTCTGTGGGAGCATTCGTAGACACTAATGTAGCGCACGATTTCAACCACCTACCAACCCGCTACCGGCCATACACAACGCAGCCATACTACTCGGATG
>CAIVDM010000173.1 GCA_903904735.1 uncultured delta proteobacterium
GAGCGCGTGCTCTGGGAATAATCCCACCTGGCCGTTCGACATAAGCTCTAACTCCATGTCGACGCCCCGAATCTTGGCGGTCCAGGTCGTAAAACGCTTGTCAGAGAAATCCCATCGATCGGGTGGGCTATACATCGCCGTCGCTTTATCCCAGAGGGACTGTGGTTGTCGCCGCCGCCACGAGCTAAGCGATGATGGACGGTCGATAATATACGAGCCGAACTGCTCAAGTTTTCGTCCGTCTCCGGAGTCGAGAAGTGTGTAACCGGGAATCTGTGACGGCATGGCGGCGAGTATGCCACACACGGTATGTGCTGCCCACCCGTAGGGCGGAGAGATTTGCGAGATTACGAGCTTTAAAGTGGAAATTTGAGGGGAGGAAAAAAAAGAAATCCGGTGCGTGACTTTGGGGGAGAGATGGGGAGGGACAGAGAGACGGAACCCAAAATCACGCACCGGACTGGTGTTGCCACCCGTGATATACACAGCAATGCCTGTGCCAAAATTAAACGCTGGTTGTGTTTGGGGTGTCGCCGATCAATATAAGTTAGATCAGAAGCTTAGTGCGGTACGATAGAATTAATTGAGGAGTGCGTGACCTGAAACGGTTGCGTAGTACTGACCCGAACTACACAAACACTTCGACTTATCGTTGTCTCAAGAGATAATCCGCGGCTGAAAGCAGGTTGCGTCAGGTCTTTTAGAAATTATTTTGGCTAGCGCTGATTGAGTGATGATTGATGACAGGACGGGGCTGTAGCCCTGGCACACACATGTCCGAGTTGTGAACGGGAGGTCGCGGCCGCGCATGCGTTTCGTTAGAGGCGGGTACAGAGCCCCGCCCTCCCCCTAACGTAAACACGAATCAGCATGGGAAGGTCGCATTTTCCCCGAATAATACGAACCGCGATCGGGAGGGCGCGGCTGCGTACGCGCCGTGCTGCGGATGGCAAGAGATAGTCGCTCAAATGTTCTCGCGCGTCACGATTCAGCTCGCCGCATTGAGCCATGAAAAACGAATCTCGAATTTTTCTGGGGGGATGAAAAAGAAAAAACCCGATGTGCGACTCTGGGGGAGAGATGGGGAGGGACAGAGAGACGGAACCCAGAACCGCACATCGGGTAGGTGTTGCCACCCATCAAGGTATCAGCAATCGGCGTGCCAAAATGTAACGGCGGTTTGAGATGGGCGCTTTGAAGATAATATATAGCAGATCCGAAGGGTTGCGGGTTCTTGCGCCTGGACGAGCCTCTTCCTCGAACTCTTACAGAGTTGCGCAGCTAGGAGGTGTGCTACTCATACACTTCCACTAATCATCACCTATTACTCTCATCAGCGGTCGGGGGCATTCTGCTTCAGTTTATTTAAAAAGCGCTCCCACTCCTAAGCGCGGGGCGCGGTGCGGTCGATAGACTCACTAGCCGGTTGGTATCGGAAAACAACCGAAGCTCAACGGATGTATCGTTCAAGGAGTGAGCAGTGACAACGAAGTCGAAAATCGAAGAGGTCCAATTTTACACGGACCGTTCAAAAGACGCCCTACTAACATTTATTCGCAGTGTTCTCCAAAATCCTCGCATTTCAGATGTGGAGCGTCTCGATGCGCTCAAGATGATGGCTGAGCATCACGGCCAGATAGCTGAGTTCATCGCTGGCCGTATTCTCGAGGGTGAGCGAAAAGGGGTCGAGATGGCGCACGCCAAGATAGCGCCCGCGCCGAAGGCAGATCCGACGTGGGACGCCTAACTACGCACTGGAAAGCTGTGAAGCGTGATGCGCGCTCTCTTCGTTCTGCAGCTCGCGCTTGAATGTTTCGAATTGCTGAGGCGTGACGTTTCGGTGCAGCACGCGGAATTGGAAGATATCGCGAAACATCTTCATGGAATCGAGAATGAGATTCACTTTCGACCCTGGGATATTCGTCCAGTTAATCGGCACCTCTTGAACCGCTAGCTCCGCTTTTTTGGCGATATAGAGCAGCTCCACGTCAAAGCTGAAGCGGTCGGAGCGTTGTCTGCGGAAGAGAAATAGCGCGACTTGGCGAGTGAACATCTTAAAGCCACACTGCGTGTCCGTGATCGAGGGGACAAGAACGGTATTCACGCAGCGATTGAATATCCGCCCCAAGAGACGTCGATGAACAGAGGTAGATACTTTGGTTTGAGCGCTGGCGAGCGCGCGAGAACCGATCGCGATCGGGGCCCCGGCGAGAATCGCGTTGTTGAGCCTGTGAAACTCCTCAATAGGGGTGGCGCCATCAGCGTCGGCGAATAGTATTTTTCGTCCGCGACTGTTGAGAACGCCAAGTCGTACCGCATGACCCTTACCGTAATTTTTGGGTAGTTGGATCAATCGAACTTGATTTCTAACTCGCTCGAACTTGCGCACTATATCGGCGGTGCCATCAGTGCTGCCGTCATCAACCACGAGCACCTCATACGAGATCCCGAGCCGATCGAAAAAATCGATCATGTTGATCAGGGTTGGTGGCAGTCTCCACTCCTCATTGAACGCTGGCACAACCACGCTCAGCTCAATAGCGTCCGACACTGCCTCTTGGCGTTGAAACCAGTCGTTCAGCTTGGTAGTGGGAGGAGTTTGGATCATGGGAAGTGGCGGGCTATTTTGTAAAACAGAGATTGGGCCTTTCATAGCGACGGCTAGGAGCTGTCCAGCGGCGGGCACGTTCGGGTTTCTGTTCCTAACAGCGTCATTGCGCCTGCCAGGTAGGTAATCGTAGACTATTTAATTGATGCGAGAAAGGCGAGTCCTGGTTCTGCATGCCTCAAAGCCAGGATTTTCCGGGTACTTATCCCCTGAGGGATATATTCGCCAAGAGGTTTCGCCACCGCAGCATGGCTCTGGTTTCACCAGTATAAAAGTGTTCATGCCGCGCTCTAGAACGGCTTCTCTCGACGATCTGAGTAGGTGGCGAGGTATCCAGCATCTTAGCGCAGAGAGGAAGCGCCCACATGAAAGTTATTGAAACGACAGTTCTGTACGAGGGAAAGCTCCGCGGTGTTCGCGATGTCATCGAGAGTGATGATGGCAAGCGCCATACGCATGAGACTATCGAGCATCCGGGAGCGGTGGTTATTCTTCCGATCCTGCCAGATGGGCGAATCGCCTGCATTTCACAGTATCGTCACTCACTGCGTCGGGAGTTTCTTGAGCTACCCGCTGGTATGATTGAGAAAGGCGAGGTTCCTCTCGTGTGCGCTGGTCGCGAGATTCGCGAAGAGATAGGAATGGCCGCGAGGGAGTTGATCCCGATGGGCGCGATAGTGCCTGCCCCTGGGTTCTGCTCAGAGGTTCAATACCTCTTCGTTGGGCGCGATCTCTACGAGGATCCGGCGCAGCCCGACGATGATGAGAATATATCGCTGTATCCCATGACGGTATCTGAGATGGAGCAAGCGATTATTTCGGGGGCTTTCTCTGACGCTAAGTCGATAGCGCTCTTGATGAAGGCGCGTCTACAGGGTCTGTTATAACGGGGATCGTGGAGTCATGGTCAAGCTAGCTCGTATCAACACAACTCTCCAAACGTTCTTTGGCGTTATAACACTGCTCAGTGGTGTGTTGATGATGTGGGGAAGCGTCAAGGGTGAACGCGCGGACCTTTCGACAATCGACTCTTTAAGCGCGGACGCGGTCGATATCGACGCGTCGCTCCCGAGCGCTCGCGATAATGGAAAGCTCGTGGTCGCGGCGGCGGGATTCTTGGCGGACCAGCAGCTCGAGGATGAGTATCTTAAACCGGGACCATACCTTATTCTTCGGCGCCGAGTTGAGATGTATCAGTGGACAGAGGAAAGGAACGCTGGGATCTCGGAACCGAGGTACACGCAATCGTGGCAGGAGGGTGAGGTGGATTTCTTTCAGTTCGCCGTCCCTGACGGTCATGAGAACCCGGTGTCGCGAGCGGCGCCCGCGCGAAAGACCGTCGAAAGCGCGCGTTTCGGCGGTTACGACGGAAGTGTGCTCTTGCAATCGATTGTGAAGCTACTGCCGCTGACCCTTGAGCCCGCGATGCTGAAAGACCCAAGCCTGGTTATTGAGGACAATAAGATTCTCGTTCCGCGGCCAGGAAATATCGAGAGCCCTGGGCTAGGCGACATTCGAGTGTCGTACGAGGCGCTTCCGCAAGGTGATTATACCGTAATGACGAGGCAGGTAGATGAGAGGACACTGCTTGGAGCGACGCCTAGTGACACGCTCTTAATTCGCCCGGGGCTATTCACCGCCGAGTCACTGTCGACAGCCCAAACATCAGAGGTACGGAGTGGTGTGCTCGGCATGTTGTGCTTCGGCGCGTTACTTCTCTTCGCGGGCTTGTTGTCGATTCTAGCGCCTCTGGCGCGAAACCTTGACCTTCGTCCGCGCCTACCCTTCACCGGAACCGCCGCGCTCGCGGTTGTATGCGCTGCGATCTCTCTCGCCGCGTTTGGAGTGATGGGAACGTTGGCGTTGTTGAGTTAGCGACGGGCGAGTCTTTTAAGCGGAGCTGGAAGCTCCGCGGTCCAGAGAAGCCCTGAACGACTGCGCTCGCGCGCTTCACGCAACTTTTTCTTGGTTTCTCCGATTGTATCTTTGCGAGTCGAGGGACCGCGGAGCTTCTAGCTCCGCTTTCCACAACGAGCCTCGGCGACCCGTAGTAATAAAGGCCTGTAAATCGGAGAGTGTCATGTCCTCCAGTAGAATCGGTCCGTTCTTCATTCAGCGAGCGGTTAACAATGCGAATGGCGAGGAATCGTTTGTTTCAAGGTTGTCATCCGCTCGTCAATCGTCACTTGGCGGAGGCTCATTTGATAGCGCTCCACAGAAACCCTTTCTCGCGCGTCGTGAGCCACCACCACAGACCTTTGAGCGTTGCGACAAGCCGTCTCTTGTCTCGGGATGGTTTGAGGCGCTTGGGATGTTTCGAGATTGGGCGCTTGGTCGAGGCGCGGATACGCGACGCTTTGAGACCTGCTCCATACAATCTCAGAATATGTCTGACGCCGCGGGTGTAACGGCGGCTCGCGATCTCTTTTATCAAAAGAACGAAGGGCGCCCCTTTGAGCAGTGGGAGCCTGTAACTAACTATCGAGGTGCCTTCGGGTTGGCGGGATTAATCGGCGCTGGCGTTGATCCAACTGAACAATTTGTTGGAAGCTATCGAGTGGATATCTTCCCTGACGCGGGTCGTAACGCTCGCTTTGAGGTGACTAATACGACGAGCACGGAGTCGTTTTTGTACAACTATGGCCCCGCTTATGAACGAGAGGATCTTTCCTACGGTGGCAATATGAGACAAACATATACGTGGATAGAGCCGATTGATACGCCTTAGAGAGCAAGGTCTCCAAGCGTTTAGATGCCTCGAGACAGGAGCGTGTTAAAATGAATCTCAGAGTTTTTGTGATTGTTCTCGCGCTGGCCGGCGGCTGCCAAGTCGCGATTGATAAGGGCGAGGTAATTGGACCGTGGGAGTGTACGCGAGGAGAGCGTATCTCCTGCGTTGATGTCCAGCCTGATGGCTCGTACGCGCAGACAATCACGGTCGCGGGGCGCCGAGAGCTTTCGACCTCCTCGACGTGGACGTGGGAATTGAAGCCTGATGAAGGCATGGGGATTCTCTTTAAGGGGTTTCAGCACCTCAATGATCGAGGTGAAGCCGCTGATAAGCCACCTGGTCTCTGGTTAGTCGTACCTGAGCGAAGAATTCCCTTCGGTGCCGCTCGGCTTGTCGTGTCGGATGATGAGGGTATTTATTATCGCAAGCGATCGACTCCCTGTGAGGTCCCAGCGAACTAATCGGTGTCTCGCGCAGACTTAGTGTATCTGATGACCAGGGTCGTCGTCCGAGCGAGAGCCTTTGATGACTTTAAAGCCACTCTTTTGTTTCAGACGCTTTAGCTTCCAGTCGTAGTATGAGAGCTCATATTTTCTTGTGAAGCTGAGAACGGTGTAGCGGTACATATATAGATAGCAGAGCGCCACGGTTATGACGTCGGGAAGGACGGGGATAAAGCCACCGAAGACTCCTGAGAGGAAGACAAATCCAACGCCGATGAGGGCGAATGTTTTCCCGGTGATTGGCGTTCCCCAAAAATTGAGCCTCTCTCGACTAAAGTGTGACGCGAGTCCGTAGAGTATCCAGAGCGTGCTGATTACCTGCCGCGAGCCCGCGTATACCATTGAGGATGGAACCAAGGATGGCGCGATAAAAGACAGCGCCACCACCACCAACTCCGCGATAAGGGGAATCCCCAATACGGTGTATGTGAACCGACGGCGACTCCAGCGAGACTCAAGCATGCCGCCTATGCTGTAGATAATGAGAGCTCCGAATATGACCTCTACCGGGCTCGCGGCGACAAACAGAGCGGTAAAGGGGCGCCATAGCTCAAGGTAGTGCAGTGTCTTAAATGGCGAGAAGAGAAACACGTACGTGCCACTCTGAAGCAGAAAGCCTTGAACGATCGATACCGCGATTGTGGCGATGGCGAGCTGATGAGCTCGATTGTCAAAAGATGGTGACGCGAAACCTCTACGCATAGAGAGGAATGTTACTCGGAAAGCGGTGATTAAGAGAAGGGGTTTGTGGACTGTAATCCGGTCGCCTGGGCTAGCTCTTCGTGAAAAAGAGCCCCCATATCGAGCGATAGGGATTGCCGCAGGGCCGCGGCGATGCCGCCGAACACCGGAAACTCCGCGAATGGGTCGGTCAGTTTCCACGCGCGACGTTCGATAACCAATTTTATCACGATAGTTGAATCAGTGGCGTCCAGCAGTAACGAGTCCGTAACTTGCGGGAGGTATCCAAGACTCGCCAAGGTGAACCTACTTTGAAAGCGCTCTAGTCCCAGCCTGAAGTATCGAGGGCGAATGGGCGCGGCGGCGCCGAGTAGCCTCCAGGGGAGCCAATCAGGAACTGTCGCGGTATGATGGTGTTTTACGGCGTGAGCTATGTGGTGATTCCCCTGAAACTCCTTGAACTGACTATGGCACGACGCCTCAAAGTGCGACCACTCAAAGTTAGTGGGGGTGTGACCGGTCGCGATCTCGCCGCCTATCCGAAACACCTCTCCCTCTGCCTCCCCCGGAATGCCCTGGAGCAGGGTGTCGTGATGGTTTCTGCCCTTGCAATCAAGCGCCTCGACGGAGGGCAGATGGTCGTGGAGCGCTCTCAGAGTCGTATCGATCAAGTCAGATAGCTGAATCGGGCTCAAAGCGCGGGCATAGGACTGCTCGGCGGTAAAACCACCAAGAATCCAATTCCGCTGGAGAGAGAAGGTGCGTTCGATAGATGTGTTTGCCATAGGTAGGAGACGAATTTACCGCTCATGGCGTTTGTCTGTATGTAAGCGCGCTCGCGTAAGGCTACTGCGTTCCAGGGCTTTCATCAATCGGTATAGGAACTCCCGACTATGCGCCCAGACTACTGTATGGCGAAGTTAGTCCAACGGCTCCCTGTACGGAGATCTGAGCTCGCCCACTGAAACGGATTCCGATTCGGGTTCTGAATGGAAGTGAGTTTTGTTCTGACATCGGGTCTCAGAGCCTTTAGATGTTAAAAACTTTTCCTCTTAAAAGCTTGTTTTTTAGGTGAGGAAAGAGAAATCAACAGAAAAAAAATCAAAGCGGAAAATTTTAGAGGATCAAAAAGAAACGTCCTATGTTACCGTCGGTCCCGGTTATGAGTCATTCGGCTTACAGCTGAGTGACCCAAGTTTTCCCATTTGTTGTACGCAATCTGTCTCCTGTGAAGAGGATTAGAGCATGATTGAATTGGGGATCGTTGATTTGAGCGCGGAGAGCCGACGTAGGCTCACCGCGGTCGTCGAGCGATGGGCATGGACACCCCCTGATTTTAAGATATCCCTGCCGCGCCTCTCCCTTCACTCACTCTCCCCAGAGGAGATTCGTTTTCATGGCGGTCTCGATGTTTGTGTCGTTGGTCCCGAGTTAATCGGATGCGACGCGGCTTTCATTCACGGTATTCGCAAACAGTTAAACGATAAAGTTTTAATCGCCGTTCTCGACGCCAGGACCTATTCATTTGGTCTCGTGGAGCAGTTGAGCCGTCTCGGGGTGGACGACGTGTTCCTGGATACGGCGACTAGCGAGGAATTCTTCCGTCGTATCCTTTTGCTGCAGCGGCGCTTTCAAGGCAAGAAGCGCGGCAGTCTCCTCGTGGTCGATAGCGCGCGAGGGGGTGTCGGAAAGACATTCATCACAGCCACGGTAGCCGAGGGTTGGTACGCGCATGGAAAGAGCGTGTGCATGGTTGATACGGACGTTCTCGCTCAGGACCTCGCTCGCTTTTTTAAGGTCAAGCCGCATGTGAACGAGCCGCTCCGTCTGCTTATCGAGCAGCAACGAGTGGTGACGGCGGAAACGGTCGCTGAGTGCGTAAGAGAGGTCTGGGCTGACGAGAGGAAGTTCGCGTGCATGGTGCCACCGGCGGGCCGCGATGAAAGTATCTTTATGTCGTCTGGGGCGCAGAGAGGAGTCACGGCGGTACTCGAGGCGTCGCTACTCGCCTACGATAAGGTGATCGTGGATAGCTCAGGGCTTCCCTCGACCTCTCGTAACGCGCTTTTCCAAATAGCCGATGAGGTCCTGTTCGTCATGAATCGGGACATTAGCGCGGCGTTCGCTAATCGACAGGCGCTATCCTTGATCGCCGGATTTATGCGTCACGACGCGGTCCTCACCGCGGTTCTTAATGATACAGGGGTTGGCGCGGCGCCGATCTCGCTCCTGCGCGATGAGGTGGCGGTAATCTCCGGTCGCCGTATGCGTCACGTCGTGGTCCCTCGTTCGAGACGAGGCGCCGCTTGGGTGTGTAGCGGATACACGCCATATCGTTTCCTCAGTCGAAGTCTACGGGAGATCTTTAGCGATGTGGTAGAGAGCGACGACAAGTCGGCTCCTCAAGCGCGGCTAAAGTCTCTCGTGGGGTCAGTATGGCGCGCGATAACAGGGCGCCTGGGATGGCTTACGACGCGAGCCTGGGGAAAAGCGGCATCCGCGAGACAGCTCAAGCATGGTGAGGGCGCGCAGTCGTTACTGCCCGCCGTCGCCTTGCCAATTATCGGTCCATCCACGACAGATGTGGACGGACTGGTGTCGAAGCCGGTGCTGCTGGGGTGATGGTGAAATGGGGAGGAAGTCCCCGCTTCGTTGTCCTCATTAAACAAAAAACGACGTCGATCGAGAGCGGTCACGCTAGCTATAGGAGAAATGATGAAAGTCGCGAAACATAAGAACGAGAAAGGCTATACGTTGCTTGAGTACTGCGCTGGCGCGGCGATTATCGCCGGGATCCTTTGGACGGGACTCAACGCGCTCGGAGGAGATCTCGTGGATCTTCTCGGCTCAGTGGGACAATGGGCGCAAGCTCGCTCAGGTAACGTAGTGACAAACTAAACCACTATGGCAGCTCGAGTCGCTACATCTGGATTTCGGAGGCGAACGAGCCCAGGGCTTACACTGGGAGTTGGCGCCATTATCGCTGGCGTAGGCCTGATGGCCTACGTTGTAGGCGTAAGAAGCGCGCCAACTCCCGCGCGTGAGCACCACAAGGCGTTTGTTCCGGAGTACGATGTAGTGGAGGTGCCCGTTCCCGAGCGTCCGGTCGCTCCGGGCACCGCTGTGCGCGATATCCGAACACGACTGGAAAAATTTCCGACTCACCAGCTTCCCCAAGGGGCCCTGCGAGATCTCGCCGCGGTCCGCGATCACGTCACCTTAGTCTCCCTGCCTGGAGGGCTGCCGGTGATGGCGGCTAATCTGGGGACCACCGACGAGATATCGAACCCTATAGTGGGAAGAATCCCGCCCGGTATGAGGGCAATGACAGTCCGAGTGGACGCGACCTCGGCGGTTGAGGGGTGGGCCCGGAGCGGATCGGTTGTCGACGTCCTCTTAGTCGAGAAAACCCGAACAACTGTGATCGCGGAACAGGTTAAAGTCATATCAGCGGAGCGCTCACTATCGCCTGTCGACTCGGGGCAAGGGGCGGGAGGTGTGCCGAATACCGTAACCCTCCTCGTCACGCAGGAGCAGTGCCTCGCCATCAATACCGCCGTGCCACTGGGGAGAATAGCGTTCGCGCTACGTAGTCAGAAAGATGTCGAAGGGTGGCGGGAGACACGACTCTCTTCGGATGAGATCCGCGGTGGGACGAAAGAAGTGGAACGTGAGCGTATCGGGGGAGTAGTCAGCTTTGGCTCCGGCGCCGAAAAACGACAGTACGCGCTCGTGAATGGGCGATGGATTCCCGCCGACACGGTACCCACAGGGTTCTTCGCCCGAGAATCATCCCGTTCGAAGGAGGAGCGATAATGCATGGAGAGTATGAGGCGCGAGGACCGAGCTCGCTGTCCCCGCTTTTGGCGCATGTGCTCGACGACACTAAGCGGTCAATCGCGCACGAAGGGGGTTTGACCGGCGCCGCCGCGATCTCCGATCTTGTCGGCTACGTCACGCAAGCCGCGACCCGACTCGGCATTGAGCTCTCAAGCTTTGAACGTGATGAGATTCTGGCGCACCTAGAGGGAGATTTTCACACCTTTGGTATTCTTAGACCTCTCATTGAGGACCCGTCTGTTTCGGATATCGTCGTGTCGGGGTTCTCGAAAGTGTCGATACAACAGGGGCGCCGGAGCGTGCGCACCCAGATCCGCTTCGCCGACCAGCGATCGTATGAAGCCTACGTTGAGCGACTTCTTCATCGAGCGGGCACGTCATACTCCACCAAGCAGCCGATCGCTGACGGAATGATCGGTTCGCTTGTGCGAATTCACGCGGTTCACGCCTCGTTGTGCGACGAGGGACCTTATTTGACGATTCGAGTAAACCGCTTCTCGTCAGTTTCCCTGGAGGATCTGGAGCGCGCGGGTTTGGCGCCGAAGCCGATACTGAGCTACCTGCGGGCGATGGTCGGCATTAACCGCACCGTGATGCTCGTGGGGGAGGTAGGCACCGGAAAGACTACCTTGGCGCGCGCCTTAGCGGGAACGATACCGCACGATGAATCTGTCCTCGTGATTGAGGACACCCCTGAGATTCGGCTCGATCATCCACACGTGCGTTATATGACAACCCGCGAGGAGAATCTTGAGGGCTCGGGGCGAGTCTCGCCAGCGCAGTGCATTCGCGCCGGTATGCGTATGGCGATGAATCGCATCATCTTCGGCGAGATTCGCGACGCGGAGGCCGCGGAGGCTTTCGTTGACGTGTGCGCCTCAGGGCACTCTGGCTTATCCACGCTGCACGGTCGGAGTGTCGTGGACGCGGTTACCAGATTAGAGCTTTTCTTGGCGAGAGTGCAACGAAACGCTGACAGAGGGTTACTTGGCGCCCAAGTCGCCACGGCGGTGCAGGTCATGGTGGTGGTCGACGTTTGTAAGGCCACGGGCGTCAGACGAATTATGGAGGTGAGGGAGCTCGGTCCCGTCGCCGACGGCGTGCTACGACAACGAGAGATATTCACCTACAAGGTCACGCAGGGTCAGCCACGATGGTCACTGGTATCTCGTGTGAGCGCTCATCGGGAGCGTCTCGAGCAGCTTCGCCCTTCCTTTAACTTCGCTGATGTCCCTGACGCGCTTGAGTTGCCTATTGAGGTCTCATACCGAGAGACGGCGAACGCGATGAGGAGGTAACACCGAGTTTGTTATGAAGAGAGAGCGCCGCATTACGAGAGATCTGTTAGAGTCGTACAGACGCGTTACGAAGGATGACACGCGCGCCGGGCAAGCTGTTGACGTGAGCCCGTCCGACGGCATTTTGTCGCTAGCACGAACATCGGGTTTTGTCGCGGTCTGCCTCGTCGCGTTGATTGTCGCGATCGCCGTGAATCCGTTTGTGGGCCTGTGCGTGCCACTCGTGAGTGTGATCGTCGTGTATTGGGGCCGCGCGAGGAGTTCTCATCGGGATCGGATGCTTTTGGAGCGCGATCTGCCACCGCTCTTAACGTCAATCGCCTCGTCAGTCCGCGCGGGTATAGATCCAATGAAGGCTCTGGGAGACGCCGCTCATCAGTTTCCGGAGGAGTCGCCTCTAAAGCGCGAGTTGTCCAACTTTCGCGCTGGGCTCGTGAGTGGACGTGACGAGGTGGAGCTGATCGATGCCTTGTGCTCTCGCTATGGGCATCCAGATGTTGAGCTTTTCAAGCGGTGCTTAGTCTTGTCTCGCACGCATGGAAGCTCGCTGGCGGAGCCTCTTCACCGTGTCGTGAAGGTCGTACGGCAGCGTCAGTCCTTTCGACGCAAGACGCGAGCGGCGCTGGCGATGCATCGGATGTCGGCGGTTGGAATAGCTGGATGCGCCGTGTTGATCGGCATGATGCAGATGACGGTTAACCGAAACGGGATCGAGATCGCGTTGGCGAATCCGGTGGGTCTCATGTTCTTGATTGGAGGAGCGACGCTCGTGACAGTGGGAGTCGCCTGGATGTTATCAATGGGTCGTGAGGAGAAGCTGTAGTGATACAGGCGCTAGGAGTGGCCACCCTTGGTATAAGCGGCGCGTTGGGAGCGATGCTACTGGCGAGGAGATCTGAGTACTGCTCCATCGCGCACGCGCTTCTTGAGAATGACAGTGACGAGGGAAGAGGTGCGCCGGCAAGCTCCGGCAAGGACTCGCGGCGGGTCGACGTGGGTCGGAACGATCTGTGGGCGATGAGTATCGGTGGTGTGTCCTTTGGCGCGCTTCGGTGCCTTCTGTGCGGCTTTTCGACGGGCGCGGTTCTGCTCGCTACGGTGCTCGGCGCGTTCGCTGGTCGCCTCTATATGAGTCGGCAGCGGGAGGTGAGCGCCAAGAAGGAGATCCGCGGCCTAGAGTTTTATCTGCCGGCGGTAATGGAGCGCATCGTGATGGCGGTTGGCTCGGGGCTCGATATCGTGCCAGCTCTGCAAGAGGCGTCTCGCGGTGGAAAGGATCCTGTTTCCGCGCTTCTCGCTCAGGTCGTAAGGCTCTCTGAAGGGGGAACGCCCGTGGACGCGGCGTTCGAAAGTGTCGCGACGCAAACGAAATCCGTCCCCGTGCGGCACGCGCTGACGCATCTCGCTTTAGCGCACCGCCAGGGAGGGGAGATCGTACGTCCGTTAAAGGAGCTCAGTGACGCTACTCAAACGGCTTATCAGGAGACGGTGGAAGAGATGATCGCGAAGCTGCCGGTGAAAGCGGTCTTACCGCTCGTGCTGACGTTCACCGGACTAATCATCTGCTTTCTGACCGTGCCGCTTATGCAGGTCGGGGCTATCGCGACGAAGGTGGCTCATGTGGCGCGATAGACAACTACAAAGAGGCATGACCTCGCTGTTATTTCTTCTGGCGCTTATCCCGGTGCTGCTTGTGATGCTAGCGGTCACGCTGGAGTTCTCCCATCTCGTTGGAGTGCGCGACGATCTGCAAAATATCGTGGATGAGGAAGGGTATGACGCGTTGACGTATCGCCGCTCGTCAGCTGAGGTTGATGCGCGGGTGCGAGCGCGTCTGACTGAGCAGCCTGACGTTTCCTTTTCCAGGGTCGAGGTAGAGAGCGCCACATCCACCGTTAATCCAGCGACGGCGAGTGTATCGGCAAGTCTTAACTATAAAGGTACGTTTCTCTCTTTTCTTGAGAACTTTTTGGGCAGGGAGTCTCAGGTGGTGGAACTCGCGGCTACCACTCGACTGCGACGTCAGCGCGGGGGCGCCCTGCTCATTCTGGATAGGTCGGTGCTTACGACTACGGACACCTGCGCCGAAGTGGCGCTAGAGGCGCGTGCCAGCTTTGTTGATCGCGTAGTCGGCGGAGTCGCGGCGAATCCTGACACTGTCGTGAGGGTAGGGGTGTTTCCCGGCGTCACTGAGAGTGTGGAGCTTCTCTCCCTCGATGGTGATGACGGAATAGATCGTTGTCGTCCTATAATTGCGCAATCCTCGTACGACACGAGCGGACTTCGCGCTTATGTAGGGACCCCGGGTAATCCGTTCGACGTCGCCAATGACGTAGCGCGGCTAGTGTCAGACGAGCTGCTAGCGAGGTCGCTTGAGTATCGAGCTGTGGTGTTAGTGATAGGAGCCGATTTATACGAGCTGGGTTACTCCGCGTACGCGCAGCAAGCGGTGAGCGCGGTGGCAGAAGCCGCGGAGTTGCCGCTTCAATTCTTGATAGTGGTAGCGGGAACTGATGGCACCTTTACGCCGTTACCACCCGCGTACGGTCTGTATGGAGGAGGCGCGCGAGAGGTGGGAGCGTCGCTCTCAGAGCTTACGAGAGAGCGCTTCGCGACCGCCGTGTCGCGAACTATGAATGAACGGATCGTGTGGGAGCGATGATGAAGCGAGTGAACTCGACGCGATATCGGAGGAACGGCTTCGCTGTGCTTGAGCTCGCCACGTGGTGCGCCGTGCTGCTGCCTGTGACGCTTCTGGGGTTTTCGTACGGGACTTTCTTTCATAACGACAGCTCTATGCGTCGAATACCGTCGACCGTTTTGCGTGAAACCGTTGGTCGCGTGTCTCAATGGTCTTCTGATGGGAGCGCGGGTCTTATGGTCGCTGACATCGGTCGCCTGCGAGAGATGATAAATGATATCGCTCGGCGTGCCGCTCGAGAGACGCTCGCCATGACCTATGGTCTCAATGAAACATCCGCGACGGCTTGTTTCTGGGTGCTCAACGTGGATCCGCTCTCTGGCTCTGTCGTGTCTGACCAGGCGCGTGAGTGCGTTCAGGTGGGACCGCTGTCCCTGCGCGCCAGTCTAGAGACACGGGAGCGGGAATTTAGCGCCAGCAGGATCGGCGTCCCACTAGGCATGGCGGGATCCGTCGAGAGTTACGCGCACCAGGTGGTGCTTGTCGGTGTAGAGATAGCGGGATTGTTTCAGGGTGTCTCTGAGTGGTCCGGCGGTTTGACTATTCAGCACGGTAAAGTGAAGCGGTTACGAGAAGAGGTAGAGTTATGAAGAGTGTTACTGGCAAGATATCGGCGTTTCTGCTTAGGCGTCGTGGGGTCGGAGAGGACACTCGTAGGTTGCCATCTTTAGTAAAGGCGATGCGTTCGTTGGTTCCGCGCTCTGTCATGCGGGAGGTTATGAGTTCCTCCCACGACCGACGGCAGTGGGGCGTTCTCGCCGCCGCGTGGGTAGGCGTGAGTGAGCGAGAGTTCGTCAGCGCCGCGGCGCGTGAACTTCATATGCCATACCAAGATCAAGTTATCGCCCCAGACTTGACAGTTTTGGGTCCAAGGGCACGCTCTGTGCTGACCGATCTGCGCAAAGTCGGCGCCTCCGTAATCCTTGAGGGAGTTGATGTCGTTGGGTTCGTGGCGACTGATCCCGCCGAGGTGCGGGGATTAGCGCTCTTCGATGGTACCCAGTCCGTCAGCATCGCCGCCTGGACAGAGATAGCCAAGGCGCTCGACAAGGCCGAGCGAATTATCGTTGAGGCCGAGGCGAACGTTGATAGAGCGGAGTCCACGAAGCGCCACGATCTCAGTCAGCGAGTTATCGATATTCTGATTAGTGAAGCGTCAGCGCACGGCGCTACGTCCTTTGAGATCCTTACCTATGAGGGCAAGACTCGCTATCAGTTTCAGACGGTAGAGGGGAAGATGGCGCTCGGCACCATTCAACCAGAGGCCTTAGAGGCGCTCATGGTCCATCTGACGAACCTCGATGGCGAGGTCCTACACCACGCTACAGTTGGCAAAGTGCTCGTGCGAGAGCTTGGGAACGCGGCGAATATGCGCCTCTCGTGGAATATTCGACGGGAGTACCTGACCTTGCCCGAAGCGATCTCGCCTCATGTCGTGCTTCCCGCGTCTGTGGCGAACTCAGATGCCGCTCGGCAGGTCGAGGCGTCGAAAAGCTCGCGAGAGGCTCCCGTGATAACACATCCTATCTTGGTCGTTGATGACAATCAGATGTTTTGTCGAGTTCTCGAGCGGTTGTTGCGCAAGGAGCAGTGCGACGTCGCGTTCGCGGAGAATGGTGAGCACGCCTTAGGGAAGCTGGGAGAGTCTAAAGGGTTGCTGCCGCGACTCATCATCTGTGACCTTCATATGCCACGCATGAATGGCCGCGAGTTTTTGACCCGAGTTAAGGCTGATAGTCGATTCCGCTCGATACCCGTGGTGATCTTAACTTCAGATGAGGGAAGTGACATCGAGTTGAGTTTGCTGGAGCTAGGAGCGGAGGCGTTGGTCAGTAAATCCAAAGACCCTCGAGTTCTCTGCGCCCAAGTGGCGCGCATTCTCCGCGACTCTCCGATAGAGGAGGCGGCGTGACAGGACGGGTCACTCAGGCGCTTGAGAAGGCGCTTGGCGCGTGGAGCGCCATCACGGATGGAGACATTGGAGAGTTCCTTCGCCAGGTCGCGACGGAGCTTCACCACGCGATAGCGCCTGGTTTCGCTGGTGTGGCGCTCGTGACGAGAGGGGCTGACGGCGCAGGTATCGTCGCGCGACCTCGTGGAGTGAGCGCATTGCCGGATGAGACGCTACGGGGGTTTCTCACAGAGGCCGTCGCGAGTGGCGGCGCATGTAAGGTCAAGGATCACGCCCTGGATACGGTGCGTTTCATCGATGCGCACTTTCGGACATCGATTGTCGTTGTCGCGCGCGTTCCGGCGGCCCTCGGTCAAGGAACCGATATGGTCGTGTGGGCAGGTCTCCTCGCGGGAGCCACGCCGAAATTAATAGCGGAGATGCGGGCGGTAACTGAGGAGCTGTCGAGATGGCTCGAGAGCAATAGCGCGACCTTACTAGCAACCCGAGAGTCGAGGCGCAGAATGAGTGACGCACGCCAGCGCATCGGCGAAATGACGTCGGTGGCGCACGATGTAAGGGCTCCGCTGGCGGCGCTGAGCTATCTGTTAAGCGATTTAACGCGAACGCACCCCTCGATCGCTGATGACGCCAGGAAGATTCAGGCGGAGATATCCTACATCGATGGCTTGATGGAGGGATTTTCGCCCGCGGGTTGTGAGCGTTCGAGCGATAGCGCGGTTCAGTGTGATGTCGTCGCCGCGTTGCGAAGGGTGGCGAGTCGATTCGCTCGCCAGGCGCTCGACGGAGGGATATCGTTTGGTTGGGATGTGCCGTATGAAGATACTTTCGCGGCGATTGATTCACTTGCGCTCGAGAGAGCCCTAACGAATACGTTAGGTAACGCTATCAAACACTCTAGAACCTCGGAGGTGCGCTTTGAGGTCGTCCAAGAGGAGCGTTTCGTCATCGCGAGAATTGTCGATTGTGGCGTCGGCATTCCTCGCTCCGTTCTTGAGCGAATAGCCCTGGCTGATTCGGGCGCCGATGCCGCGTTGGACTCTGTGCGCGCGACCGCGGGGTGGGGCGTGGGGCTCCTTTCAAGTAAGAGTTTGGTGGAGCGCGGTGGTGGCTGTTTTCGGGTTCGTTCTACTGAGGGACATACGTGCGTTGAAATCGAGGTTCCGCGCGCCGAGGCGGCTTGTGGAAAGGGAGAGCGAAATGAGAAGAGCGTGTGCGCCACGCGACCGGCGCCCGCGTACAGTCAGGCGCGCGTAGTTTTAGTTGATGACGATGTTGAGCATTCAGTGTCGCTTACAAGGGTGCTGAGGCGAGCGGGGCTTGTTACCAGGAGTTTTGAGTCTGTAGACGCGACTCTTGGCTACCTGCGAGACGACCCGTCCGCGAAAATAGTGTGTGACGCCAGAATGCCGGACGGCGGGGCGGAGAGGTTGCTCAAGGCGCTCCGTGGTTCGGGTAGCTCTCGCTCAGTCGCCGTTATGAGCGGGGATGCCGATGACGAGAGTCTGTATCGATTCGCCGCTCTGGGGGCGTCGGAGTTCTTCTCAAAGCCGATAGACGCGGAGCGTTTGCTCGCTTGGGCGATCGCTGACAACCTCCCTGAATCGAGCTCGCTTGATGGTATTGGCGCGATTGAACGTGAGCGTGGCGAGCGATTCATCGCCTAACGTGCTAAGTTCTACCCTGTCAACGGTGACGGTGAGTTGCTATGTTTTCGCTCATGACGTTTATCGCTTTTTGTGAGGCTTTCTATGCGACCTAGCGCCGTGATTCTTTTCTCCCTTACGACCGTTCTTTCCGCATGCGTGCATCGCGAGAACCATTCTCCAAGACCTACCATCACAGACGCCGAAAAGGCGTCCTTGGAAAAGCGGGTAGATTGTTCCACCGCTCAGCAGGATATCGCGACTCTTGAGGAAGAGAAGGCTTCTATTGGACGACGAGCCCTCGCGGGTGTTCGATCCGTGATTCCTTTCTCCGCCGCGGCGGGTATCCTGATGGGGGATTTTCCAGATCGCGTAGAGGTCGCCACAGGAACTTACAACGAGGCTCTTGAGAATAAGATTCGAGAGATCCAAAGTGTCTGCGGGATCACTGATAGCGCGGCTTCACAGTTATAACGTTATAAACCATATGTTGCGCTCCTCTTGCAGCGGAGCAAAGCTCCGCGGTCCAGATAGCCAGAGCGACAGTCAGTCGAGATTTTAAGGATTGCGAGTTGATTGGACCGCGGAGCTTCTAGCTCCGCTCAAAAGAAGCTTCACAGTCCAGCGTAGAGTTGCCTAGAAATAAAATTAGGGGCGCTCGACGGTATCGACGCCTTGCCCTAATTACACTGGCTTGGTTAGGCGAGTGTCGATAGGTTGGCCGAGCAGTGGTGGTAAGTCTGGGTGATATTGCTTGCCGCCTTGTGACGGAACCATCTGTTGTTTCGAGGTTTGGATGTTCTGCTGCAAGTGAATCAAGGCGTCGAGTACCGTCTCAGGTCGTGGCGGACAACCGGGAATGTACATATCAACAGGGATAATTTTATCGATACCAGCCACCGTTGTGTAGTTATCGTAGAATCCGCCCGATGAGGCGCACGCGCCGAAGGCTACTACCCATTTTGGCTCCGTCATCTGCTCGTACACTCGTAGCAACACAGGGGCGAGCTTGTGATTAACTGTACCGACAACCCACAAAAGGTCGGCCTGGCGGGGAGTAAAGCGCGGCAGAGCGGCCCCGAATCGGTCGGTGTCGTAATGGGAGCAGTTCACCGACATGAACTCCATACCGCAGCACGCGGTCACGAATGGATATGAGAAGAGCGAGTACTTTCGCGCCCATGCGAGAGCGCTTTCAAGGGTCGTGGTGAGAAAACCTGATTGATCGGGGGTGGAAAACATCGCGCGCAGATCTCCGTTCGGAAGTTTTTTGAGTAGCGAGCGTGCCTACGATGCCTACGTCGCTAACGCCAAGACTGTACCTTACTTAACTTTAAACTGCCAACCGCTCTCGTGGCGATAGGGGCGCGCCAGTTGTAGAATATGGACAAAAACACCCGCTCAGGAAAACTGATGAGCCCGTCGTTCCTCAAGTCGAAATGACTAACCATTTCAGACTGTTGAGACGGTTCGACGACACCTGTCGTCTTTGCTACAGTTGCGCTAGTGTCGCTTCGCCCCCACTGCTTACATCACGGTTGATAGTCCAGAATCACACATGACAACCACTCCAGCCATGACACCGCAACAGGCCGCATTTTCTGACGTGCGGCGGTCGGGTCTGTCCGCGTATCGAGAGCTCGCCGCGGGCAACGCCTCACTCTGGTCGTTTCTGAGGGGCGAGCTTACGCAAACATTCTTAGCGAATCTTGGTGGACTCGTTGGATTGGCGGCGCGATCGCTTGCTTACCGGGGGCTCTTTCGCGCGTGCGGACGTCGACCGGCTTTCGGAAAAGGGGTGTCGATTAGGGTGCCGCGAAATATATCTCTAGGCGCAGGTGTTCTCGTGGATGATTACGCGACACTTGATGTGCGCGGTAGTGAGGCTGGGATCGCGTTGGGTGATAGGGTGAGCGTGGGGCGCTTTTCGATCATCGCCGCTAAGTATGGAACGATCTCGATCTCGTCCGGATGCAACATCGGCTCCTCGTGTAGAATCGCCACGAACTCATCTGTATCAATGGGCGAGAGTGTTTTAGTTGGAGCGTATTGTTACATCGGCCCGGGTAATCACACGGAAGGGAACGAAGATGAGCCGTTAATAACGCGCCCCATGGATATTCGAGGTGGCGTTGAGATCGGCGAGCACGCCTGGTTAGGCGCGCGAGTCACGGTGCTCGATGGAGTGAAGATCGGCAAGCACGCGATTATCGGGGCGCACTCGCTCGTCACGAGTGATGTCCCTGATTGGGGAGTGGCGGTAGGGACGCCAGCGAAGGTCATTAAGATTAGAACTCCGCAGGCCACTAGCTAATGGTTTGACTGCAGGATTCACTCCGCGCTTTACGACACGCCGCGATCTAACGAAATTCCTTCCGTGAAACGGCGGCCTTTCAGCTCCTCAGTATCC
>CAIVDM010000174.1 GCA_903904735.1 uncultured delta proteobacterium
GAGAGATTCGAGCCACCATCGTGGCGCTACCGTTTTATAAGCGTGAGAAATAGGCCAAAAACTAAATAATTTTTCAAAGGAGGACAGCATTATGGAATTTCCAGGGGATCTCAAATACACCAAAGAGCACGAGTGGGTACGGATGGAGGGTGATGTCGCCGTTGTCGGAATCACCGAGTTCGCGCAGTCAGAGTTAGGCGATCTCGTATTCGTTGATCTCCCAGCGGTGGGCAAAGCGGTAACGGCGCACGGAACCATGTGTGTCGTGGAGTCCACGAAAGCGGCCTCAGACGTATATTCGCCCCTTAACGGCGCCGTCGCCGAGGTTAATAGCGCGCTCGTGAATGACCCAAGCCTCATCAACAAAACCCCATACACTGAAGGATGGATAGTGAAGCTCTCAGGCGTTTCAGCGTCTGATGTAGCGGCGCTCATGTCGGCTGACGAGTATCGAAAGCTCCTCGGCAAATAATTGGGACTCATAACCACATCGACAAAGTTCAAAGGTCTACCATGTTGGCAGAGAAGTTGGCGGAAGAGATGACACAGGAAGCAGGAAGCGAAAAGACACAAGCAAGGGGCGGCTTCGGCGCCTCTGAGTTCCATAAGCGACACATCGGACCGAGCGCGGCTGATGTGGCCGAGATGGTGAAGACCCTCGGCAAAAAGAGCCTCGATGAGGTTATCGACGCTGTAGTTCCGTCGTCAGTGCGCTCAAAGCAAGCGCTCACACTCTCGCCGTTTCCACGCGCCCTCTCTGAGTACGAAGCGATTGAGCGTCTACGAGCTGTTGCCAACAAAAACAAGGTCGCCCGTTCGTATATCGGTATGGGCTACTACGACTGCGTCACGCCGCCAGTGATCCAGCGCAATATCCTTGAGAACCCAGGATGGTACACGCAGTACACGCCATACCAAGCCGAGATCTCCCAGGGGCGTCTTGAGGCGATCCTTAATTTCCAGACCCTCGTCATGGATATGACCGGTATGGCGATAGCGAACGCGTCGCTTCTCGATGAAGGCACCGCCGCGGCGGAGGCGATGGCGATGTCCGTGGCTCTCTCCGCTAAGGCGGGAGATAGCGCCACGACGAAGGAGTATCTCGTTGCTGACACCGTGCATCCGCAAACCCTAGGCGTCGTTCTCACTCGAGCTGAAGCGCTCGGAGTGAAAGTGGTAGTGAGCGCCCCAGCACAGTTCTCGTTTGGTGCCGGCACAGTTGGATGTCTCGTGCAGTATCCAGACACAAACGGGGAAATTCGAGATATCAGCGGTGTTTGCGCCAAGGCCCATGAGCACAACGCCCTTGTGACGGTAGCGACCGATCTCTTGGCGCTCTGTCTTTTGACGCCCCCAGGAAAGCTTGGTGCTGATATCGTCGTTGGCTCAGCGCAGCGTTTCGGTGTGCCGATGGGATTTGGTGGGCCGCACGCCGCGTTTTTCGCCACCAAAGACGAATACAAGCGCAGCATGCCGGGACGACTCGTGGGAGTTTCTAAGGATTCAAGCGGAAAGCCAGCGCTGCGTCTCTCGCTTCAGACCCGTGAGCAACATATCCGCCGCGAGAAGGCGACCAGTAACATCTGCACCGCGCAGGTTTTGCTCGCCAACATGGCCAGCATGTACGCCGTATATCACGGACCAAAGGGCTTGCGCGCGATAGCGACCAGGGTTCACGCGCTCACACAGGCGTTCGCGAACCTTGTGACTCAAGCCGGAGTGAAGGTAACGACCATAAACTACTTCGACACTGTCGTCGTAGAGGTCGGAGGCAAGGGGGCTGAAACTCTCGCCGAGAAAGCGGAGAAAGCGGGACTCCTTGTTCGAATCGTCAATGAATCCGCAGTCGGCGTGAGCTTCGATGAGGCGAAGGGAATCGATGATCTTGTGCAGCTTCTCGCTTTGTTTGGCGCGAGCGTAACGCCAGCGGCGGTAGAGAAAGTGATCGATTCGGCGAAGACAACGATCCCGAAGAACCTCACTCGTGGTGATGATTACCTTACGCACCGCGTATTCAACTCGTATCACTCAGAGACCGAGTTCTTACGCTACACGCGAAAGTTAGAAGGGCGAGACCTCTCGCTTGGTTTCTCGATGATCCCA
>CAIVDM010000175.1 GCA_903904735.1 uncultured delta proteobacterium
AGAGACACCGAAATCGGACGTCTGTTCGCGATGATTCTTACTGGCCCACGCGCATGTTCGGTCATGATATGAGTTCCGTGGGTTACGAACTAATTATCCTTGCTCCATCGGTGCTCGTACACTCAAGTGATACTTCCATCGTTGGCGAAGTACATCATGGGTGAAAGGGATATTCCGGCCCCGGCATAGAACCGTCTGTGTGATTCAGAGAACAAGTGGCAGTTCCCGCTCGGAGCGCGCCGCGCTCCCAAGGCTGTCGTGAAAGTCATGTGAGGGCGCCAGAAGTGTCTGGGACCCCTGGGATTTCAGGAGTGTTTCCGATAGCAGGAGGGTTTGCTACTTCCCCAGGGTTTTCTCAGAGACTGTGCGCACAGCTCCCGAGCTTTATATGTTTTTAAAGCACCTGAGCCGCCAAACGAGTTCGCGCAGTTACGGGAATCAGACTCTCACAACTGCATCGCTGCGGCTGTCTTACATATGTTTTGAAAACATAGAGAACGCATATTCGCGTCGTTCATCACCTACCGACAAAGCGTCCAAGTGCATGAACAAACTTTAACAACTGATATGATTTGAAATCAGACATCGCACGATTATTTGCCGCGCGGTCTCTGCGAGAAAAAGTGGGGGAAAAAGTGAGAGGAAGTACTAGGTGGCTAGGTTATTCCTCGGCTCGGCCTTTCACGGCTCTCGATAGCGCGGCCTTCGCAAGTGCGTGATCTCCGGCGCCGAAATCAGTCGACTCGCCATCAACGATCAGCGTTCCCTTGCTAAGAACGGAAACGTAGCCACCACCCGAGCAGAATACTGACAGCGGAGTCGCTACCATAATTCGCGATACGATATTCTTATGGAGTTTCGTCCATCCAATTGGCGCCGCGACGACGTATCTGTGGTCGTTAGCGTGCACGATGACGTACTTGTGAGGCTCCTCACCACTCGGATTTTGCACGAATACCGTGGTGCGGTCGTCCCGCGAGGTATCCATGTGCACCTGATATGATCCGATCTGAGTGGTTGGCTCCCGGCGTAGCGCCTTGATAAACGCGATCTCGTACTCAGCGCTTTGGAGCTCACCGACAGCATTATGAGGGCTCATCTGCAACCGGCGGAGAGCTTGGTGAGCGTCAAGCTGTGGAGAGGACGACGACGGTGACAGCATGTTCGTGATAGATAAACGTTGGTCCGTAGGGTCATAGTAATGCCGATGGTAGATAAATCCAAGGGACAAGAGAGAGTGACAAGGAAAGGAGTGAGGCTTACATCCTCTTGCCGTACTTGTTGTCCCTGAGCGGTCGTTTAATACGCTTTTCCTGTGCGTTTTAGGATCAATGAGGCTCGGGATTAACCAAAGCAGTGGTCGTACACCCCGGGATGGAAGAGGGAGAAAGCCTCCTCAAGGAGATATTCCACGGGCGGAGAGTGCCTTAGCTTCTCAAGGATAGAGGAGATCTGTCCCTGAGAGTTGTACGCCTCTACGGAGGCTATTTTCTGGTTGAGGGCCGCGGCGTTTCCAACAAGTCTGATCGTTGGCTCTTTGCCATCGGGAAGAGCGCAGTACACGCAGTGCCAATATAAGAACGGTGGTGTTGTAATCTTCTCG
>CAIVDM010000176.1 GCA_903904735.1 uncultured delta proteobacterium
CACCTTTCCGTTTATAGTTACCGAACAAGATCTATCGGCGAGAGACGACTCATTCTGTGTCGGCGCCTGCCAAGTGGCCGTGGTGAGAGTGCTCTCTCGTCATGAAAATGGGGAGTCGATAACGAGCGCGCTTAATCGAGAATCAAGCGATTTTAGACAGTCTCCCTATGGAAGACTTTTCGCGGCGATCGGTCTCTGGAGCTCAGGCGATGTCGCTTCGGCGAAATCTGAGCTAGGAAAAATATCGGCTACGGCTTCTCCTCGAGTCGCCGCTCTACGCTCAATCATCGCTGGGTTTGATGCCCTTACGCAGGGAGATACCGCCTCCGCTGAGTCACTCGCTGACGGTGCTGAGCAATTATTTCCAGGACTGGTCAATACAGCGCTTCTCCAGTCGTATGTTTCGCAAGCGAAAGGTGACCCAGAAAAAGCGCTCCGCATAGCGCAATCAAGCGCCGCGAGACATCCAAGCGCCCCTCAACTTGTCGACAGGGAAGCTGAGCTCCTACTGTCGCTTGACCGTGGAGAGGAAGCTGAAGACGTCCTCTCTAAGCGAATTAATCTGCATGGATCAACGCCCACCACAGACACGTTAGCCGGTTTCGCCGCGATAGATCGCAAAGACTTCAGTCGGGCCGCCGAGCTTTTTGAGACAGCGCTCACGCAAGACAGCTCACAGTCTCTTCCCTACCTTGGGCAGGCGCTCTTAAAAGCTCACGACAGAGACTATCAATCAGCTAAGGATCTTCTCTCCAAGGCCGTCCAGTTAGATCCAAGCGTCGCCGTGTATCGCTCGTACCTCGGAAAGCTATTCTTTGAGGACGAGAACACCCAGAAAGCCCTGCATGAGTTTGAGGCGGCGATAGCTCTCGATCCGATGGACCCATCGCCGTATCTCTATCGCTCGTTCGCGCATATCGCTAACAATCAGCCAGTCGACGCGCTCTCGGACGTTGAGACCTCGATAGGCCTTAATAATGGTCGCGCGGTATATCGCTCACGGCTTCTCTTAGATCGAGATCTAGCCGTCCGTGGCGCTGGACTCTCCCGAGCCTTCACTGAACTCGGTTTCTCAGAAGCCGCTCGAATCGAGGCGATAAAATCAATTGGGGATGACTACACTAATTTCTCAGCGCATCGACTGTTAAGCGACTCCTACGACTCAATTCTCGATGGCGAGGCGAACCTCTCCGAGAAACGCATCGCTGACTTACTATCCCCACTCAGCTTTAATCTCTTTAACAGTCTCGGCGAGCAGGCGTCGCTATCTGATTACAACGCGCTCTTTGATAAGAAAGAGACTCGCAAAGCGGTTCGAGTTGATTGGAATAGCAACCGCGACCGAATCGGCGGCCAACTACTCGCCACTGGAAAGCAAGACACCTACGGCTATCTCGTCTCGTACGAGCCATTTTATATGTCAGGATCGCGCCACAAGGCCTACCTCGGCGAGAACACGTTCCGAACGGCTTTCCAATGGGAGCCACTCGTTGACGATCGCTTTATCCTCGACGGCAGCTTCAAGATGCGTAACTCGAAGGGTCCGAACGAGGGAGACTATTCTGAGGACGTCAACATCGGCTCGCTTCGGTTGGGGCACAATCACCGCTATTCCTCATCACTGCGGAGTCTCACGCAGTTTGAGTTTGGTCATGACCGTGAATACACCTCTGAGAACACGACTCGCGATGCAACTCTCTCGCTTCCCAATGGAGAAGAGCCATTTACAACAGATGTTCTCGCGAATGAGTCAACGAAGCAGCGCGTGCAGCGCACGGCACTCTCGCATCAACTCATCTACACATCCTCGTACCTTGATTCAGTGACAGGACTTGAGGCGATGCACGCTGACAACGGAAGAAAGGAAGCCTCTCCAGTTCTCGGTTTCCTTGATTACCCGGAGGAACCTGTTTCAGGCAACCTGACCAGCAATAGTGGCGAGTCAGCGAAGTCAGGTCAGCTGTACGAGTATGTGACGCTCAAGTCACCCGGCCTCGCAGCCTTCACCGCCGGACTCGTTGGAACTTCCGTAAAGCGAGACCTTACCGAGGTCGCTCCATTTGACGATGGAAGCGACTTAAAGACGGCGATAAGCCCCAAGGCGGGTCTCGTTCTTACTCCGACCACCTGGCTGACAGCTCGAGCGGCATACTTTGAGTCACTCAGCAGAAAAGCGGTGCTTGAGGACCTAACCAGTCTCGAACCGACACTTGTCGGCGGAATCAATCAGCGATTCAATGACCTCAGCGGTACTGAGAGCCGAAACCTCGGGTTTGGTCTCGACTTCAAGGCGCCAAACCAGGTCTATGCCGGAGCGCAATACATTCGACGGCATCTGACGGAGAGCTTTGGGGATGTTAGCGACGCCGCCACCTACGACGGAGAATCCATCACCTCCCTACCCCCAATTTCGCGCGGCTTCCGAGACGCACACGCTGACTCCGACATCTTTCGAGGGTACCTCTATTCCGTCGTCTCAAAGAACTCAGTCCTTACCGCCGACTCGCTCGCGCAGTGGTATCAGGACACCGATCCCGAGCTAGCGTCAACGACGAACACTCAGCGTTATCGGTTCGGATATAAGCGATTCTTTGGCAAGCACCTCTCGCTTGGCGTACAGGCTAGCTACCGAGACCAATCCTCAACACAATTTGACGACCCGTCTGGCTTTTGGCTCTTCGACACAGGCGTATCGTATCGATTCTCTGAGCAGCGCGGACGCGTCTTCGCGAGAGTCGATAACATTCTCGACAGAAACTTCACCTACGACCAAGGCGTAGGTATTGAACCGACCATGTATGAGGGACGCTCGTTTATCATAGGCGTGGCGTATAACTTCTGGTAATGATTTTCCTGGAGAGGACTACCGCAACTCTCTCGACCGCAACTCCTCGAGCGTCACAATTAGCAGTGCCTGCTCGTGCGTCGCTTCGAGAATAACCGGTGGCGCCACTCCAGCGTCATACGCCTCTTTCCACCTCGACACACACAAACACCACCTATCCCCAGCTTTCAGGCCAGGAAAGCCGAACTGAGGCGCCGGCGTCGATAGGTCATTACCTCGTCCTCGAGTAAACTCGAGGAACTCATTGGTCACGATGGCGCAGACGGTATGGCGGCCAACATCACGTGTCTCCGTGCGGCAATATCCATCTCGATAGAATCCGGTCATAGGAGCGCAACCGCACTGCTGCAGGGGCGCGCCCAAGACACTTTTAACCTGTGATTGAGACTTCTCGTCACTCATTATCAACCTCTATACCTGTATCTCACATGGCTGCGCGTGGGTAGGTAGCGCCATTATCAGGAGGATACACACAATCATCGTCCGGCGGTGATTAGTCTTTATCCTCGTGAACATCGCCTCTCTCGTTCCACGTCGAATATACGGTGACACGAACGATGCCCGCAACCTACAGTAGGAGCGTCTCCACCCCGTTTTTACTGGAAGTTGCTTATGCCGTCCGCTGGCCTACTCGCGCTACTCGACGATATCGCGTCACTCCTCGACGACGTCGCCACGATGACCAAGGTAGCCTCCAAGAAAACTGCCGCCGTAATCGGTGACGACCTGGCCCTCAATGCCAATCAACTGACAGGCACGAGCGCTGCGCGAGAACTTCCAGTTGTCGCGGCCGTGGCCAAGGGCTCTCTGATCAACAAGCTAATTTTAATCCCCTCCGCATTACTAATTACCGCCATCCTTCCCTTCCTCCTAAAACCCTTACTTATGATTGGAGGCGCCTTCCTGTGCTACGAAGGCACAGAGAAGTTACTACACAAGTTCCTCCCCACGAGTGAAATTAGACATGAAAACCGACTGCCAGCCCACGACGATCCCTCGCAGTTGGAGCGAGCGCGTATCAAATCAGCGGTCTTAACGGACTTCATCCTGAGCGCGGAGATTCTCGTCATCGCGCTGGGCGCAGCTGCGGGGACCTCACTTCCCGTTCAGGCCCTTACCTTGAGCGTTATCGGATTGGGAATGACTATTCTGGTATACGGGAGCGTCGCGTTGATAGTAAAAGCCGACGACCTCGGACTCTTTCTTCAGAACATACAGGGAGAAACCGCGGTGATTCGACTTCTGCGCGCCGTCGGTAGAGGCATCATCGTGGCGGCTCCCAAGCTTATGAAGCTCCTCTCTTTTCTCGGAACTACCGCCATGTTCCTCGTTGGGGGAGAGATCATCGCTCACGGCATCCCGCCGGTCGAACACGCGATCTCTAAAACTTCTGACCTCCTGAGCTCCACAGCTCCGTTCGGAACGAAGATCGTTGCCGACGCCCTCACTATGATGGCTATCGTGGCGCTGGGAATCTGTGTTGGACTCGTAATCATAGCGCTGCTCGCAGCGGCCAAAAAATTGCGCGCCACACTGCCGCACGCGAACTAAGAGCGGCCTTGTTCGGGATGCGCTCGCTGCGAGCGTGGGTTTTACTCTTCTCCGACTATTCCACCAAGGCAGCCCATCGGGTTTTTGAGTTGATGTCCTTCATGGAGCGCTCGTCCTGTGTAACGGCGATCTGTCCTCCGTAGCGTCGCTTGAAGAGGGAGGATCAGCATTTGTGCTGTATATGCGCGGCACCCAAAGGCTACCCTCTAAGATCTCCTACCCAAGCAATGACTCAGAACAACGAGTTGACGATCCGTCCAGGTTTTAGCTCTTTGACACAGCCGTACGGAGTCTAGTCATCACACCGCCATCTGCACACCGTGCTTCTCACCAAGCGAGCCGAGAAGACCCGTCATCGCCGCGTCAACTTCGTCGTGCTTTAAGGTGCGTTCCTCGCTCTGAAACGTCATACGATACGTGACGCGACGGAAATCCTCGCCGCTCTTCTGGAAGTCATCCACAATCGCGGTATCAAAGAGATTCGCAATTTGCGCCTCTTTAACGAGTCTCAATACCCTGCCAGCTTGTTCCTTACGCGATACTTGGAGCGTTATATCTCGAGTTATCGCGGGGAAATCGCTTACCTGAACTCCGGCGGTCTTTGTCATGAACTTGCACAACAAGCGCGCGTCCATCTCGGCGTAAAACGCCTCGACTCGCAGATCACAATGCTCTCGAATCGCCGGATGAATCACCCCGAACACGCCTACCACGTTTCGTCCCATCTTAATCGATGCCTGCATACCTGGATGCAGGTAGGGATGCTCGCTCTTACCTACCGATAGATTCGAGCCAAGAGATTTAACGACTCCCGCCACAACTCCCTTAAAACGTCGCGCGTGCTCTTCCAGGCTCTCGCCCTTTCTCCACTCGCCTTCGTCCCATCGACCCGAGGAAGCGAATGTGAGCACGTCGTGCTCATAATCATAGTCGAGCGCCTCTCGCTGACGAGGAGTAGTCGAGACAGGCTCACTGGGTGTCGAGAATACACGAGTGATGTCGTATACCTTTGGATTAGTCACTCCCCGCTTCATATTCGTGGCGAGAATGGTCGCCAAATGCAGCACATTAGTGTGCTTCATGTGCGAGTTGCTCGCCTCTAGCGAGTTCTTCAGCGCTACATGCTTCGCCTCCGCGCCACGACTAAGCCCCTCAAGGAGCGAGACCTCCTGAGCTGAGTAAAACCCCCGGCTAATAATCTCCACGAAACCAGCCCCTCGCAGCGCTGGGCGAATCGTCTGACTAAGAGACTCTGCGGGATGCCGCTCGGCTAGCTCGTAGCTAAGCGGTGGTAGTACTTGTCTGGCTCGGTTGAAGCTCACGGAGCGGCCGAGATCCTCGAGCACATCATCGACGTTGCTTACATCGTAGAGACGCCACGACGGTACTGTAAGCGTTAGCTCTTTGTCCTTTCCTGCCGCGGGAGCCACCTCAACTGTGTATCCGAGGTTCTTGAATCGAGTCACGACCTCAAGCTCCTCAAGTCGAGGCAGATCGAGCTGACGCTTGAGCCAACTAAGGAGAACCTTTACTTTTCGCTTCTCTGGAGCGATCGACTCGGAGTATGTATACCCAATCACATGCGCGCCTTCTGTGTCTTTGGCGCTACCGGCGGATCCGCCGGCCAAGTACACTAGCCGCTTGAGCGCTGGAACGATCCCTTCCGGATCTACGCCGCGCTCAAACGCGTATGAAGCGTCGGTGGAAAGCCCCATCGCGCGCGCGGTGATACGCACACGAACTGGATCGAAAACAGCCGCCTCTACGCACACCTTGGGGGTGCTCTCGGTGACCATGCTGTTCGCGCATCCGATAACGCCTGCGACAGCGATTATCTTCTTTCTATCCTTAATCAGAATGGAGCCTTCTGGCACTCGGTAGGTCTTGCCGTCGAGCGCCTCAATCTCCTCAACCGCCGTGGAGATCTCTACGATAATCTCTCCCTCGACTTTGGAGGCGTCAAAGGCATGCATCGGTTGCCCCATCTCCATCTGCACATAATTGAGCAGATCGACGATGGCGTGGCGCTTTCCGGGCTCATCCATAAAAGCCGCCACGTCGTTACGAAGCGGCATAGGGCTCGGCAAGCTCATCTCGAGGAGCGCATATCGCGAGCACGCGTCTGTCTGACGACGCACCAGGATCGACGCCTTGCGATCGCTCAACTGACCAGCGACGCTCGGCATGCTGACTTTTGCCAGCGTTCGGCCAGAGATCTCACGGGCAACGCCCACCGTTGAGAGGTGATCGCCTCGGTTGGCCAACGTTTCAATCGTGAACACCACACCCTTGTCAGGAGTGACGTCGACGCCCTTTACCTCAAGCCCGAGATCATCCAGAAGGTGCCGCAGCGGAGACGATCCCGCTGAGTCTACAGGGCACTCAGGGATCTCGATTAATTTTTCCAACATTCGTACGTGGAGCTTCATACAATCTCCTTGAGAACTCGAAGATCATTTTCGTAGACAGCGCGAAGATGCGGCATATTGAACATCTGACTCGCCAAGCGTGAGGTTCCGAGACCAAAGGCGAACCCTGAGACCGTGTCAGGATCAAAGCCGAATTCCTTCAGGACATTTCTGTGAATCATGCCTGAGCCTCCGACCGTAACCCAGCCAGCGCCTCCGCAG
>CAIVDM010000177.1 GCA_903904735.1 uncultured delta proteobacterium
ACGTGGTGTTCATGCCAGGCCGAGGATAGTCTCTCAGAAAAGAAGGTCGCCGGCCACGGTGATAATCTGAAGGAGAGGGGAATCCGCGAGGAATAAATGGAGGCCCGACCCGGATTCGAACCGGGGATGACGGTTTTGCAAACCGTTGCCTTAGCCAACTTGGCGATCGGGCCGCAAGGGTGCTGGAGGGCTAAACCCTACGGTAAACTACAATCGAGCGTTGTAGCCTGAGTATCAGAAAATATCAACCCGCGACCCAAGGCTAGTGGTGAATTGGGGGGCGCCGCCGCGAGCGGAAGAGTCGCACACTAAGGACAGTCGGTTTGTAAACCGCTGTAACCAGTCCCTTTTACGCCTCACAGGCTAGGTGAGAGTCGTTGGCCACGAGCGTCAGGATCGCCCGTCGTTTCCGACGTGATTTTCTCTCGGATCTTAGGCTTAGCCTGTTTTTGTCCCCTACAAAGTGTTGTAGAGTCCCGCTTGAGTTTTTTTGAAGGGACATTACTGCCATGGCTTACGTTGTTACGTTGAACTGCTTGGGGACAAAGGACCGATCGTGCGTTGAGGTGTGTCCAGTAGACTGTTTCTACAACATTAAGAAGAAGAGCTATAACGACAAGTTCCAGCGCGACGCGAAGGGTGATGATGTGGGCATGCTCATGATCCATCCCGACGAGTGTATCCATTGCGGCGCCTGCGAGACGGAATGCCCTGTTGAGGCTATTTTCGAGGATTCAGGTGTTCCCGAAAATCTCAAGGAGTTTGTAGCCATTAACGCTGAGGAGACATCTTCTTTGTCAGATGAGCAGCTAGATCAGACTCGTTGTACTTCTAAATAGCAGCCGCAAACCGAGATAGAGATCATCCGCGCGCGTTCATTTCGGTTGTGCGTTCCTGGTGCTCATGGCACTTTAAGATATGTCGTTTTCGACAGGTGGTGTCGTCTTTTCATCGTAAGGGCTTGGCATGGGAGGCTGGGTGCGACACGTTGTTTCGCGAAAAAATATTTTAATTGTCGGGGCCCTTGTATTCACACAGGCTTGCTGGATTAGTGACTCCGTGGCAAACCCGGGATTTGGCGCGAGTGTTGGCTTGAAGGCCAGCGTCCGAGAGTCGGCGTTCGATAGTCCCTTCACGGTTCCAGAGCAGCTGAGAGCTCGGGTCGATTTCTGGAAGGATATCTTCGCGAAGTATGGATCCACGCAGACAGTCATCCATCATAGAGACTTCCCGCAGATAGTTTTTGGTGTATTGGATCTCTCGGCGGAGAGTGGGCAGATGTCATCCGTCGCGTTCGAAGCCTATAAGGAGTCGGTCCAGAAGAGGACAGTGGAGGACATCAAGAGTCAGCTCCTCGAGCTCGCTACCGGCTCCGCGCCCCGCGGCCCGTTTCAAGTGAAATTGGTTGGGTTATTGAAAGATATCCCGGGAGACGAGAGTAAGTATAAACGCGTCGTCGATGAGGACCTTGTTCGTACCCAGACTGGCATACGCGAACGGTACGCGGAGGCGATTCGTCGGGCATGGAAATATCTCCCGATCATGGAGCAGATATTTGTTTCTGAATACGGATTACCAAAGGAGCTCACGCGCATTCCATTCATCGAGTCCTCCTTCGATTACACCGCCTACAGTAGTGTTGGCGCCGCCGGTATCTGGCAGTTCATGCCGCGAACCGCTCGCGCTCATCGAATGCTCGTCGGGCGTTATGTCGATGAACGGCGAGATCCCATCAAGGCTACCCGCGCCGCGGCCGAGTATCTCCGTTCGGCTTATAACTCACTAGGGTCATGGCCGCTCGCGATTACCAGTTATAATCACGGTGTCGGGGGAGTGCGAAGTAAGACGCGCAAGGCTGGAACTACCGATCTCCCCACTATTATAGAGGATTTTAACGAACGGTATTTCGGCTTCGCGTCGACTAACTTTTATCCAGAATTCCTGGCGGCGTTGGAGATATTCGCCGACCATAAGCGCTATTTTCCTGAGGTTCGAGAGGAACCCCCATTGCGAGTTGTTACGTATCCCGTTCAAAAGTCGGTTTCGGCTCATCAGATTGCTTCGAGGCTGGGAATAAGTACTGAGGATCTTAAGGAGGCAAATTACGCCTTGCTTGATCCTGTTTGGAAAGGGCGTGCGTCAATACCCGCTGGATATAATCTTCGTGTACCCGCGGACCTGCAAGACCGTGGAGATAGGCGTCTAGCGGGAACCGCGGCGTCCTCTGACGTGGTGACAGTCGCCCAGGCACCAACCCTGCCGGCTACTTATACGGTCAAGCGAGGGGAGGACGTAGCCGCTATATCGAAAAAATTCGGAGTTCCAACCGCTACGATACTTCGGATTAACGGTCTGAGTTCCGGAAGGGTAAAATCGGGGACCAGTCTGCAGTTGATAGAGTCGGAGCGGCGTGAGGTTAAGAGTGCCACGACTTCAACGACCCGTGAATCCTCTTCCACCCGAGTCCGCTATACTGTCCGCCGAGGAGATACGTTTGGAGCCATCTGTAAGAAATTTGGTGTCAGTGTAGAGGCCCTGAAGCGAGCCAATCATCTATCGGGAACCACCGTTAAGACTGGACAGACTTTGCTCGTGCCCCGCTAACGGCGATCGTAATGCCCGAATTGGGCGAATTCGTCAGGGTGATATCGACGTGCTCATCCCCATCTGTCCCCTCAGGGCTGAGGAATGGGAGGTCTGGAATCTCGGCGGAAATGGCGAACACTTCCTTTTCGAGTTGCGTTGAAAGCTTGCCTAATCGGCGGGCGTCATTGACCAACGCCCCCAGCACGGCGGTTCTGACGCGAGCGGTCACATCAGGCTCGTGCGGAGATCTTACGAGATCCAGAACCGCGATGCGCGCCCACGGGTCGGACGCCGCCCTTCGTCTGATACGCTCATTCAGGAGCCGAAATGTCTCAAGTTTGAGACCAGTAACTTGCCGCAAGACCTGAAAATCTTGAGGCATAAGCCTCGCCACAAACTCGTATCTCTCGTCGGCGACTAGCTTCTGAATCAATCCCGCGGCCGCCGGTGTCATGTCAGGAGAAGCTTGTTCATTCTTTGAAGTGGAGTGATTACTCCCCACGAGCGGTGGCGGAGAAGTCCGAGTGACGGAGGAAGTGAATCCGGTGGTGAATACGCAGGTCGCGAGGCGGTTTAACTCGAGATTCGAAGCGCATGTAGCCGAAGAGGAGCGGAGTAACGGAAGCAATTGACTCGCCCATACTTTTCGCTCGGCCGCTAAAATGGGAGTTTGGTCGCGTAAGAAAGCTGAGATATGTCGCATGGCGATGGAAGCCAGCTGTTCAGCCTCAAAGGCTCGAAGTAGAACGTAGCGTGTTTCGACGATCTCCTGCTTTGGTGATAGAGCGGATATCACTGGAAAAGCATCTAGGGCCTCCTTTAGAGCCAAAACAAGGGCATTGTGGCTTTCGATGTCACGATTGTTTTGTATCCGTAGCAGCTGAGCGCCGATAGAAAGCGCTTCAGGATGAGAGGCGTTGGCGCGTATGAAATCATTGAGGGCGGTCTCATAGAGAGGCGCTTCAGGGGGCGAAGTATCACTGGCGAGGGAGTGCAGCGCGTTGGCGATGGTGTGTATATCGCCCCGACTCGGTGATGGTATCCGTTCTAAAATACTGATTGCGCGTGACCGAATAGCTACGTCAGCGCCTGATAGACGACCGACAAGTTCCGCCACGGAAATGGACTGGCCGTCTATCAGCAACTTGGCGCTCGCGCACTCATCGCCTCGACCCGGTATCCGCAGAAAATGTCGCGTCGACATTCTAGATTTAGTTTCTGTTATCACTACTTTAAAACCTATAACTCATCACAGTATAGGAGATATGCGTATGTTGAGAAATTGTGTGCGCTAAGCGCACTTTTTTCGATGAGTCATCCATAATACGGAGAGAGCCGTTTAAGTGCGTGTTAGTCGCTTATTAGAGAAGGGAGCAGGATGAGTCAGCACAAACTTGGGATGAGCAGTTTTGGTGGGCAGTTGGCGCCAGGTCCCAGCAGCACGTCCTTAGCGCCACAACATACGGGTGCTTACGCGCCTGGCAGGTCAGACCTTGGGACGAGCTTTGTGATGGGTGGAAGTCCGAAGGGTGGCGCAACTTCATCGAAAAAAGAGACTCGCGGTTATGATAAGTGTGGCTACGACTGCGGTCGTGAGGAAGGATCTCCATCAAAGTCGGTGGGGGAATATTCGGAGCCTCGTGGTCCTTCGTTAGCTCGAAGCATTCTCGGTGGTAAGGGCCAGAGGGTGCTGCTCGGTATGTTTCTCTATGGGTTTGCCCTTATCGCGATTGTCTACTTCATAGTCGTGATATTTGGAGCTAGTCCCGAGGTGGAGTACTACTCACGCCCAGCGGGGTTTAATGACAGTGTGAGACCGCTCTGGGATCGCTAAAGAAGTTTCGTTGAATGACCAATAAACACTCCGATTTCCCGCGCAAGTCGTTGGCCACCTACCACCAAAGTATCGGTGTGAGCCGCCTCGGGTACTACTATTAGTTGTTTTGGCTCGGCTGCAAGCTCATACAAGGCGCGCGCCATGCAAACCGGTACGAGAGAATCCCGCTCTCCATGTATGAGTAAGTGCGGAATACGGACTTTCCCTATCTTCGAGTCATTCTCAAAACGTTTAGGCAGGACGCGCTGAATGGGCAAAAATGGATAGAGGTGTTTCGCCATGTCGTGTGAATTGGTGAAAGCGCTTTCCGTAATCAAACAAGCGGCCTCGTAGTTTTGAGCTAGCTCAAGAGCCACCGCGCCCCCCAGAGAACACCCATATATAATGATAGAGGAGGGGATGACCTGACGTTCATGTCTAAGCCATGCGTAAGCCGCGCGAGCGCTAGCATAAAGAGCTGGCTCGGAAGGCGTGCCCGGGCTGTTGCCATATCCGGGAAAGTCAAAAGCGAGACAGGAGATCCCAAGTTGACGGAATAGGTCGTAGTGTTCTCCGAATTTCGTGAGATTGTGGCGATTGCCGTGGATAAACAGCGCGGTAACATTGGAGGCTTGAGGAAGCCAAACACCATCTAGCTCAAGGGCGAACTCCTGTCCGAACCGGAACCGACGGTGCTCACGCCCAACGAGCGCTCCGTGATCGAGGGAGTTTGGCTTGAACGTCAAAAGCTTTTCAACGGCTCTAATCATGACCGCCTATCGTAACAATAAAAAAACCAACGTCGAACGAAATCCGTCGACGTTGGTTTAAGCCGCTCTGAGCGACGCTTTCTTTATGCTTCTTGCTCAGCGACAGCGGGACCTTCTGGCGTCAGCCCCTCAGTGTTTTTCGGCCACAAGCAAATTATATCCTCTCCCGGAACCTGGAAGATGCCTAGTTCGTCTCCGTCCCGACGGAATCCATAACGAACGGCTCCGCCGTTATCGCGTAACAGGTCTCGGCACGCCTTGTCCTGACCACTGAACCAGAGCTGCTGATAACGCTCCAGGAGGGACGTATCATCGAGCAGTTCGCGGTCAAGCATCGCTAGGCAGCGAGTGTCTACGTTTATCTCACCAACAGGCTCAGTCGCGTCCTTAACGATCTCCGGTGACTCAGGAGAATCTCCCTCAGGGTGAACCACGATTGTATAAGCGAACGGATCTCTCTCAATTCGGTATGTTCCGCAAGTCACAGAGATGACTTTTCCGCCGTATTCTTGGATGAGTTCGTTCTTTACATTAGCGCTCTCATCAACGACCGCGGCCATCTTCTCGATGAATTGCGGGTTCGCTAGCATGAACTGATCGATCAAAACCAAATCACCGCTCTCTATCGCGATACGTTCGCGCTGATTTCCACTCTCAGCGCTCTGTCTCGGATGTCTTCGTGAGTGTCGGTCTCCTCGACCACGACCCGAACGACCACGACCCGAACGACTCGCCCCACCACCTCGGTGAGAGCGTCTTTGATTGCCTCTCTCTCTTCTCATAATGAAACCACTTCCTGTGTGAGAAACTACACAACAATTTTAATAGTAAGCCAGTTAAGAGCAGTGTTTGGAAAACGCCCAACTGGTTAAGAATATTGGGGAAGCATAGCAGAACACAGACTGCCTGTCACACATTCCGTTAAGGGTTCCGGAGAATGAGAGGCACTGCGGTAGTTCTTTATAATGCATTGAAATAACTGTTTATTCCGCCCTTGTTCCTACATGGGGCAGTATCAACTCCTTCTTGCCAGGACTCTCAGGGCCACACAATCAGGCGGTCAGATCCATTAAGCGGAATCTCATATTGGTCGATTCCATTTGGGAGGCCAGAGATTTTGGGTGGCTGACTCAGGTCGTATGTAGCGGACCGATCACACACGGGAATTCATAAGACGGAAACAGGGAGGCGATAGCTTTGGAGCGAGGCACATTCGAGCAGGGTAGAGATTGTAGCGGAGCGAGCGAGCGAGACTCTGAAGGTGTTGGTCTTTGGTACGACTCAGACCGTCTTACGCTAAGCGGAGTCTACCTGGATGAGATAACCGCGTATCGCGCCCGTAAGAGGTGGATCGAAGCGCTTGAGATTAATTTTCTCCTTGAGGAGCGGCACGATTTCTCGATAAAGGTCAGACTTGCGCATGGGGGGAGGTTGTACAAGGTGCGCTGCGACTTTCAGACCGCGTGTGGCAGGTACGCCTTTTGGCGACTTACCCATCATCAGGCGCCAGAAGTACAGTTTCTACTTGAGACCGCGCATCTTCCCTATGTAGGAATAGATGATTTTGAGAGAGTATCATGTTCTGACGCCGAGGATTTTGTGCCTCTTGGGCCACCCGAGGTAAGTAAAGCGTCTCGGAACCGATCTGGTACCTGGGAGCAAGCGGTGCGGATGATGAGGTCGCTGGCGAAGACCCTGATTCCTCGCGGGACTCAGCGAGACTCAAAGGAACGGTGACAGAACGGTCTTACAGTGGCGAGTTAAGCGAGGTATCTAAAACGCGTGGCGAGACGTAGTCCAGACGGAACATACACGATAGCGGCCGGAGAGGTGAGTGTGTTCTCGGTATGCCCTCAATCGTGGCACCTGAAATGGAATAAACGTGAAGCTGAGTCAATAACCACGACTCAGAGTGTTCTTGGTCAACGTTTGCATAAGGACTGGGCGCAGTTCTTTGAGGAGTCACTCAAGCTAAGCAACTGGATTAAGTATCTCATAATCCTCCTGTGTTTGATGATACTGGTCTTTATCGCGGTGAGCTCGTCGCGTGCTCCTCTCCATGAGCTCTTCCAACTATCCTGGCGGAATAGGGGTTTGCAGCTCGTTCTCTTGGCCAGCGCCGCTCTTTGGGTGATCCGCTCGTTCGGACAGGAAGCGTTGCGACGACACGAAGGATCTGGGTTTTCTCCTTCAGATGTGACATTGGCTATTGACGGTAGTTCCATTTTACCTGACAGGGAATATGTTTCGGCGCGTCAAGGATTAGCTGGACGCCCAGACGCTTTGATTCGAGAGGAGGGGAAAGTCATCCCGGTTGAGCGTAAGCCATTGGCTAAGAAACTGCGCGATAGATATGTGGTGCAGATGTTGGTCTACCTGCGACTGGTCGAGGAGTTCGAGGGTACGAGACCTCCACATGGTTATCTATTGCTCGGCCCAAAGTGTCGCCGGATCAAAATAGTGAACTCCGAAACGAAGCAGATGTGGGTGTCAGGGCTTATCGCTGAGATGCGTCGAATTCTCGATGGTGGCACCCCGATTCCTACACCACACCCGATAAAGTGCGCGAAATGCGATGTCAGGACACGTTGCTCCGCTCGCCAAGACGCCAACACTACTCTCCCAGACGCGCCCCGCTCGCAATAGTGGAGCCCCGCACAAAATCTCTCGTGACCATACGCTTTTTACCCTCAACTTGGATCTCCTCTAAGGCGAGAAGCGAGCCTTGACCACACTGAGCGACGAGTAGATCCCCTGAGGATTCCACTATGGTCCCTGGAGCGCGATCCGAGCGACCTTCAAGAGAGCAAATCTTAGCCTTAAAAACTTTCAGGCGTTTCCCCTGCCAGGTAGTGAACGCGCCGGGGTGCGCAGCGAACGCTTGAATCGCTCTCTTAATACACGCGGCTGGCAGCGACCAATCAATTCGGCATTCTTCTGAGGTTACTTTTGAGGCGTATGTCACGCCATCTTCTGGCTGAGGAATCGCTACGATAGAACCCGCTACGATAGCGGAGAGATCTCGAACAAGCAGGGAGGCTCCGGCATTCGCGAGCACGTCGTGAACAGATTGCGCTGTATCATCCGCGGAGATCGAGATTTCGGCCGAGGAAAAGACCGCGCCGGTGTCGAGCCCCTCGTCCATCTGCATCAGACATACACCGGTTCTTTGATCCCCCGCTTCAATCGCTCTCTGGATCGGCGCCGCACCTCGCCAGCGAGGTAACAGAGAGGCATGAATGTTGACACATCCTTTTGTCGGAAACGTAAGAACATCGAGAGGGAGAATTTGGCCGAAAGCGATAACGACTCCAACGTCGAATGGTCCCAATTCCAAGAGCCGCGATTTGAGCGCGTCGAATTCCTTCCGTAACGACTTTGGTTGAAAGACAGGGATGCCGAGCTCTGTCGCGGCGCTCTTCACTGGGGAAGGGCGGATCTCCCCGCCTCTACCCGAGGGCTTGTCCGGTTGTGTAATCACAGCCCCGATTCTGACTCCAGGCATTGTGGCGAGCTCTTGTAATGTTCGTACTGAGAAATCAGGTGTACCGAAGAAAAGAACGTTCATGATGCTCTTTCGAAATATATTAGATCTCGGATGCACCAAGATTTTTTTGCGCCCACTTTCTAAAGAGAGTTTTCTTTAATCTACTCAAGTGATCGGTGAATAGCACCCCGTTGAGATGGTCTACCTCATGCTGCACCGCGAACGCTAGCAACTCGGTCGCCTTCAGGGTAAATGCTCGGCCGTGTCGGTCATGAGCCTGAACTGTGACCGTCTCAAAACGCGAAATACTGTCGCGATACTCGGGAATGCTCAAGCACCCCTCGTCCGACGAAACCTTATTAATTCCCTCCGTGATGATCGGATTAATCAGCTCTAAACGTTCCTTATAGAGATGTTCGACGGCGGCGATTGATAGCGAGGTTGTTATCGTGGGTTTTTCGATATACTCGCTTGAGACATCAATGATAGCCACCTGAGTCAGAACGCCAACTTGCGGCGCGGCGAGCCCAATGCCGTTGTTCGCCAGCATGGTCTCAAACATATCATCGAGAAATGTGTGTAGCGTGGCGTCAAACGAGGTGACGGCCTCTGTGGGCGACCTCAATGCGGGGTCAGGAGCGATACGGATCTGAAGCAAAGCCATAGCGGTAGTAGACCAAAAAATAATTGATTTGTCGACGAGACTAGCAATCGGGCGGTCTATCCGGAGAGTGCCTAAACTCGGTATTATTTATCAACTTAATACTCGTTTGTTGGAAACGGATCCTTTTGCAATACTCTCTGGGGGCCGTATGATGGCGGAAGGGGCTGGTTTAACGAGCGGTACAGGTCGGCGAAGCGCGCGCGATTAGGGGTAGTATGGTGGAGATGAATCTACAAGAGGCACAGCTGTTTAGAATGCTGAGTGGTTTCTTCGGGCGCGACAGAGTGGTTTGGAATATGAGTATACGCTCCGTCTGTGGTGGAGCGTTACCACCAGTGGATTCTAGGGTGGCGACGCCCTCCGATGACTGGGTGGGTTTGGCGGGGTGCCTTTTCACGGTGGTAGATGATGAGGACACGCCGAAAATGGTTGTCGAATTCGCCCCAGACTTCTCGCGTTATATAGAGGTACAACAGATGGAGCGACACCAGCGGCTACCAGGCTTGCTCGAGGGCTACGGCATCCGATACGTCTCAGTCGGTTTAGATGAGTTTCGCGATATGACTGATCCTCAGAGCTCTCTCGATTTAGTTTCTTTTCTGAAAGATAAGTTTGGAATTTATGAATCCGAGGATAACGATTCAAGCGAAGGATAGAGATGAGATCGGTCGCGGACGTCATTTTTCTTGGTTTTATCCTGAGATGAGCAAGCCACTAAAAACTTTGACGCGTTATGGCGGGCTCTTGGCGATCACTTTGCTGTTCATGTTTCTTGATCCCGCCGTTCGGCCTCTGCTGCAGTTCCTCATGGTTCCGCTGCTGAGTATTGTGTTGTGGCGAATCTCGATCCAGGACGTGAGGATACCTCGCGTGCTCTTCGCGCTCGCGTTCCTCGGAGTTGGTGTAGGGGCCATAATTCGATTCTCAACCGTACACCTCCGTGATGGCGCCTTTGTCGTAGCCACTGTGAGCAAACAGGGACTTTGGCAGGAGACGAAGATTTATAGAGATAGGCTCCACCGCGCGCTAGGCTCTGATGGGCGGGCGCTAGCGGGGCTTCACAGAGGTACGATTGAATCCCAGTCGAAGGCGGAGTCGGTACTTGCCAATCGTCGTACTTTGGGTGGCGTCGTATGGGGCGCGCCCCGCTGGATGTCGATCTCTTTTCGAGAAATACCGGGAGTGTCGCTAGGAAGCTTCCCCGAGCGAAGTTTCGCGAAGAGATGGCTCGATAATAATCACCTGCAGGACCTTCGCGTCATCCGTTCGATACCGTCTGTCGGATTATCACACGGTCATCAGGACGCTACAGTTCACTTCATCGCGGATATGATTCCTTTGTGGAATGATTTCGCGCGTCACTCAACCCCCAACATGACGAGTCCTGAGTTGGAGTCTCGATTAGCCGGTCTCGCCCGGACCCAAGCGCGGTGGTCGTCGCGCTCACACATTGGTCTTGTCCTATGGATGCTTGGGACGTATCACCTAGTACGAGCCGTTGAGAATGATTCGATAAGTGGTGGTGATCTGGCGTGCGCGCTCCGAGAATTCGCGGACGCGTTAGGACAGTTCCGACCGCGTGATAATCCGTCGCTGTACGCTGCTCTCCAAAATAATTTCGGGATCGCGATGTTAATTGACGCCGATTTTTCGGAGAAGCGTGATAAGGGGCGTACTCACGCCCTTAAGCGGATTAAGGTGGCCAGGCGTATTGCCGTTCAAGGCAGTGATAGCAGCAAGGATATTGGATTGAATTCGATGGCGCTTGGGATCTCACAAGGGAGAAAAAGCCGTGACAAAAGATAAACAAGCTCTCGTGGCCCCTCCAGCGTTAGAGCGCACGCATCTTAGTTGGTTAGGTAGTCGTTACCAAGGAAAGGTGCGGGACACCTATCAGCGCGATGGATTGCGAGTTTTAGTAGCTACAGACCGTCTTAGCGCTTTTGATCGAGTCCTGACAACGGTACCCGGAAAGGGGCAGATTTTAACCCATATGGCGTCCTATTGGTTTGATCGCACGCGCCATATCGTTCCTAACCATGTCGTCGCTGTCCCTGATCCGTGCGTGATGGTTGGTCGTGAAGTTTCTATCATTCCAATTGAAGTGATCGTGCGGGGGTTTCTCGCCGGCAGCGCTTGGAGGGATTATCGGTCGGGCAAGGCAACGAGTGGTGTTGAGTTCCCGGCGGGAATGCGAGAGTTCGAGCAACTGCGGGAGCCAGTGGTTACGCCGTCGACGAAGGAGGTGCTCGGCAAGCACGATCAGCCTATCTCCGAAGCGGAGATAGTTCGCCAAGGAGTGGTGTCTGCCAAAGTCTGGGATGAGGTGCGGAGCAATGCTCTCGAATTGTTCGCGCTCGCTGCCCGTGAGTTAAGCGCTCGAGGATTGCTGTTCGTCGATACAAAGTATGAGTTCGGGCTTCTCGACGGAAAGGTGATATTAGCTGACGAGATTCATACCCTTGATTCTTCCCGCTTCTGGCTCGCTGATTCGTATGAGCGAAATATTGTTTCGGGTAATTCCCCTGAAATGCTTGATAAGGAGCCGATTCGTCGGTGGTTGCTCGCGCGGGGATTCTCGGGAGAGGGTGATGTGCCTTCTATTCCCGACGAGTACCGGGCTGAGCTCGCGCAGCACTATGTTCGAAGTTGTGAGCGCATCACTGGGCGACCGTGCGAGCTAAACATGGAAGAACCAAACGTCCGTATAGATCGAAGTCTGCGTTCATATTTTGGGGTATCTACGACCGCCTAACTCGAGCACAGCAGATACCGCTGACACAGAGCACTGGAGTGTGACGCTGTTATATATTTTCTCATACCGTTACCCCTAAATATGGTCGATAAGGTAGGCAGGTTCATGTGCGTGAAGGCCTATAAGGGGACACGTGAGCCCAGGTTGCGCGGAGACAATGAAGATTCTTGCTTGGATTTCGCTGGCGGTTTTAATAGGCACCTACATCTGCATCCCTGTGGGGGATCCGGATCTCTGGTGGCACATCGTGGTGGGAAGATGGATCCTGTCTCACAAGTCAGTCCCAGGTGTTGATTACTGGAATATGTTCTCCGGCACCAACCCATGGAGAGCTTACTCGTGGAGCCATGAGATTGTTTTCGCGTGGGTCGATCGTATGTGGGGTGGGGTAGGGCTGGCCCGATTGCAGCTGATCCTCGCTATTGCTCTGACGGCAAGCCTGCAGTGGATCATGGGGCGTCTGGCCCGTGACTACGGCGCTGGCGCGATAATCGGTGCTTACACAACAGTCGCCTGCTATGCGCATTTCAGTCTTAGACCGCAAACTTCTGTATGGATACTTTTTGCCGCGACGATACTTGTATCCGATGTGATTGTTGAGAGAGGGGCCTCAAAGGCTAGGCTGTGTGCGCTAGCGGGGCTTGGATGCCTGTGGGCGAATACACACCTCACCGCGATACTTGGGGTGAGTGGCGCGTTTCTGTGGACGCTACAACGCGAACGTGGAGAACGTGACATGCGGCGCGCATTGCTGTCGGCGGGAAGTTTCCTCATGGGTACTTTGCTGACGCCCTATTGGGGAGGAGAATGGTTGACGTTCTTCCAGAAGAGCGGCCATACGCTCCAATTTAGTTCTATTAATGAGTTTAAGCCTGCGCACATTCTGCAATTTTCGACCGCGTTTGTTCTCTTGCAGGTGGGATTACTTGCCACGGTTTACCATGCGCGGGGGAAATTTCCAGGACCTAGTCGGTGTATCCTCGCCGCTGGGATGGTACTCGCTGGCTTGACCGCGGTAAAATTTCTGCCATTCGCCGCTATTTCGTTAGGCGCGCTCGTGAGTCTCTGGTGGCGCGAAACGATAGCTTCGGGAGACACCACCAAGAGCGCTGATAACATTTCTCGCGGCCTTCTCATGCTTCATCATGCGTTTAATCGTCTGAGCTTTCAAACAATCGGCTCGATGGCCTTCTTTCTCGGGTGTCTGGCGGCAGTTAATATCAGCGCTCAGAGCAAGTTGTCGATTGACCGAGGGCTTGTTCCAAAAGAGGCTGTGGACTTCATTCAAATCAAGCAGCTCCAGGCGCCGATTCTTAATGAGTTCTCAGTTGGCGGATACCTCATGTATCGATACGCCTCCCCCCAAGGAGAGCCGCTACTTAAAGTGCCGATCGATGGTCGTACAAATGTTAATTCGCCCGAGATATGGAGATTACACGATGATGCTTTCTCCGGGCGATCAAACTGGAGCCAATACATAGAAAAGGTAAAGCCGGGGGCGATCTTGTGGCGGCAAGGGAGTCCCTTCGTATCTCTCTTAGAGCTTTCTCCCGACTGGTGTCGTGTTTTCGTCGCCGGGGAAGATCCGGATGATTATACCGTCTTCATTTCCAAGGACGAGTTCACGAGAAGAAAGGGTGAGTTCACGGCGAGGGATTGCGCGGGCTAACTGGCCAGGCAAGAGCCATCTCCGACTGGAGACTCACAGTAGAAACAACAACACATGGTGGATTGGGAGTATGAAAAGATGTGGATGGTGGGACGAAGACAGGCGCTTATCCTCGGTATCAGTATGGTAGCCTTGTATCCTCTTTCGGCAGGCCTAGCCGATGGAGGTCTTGAATCTAATCGAGCCGCCAACTCTTTTGAGGAGTGTGTGGCGGAAAGTGGACGGATTTTGAAGATGTATCCACCCAAGTGTGTGACTAAAGGCGGTAGGGTGTTTATTGAGACCCCGAAAACGTCAAAAGTAGCGTGCAAGAACTTGTGCGGGGATGGGCAGTGCCAAGAAATTGTGTGTATGGCGGTCGGCTGTCCATGCGCTGAAAACCATGCGACATGTCCCAAGGATTGCGCGGAATAAGAAAGATGACTGATCGGATCGTTAGTTCCAAGCCGAGCTAGTTCGAGGAGTCCTGGTAGGTCCTCTCAGACCTCGCAGGGCGTTATCCGCGATTTCTTTCACTTCCAATGGGCTCATGCCAAGACGCGCGGCGACTTCATCGAAAGATTCGGGCATTCCAGATGCGGGAAATAAAGCTGAGATAACCTCGCTCTCGAGACTACCAAGAGATTGCTTGGCCTCTTCTACTTTCAGCGTGGCAGCCGCCTCACTTTGAGACGAGCGCGGCGTTAGTTTAGCCGAGCAGGTATCTTCGAGGATGGCCCTTAGGTTGGGTTCCGAGGAGACTAAGGTAACCTTTGCTTTGCGTGAGGAGGGCTTCCGGTTTTTCCGTGGTTGTGCGCCAGATGCTTTGCGACTCGGCTCTACTGGCTCGTGAGCGGAGAGTTTGGGTAGCGATTTTTGCCGAAGAGCCATCTATACTCCGGTTTGTAATTGGACTGACTCTTTCACTGTACCAATCGGTCCGTTGATAAGTCAAACTCTCAAGGCTTGGGGAGTGATATGGATCTAGGACGAACTGGGCCATTTTTCTTTATAAGATGTCGATATTATGGAGACTATTACTGGATTTGGATGGCGCAATTGTGCTCGATAGAAGCATGAACCTACAAGGATTGAGGGTCCAGAGTCTCTACCTTTGTAGATCCCGCACTGACGTCGCTGGATTGCGCGGTAGTAGGCGTCGGAAAGTAGTTGAAAGGATTGATCTAGGTCAGCGCGCTTGTCCACATGGCTCACACATTCTATGGCAAGGGGTATGAGTGTCTTAGATGTGTCGTCGGACGGCGATAGTCGCCGGGTCTGTGAAGATGCTCGAATGCTCGCTCGAGACGCCTATCGACGCGGACATCAGATCTTCGCTGAAGGGCGAGTCGTCTACCTAGCGCGGCTTATACGAGAGTGTTTTCGAGAAGCGTTTCAACAGCCTCGACTTGGCTTCAAGGATCTTCGAGAACGATTTGGATTTTCGATTGCCGCCTTGGAGGGCGCGGAAGGCCAGATAGATGAGCGAGTCGTTCTTCCTCAGGTGCGCACATGGGACCCAGTGCTCGTGGGCTGGGCGTTTCAGGCCTGGGGCGAACCGATGCGGCACGAAGCATCATGGGGGGTGAGTTACGCCGAGGCGGATAGCGCCGAGCATGCGGACATTGAGGCGCTCACTCAAATATTCACGGACGACTATATCGCTGATTTTCTGGTCCGTTCTTGTCTGGAGTCACGGCGGTTTTCAGAGATTGATCATATTCGGATTTGCGACCCAGGGTGCGGAACGGGACATCTTCTCATCGCGGCGCTTAGAGATCTCGCCAGCAAGGGAAACTTTAATGCGCACGAGGTATACGGTTTCGATATCGATGCGTTAGCCGTCGAGTTGTGTCGTGCGCTTTTACTTATTGAGTATGTCAGACTTGGAGGATTGAAGGATCTCCGCATGCTGTGGGGTGAGCTCGAGTCTCAAATAGTGACATTACCCGGCCCCCTCGGTATTCTCGACCGCGCTGTGAAAGTTCCAGGCACGATGTTTGACGTGGTAATCGCGAATCCTCCCTACTTGGGACGAAGAAAAATGCCAGGAGAGGTGCGGAGCTATCTCGATACTCATTATCCAGCTTCAAAAATTGATCTCTGCGCCGCTTTCTTGCAGCGTTCCGTTGAATTGCTCGTCGATGGCGGAGTTGTTGGTTTTGTGGCGTCAGACAAATGGCTTCGTCTCGGCGGCTACCGCGGTTTTCGCGGGGGCGATCGGTTATACCGAGGATTTCTCAAGGAAGTCGCGCTCTCTGAGATCGTTGAGCTTGGAGCTCGGGCGTTTACGAGTCGGTCCAAGATGCACGATGGAGTTCGAGTGGCCGCTGTCATTGGACACAAGCAGGACCCTTTGCCCTCCCATGAACTTGGATACCTTGACCTCTCCCAGGCGACTAGGTACGAGGATAAGGTTTCTGGTCTTGGGAACCGACGTGCAGGAGTGACGAGAGAGGCTCGTCTCGCACAAGACACCCTGATTGACAGCGACAAAGGCAGCCCGTTTTTGCGAGCGAGCGAGTTACCTGACTCCCTTCGGACGGCTAGTCGCGCAATCGCTGACGTCGCTCAGGTTGTGGTAGGTTTACAGACCAATAATGATGGTCGTTTTGTACGCTATGTTTGGGAAGTTCCGCCAGATCGATCTCGCTGGAAAGTGCACAGCAAGGGGGCCGGCTATGGTCGATGGTATGGACACAATCAATGGATACTCGATTGGGAGGGTGGCAAGCGATTCTTCTTTAAATCTCGTGAGAGTCTTGAGCGAGCTGAGTCTTGGATCGCCCAAGCTGGATGGTGTTATGGCTGGTTCGCCAACGGCAGTGTGGGACTCCGGGCAAAAGAGCCGGGCTGGACTTTTGGTAGAGCGGCGACCTCTGGTGTCTTTTGTGATGATATCAAGACGGTTTCCTTTCTAAACTCTCGCTGGGCGTCGGTCTGTGTTAGGTACATTGGGGGAAAGATGCAGATACCTGAGGGTGTAGTGCGTCGCATTCCGATGCCCGACCTCACGGATGTGGTGTCATCTCGACTCGTGGAAGCGGCGGTCAACGTAAAGCGACGTCTCATCGAGTTGGATCCGTCAGATGTGATTTTTCTACCGGGCTCGCCACGAATTTGGAGAGATGAGTATGTCCTTCAAACGTTACTGTTGTTGATAGAAGGCACCCTTGAGGCGCAGATCGAGCGGGCTCTTCAAGTGTCTCATGATGAGTCGGATCGGTTAGCGAGGCGATATGGCATACCCGCTGCCTGGCTGTGTCACGTGACTGCTGAGATGGACAAGGAGTTCTGGGAGATAGTTCCGAGGGAGTATGTGTGGCTCCAGGAGATTCTGCGCGCGGAGAGTAGATCCGATAACACCGTCGTTCCAAAGCGTGATGAATTTTCAGCGACAGACATTATCCCCGCTCTCCAGAAAAGGGGAACTGTTAGGGGAGATCCATGGATGCTTCCGATTACAAGTCCGGTAGAGCGTATAAGTAGGTTATTAAGGCTTCATCCCATACATAGCTTGCTCACTCTTTTCAAAGGCGCCACCACGAATGACGCTATCCACATCGCTGTTACTGAGCCCATGGTATTTAGGGAAACGTTGACTACGTTGCTAGGTCAACTTGGACATCGTTGGTGGTCTGAGATTCAGGAGGAAAAGCGAGTGCCGGGAGCGACACTCTCGCAGGCTGATGCGGCGCGGCTCATCCTTCAAAACTCGGGAGCCGAGAAACTTTGGGGTGGTAGAGAGCGTGATGTCACAGAGTGGCTTCGTGGTCGTTTCTCAGATTGGCACACCAAGCTCTTTCGTCAGCGATCACCCCTGAATGAGCATGTGAATCTCTCGGGAGAAATGTTCTACTCACATCGATGGGATGCGAGGAGCGAAGAGTCGATTACTTAACAGTAACATCTGAGCGATGGTAGACCCGCGAACCTGCGGGAACGCTGGATGTAAGCCAGACGTTTCCTCCAATGACGCTACCCTCGCCAATGACCGTTTCGCCCCCAAGAATGGTGGCGTTGGCGTAGATGACGACGCTGTTCTCGATGGTGGGATGGCGCTTGGTGTGCGATAGCCCTTTATCCACGCTGAGCGCTCCCAAAGTCACGCCTTGGTACAATTTCACGTTATCTCGTATGGTAGTGGTCTCTCCGATAACGATTCCCGTGCCGTGATCAATAACAAACGCCCGTCCGATGTCAGCCCCAGGGTGTATCTCGATGCCGGTACGAGTGTGAGCGACCTCAGATAGTAGTCGTGGAACAAGTGGCACTCCCTGCGCTAGAAACCAATGGGCCAGTCGATACACAGCGATCGCGTAAAAGCCCGGGTAGGCAAGAATCACCTCGTCGATACTGTGAGCCGCCGGATCCCCTTGATAGATCGCGTCCGCGTCCTCAAGCATGGTGCGATGAAATACTGGGAGCTCACGGATAAAAGAGCTCGAGAGACGATGATTCGAGCTCTCGTCGGGCGCGACTGGTGAATAAAGTCTACCCCAAAGGGTCTGTGTCTCTGAGAGCAGCTCTTGCAAGGATGACGTTTCATCTTCTGTAGTGCTGTCGAAGTGGGGAAAGAGCGTCGCAAGGCAGCGATCGATGAACAGCCCCGCGAGGCGAGGTCTCGGATACTCACGCTTGAATTGCTTTCGTGAGTCACTTAAGCTTCGCAAAATATCGGCTGAGTCGCTTGTCATAAGGAAATACTGCGGCTTTAGATGAGTTTTTGCAACTCCCACACGCGACGGCCCGTTATTTGCGAGCGGTGGGAGGCTGAATGGAGCGTGCCATGGAGGTTCTACCTCACGAGGGGGCTCGGACGACCGCGGACGGTGAGCGCTAATAGGTATGAAAGAGGTAATCGTGCCGTGAATTCATTAGTTGTTTTTAATTCCGAGTTTATTGAGCCATCGGTGATTCGAATTGTGGCGCCTCGAGTGGGTCAGCTGTGGCGAGCGTACCTTACATTGAGTGGACAGGAGATTCGGATCTCAGTATTCGGTGGCGATCGAGGATTCGCGTCGCTTCGAAAAGCCGACGCGCAAGAGCTAATACTTGACGTTACGCGGATGGAGCCGTCTTTACCCCTGCGACCGATTGACTTAGTGGTAGGATTATCTCGTCCACAAACCCTCAAGAAGGTCATCCAAACGGCGGTGATGACCGGAGTTAGTTCTCTGCACTTGGTACAGACAGAGCACGGAGAAAAGAGCTATGGGACATCGCACATACTCGAGGCTAAAGCTCTGCGTGATGAGGCAATAAAAGCCCTTGAGCAGACAGGTGAGGGGCTGTCGCCGACTATTTCTGTCCATCGGTCTTTCTCTCACTTCGCCCGGAACGGTCTTCGAGCAATTACGAGTAACGCGGAAACGTTAAAGATACTGGCGCAGCCAGGCGGAGTTTCCTTAGGTTCAGCGCCGCGACTGCAACAGTCCGATCACGCAGTAATAGCGGTTGGCCCCGAACCCGGCTGGAGTGTGACTGAGCTTGAGATCTTCGAGGAACTTAACTTTACGCGCGTGGGGCTCGGTCCTCGAGTCATGCGAGTCGAGATCGCGTTAAGCTTTCTTTTGGGGCAACTGCAGGTCCTTTCGAGCCTTTAAGTCGCTAACGGGACGGGTTTAATACACTCCCACGTCAACGGTGGTGGAGTGTCGAAAAAATGATTGATATCAGTGGTTTGAGCAGCTCACATTTAATCCTCTACTTTTTTAGGATCACTGTCGATATCCCCAGTGCAGGGAAGAAGGGAGTAAAATCCGACCGGAGAAAGGGATTCTATGGCGCTGGCGCGAAACTCAAAAATGAATCGAGGACGCAGGGGACGCTCTGGACGAGATCTGAGAGCCTTTCTGGCGCCCGCTGGTTTCGGGATCGCGTTCCTGATTGTGGTCGGAGTAGTGCTTCATGCCTCGCGAGCACCAAGCGATGCTGGCGTCTCCAAGGAAGTTGAACTGGTTCCACTGGCTGGTTTGGAGATAATTGTTCCAATAGAGACTCTACAAGTTGGGACATCCTTTCAGCCAAATATGTTCCGAAAAGAGCAGCGCCCCGAGGAGCAGGTTTCTGGCGATACGGTCAGAAGTTTCGATGAACTCAAGGGCATGTACGCGAAGGGTGTCCTCGTGAAGAATCAGCCGGTGCTAAAAGGCGTTCTCACTAATCGCCAGCCGGTACATGTTCTGACCGCGGCGCTACCCAAAAAGTATCGCGCAGTTGCTCTTCAAGTCGAGCAGCCTCTTCTCGATAACGTTGATGGATGGGCGCAGCCAGGCACCGATGTCGATCTCCTGTGGCTTACCAGCGCGTTTGGACGCGAAACGATCAGTGTGCTCGCGGGACCGGTTCGAGTGCTTGCCTCAAATAAAGCCACAGAAGGGGTGCCACAACAGGCAGCGACGGCCTCGTCTAATTTGGTGACTGTCACTCTCTTGCTTTCCATTAGAGACGCAATCAGAGTCAGTCTGGCCGCGATGCATGGTAAGGTGTCGCTTGGTCTGCGAGGGCAAAACGATCGTAGACCAAACGAGGCGTCCAAACCTATTTCAAGTGTGCTTGGCGAAATCGTGCCGGTGGAAATGGAGAAGCCGTCTGTGAAAGTAAAGGTCGTCGATGTTACCTCCAAGACCAGTGAAATTATGAAGTTTTCACCAGACGGAAGAAGGATCGAAGAAGCGCTCGTCCCTTGATGTCAGGAGACGGCTGGCTCCTCAATTATCAAGTCTCCTCGATTTCCAGATAAAGTGGCTTGAACTCCGATCGGTAGGGTCGCGTTCAGATGCGTATGCCCAAAGGGTAACCCCAGGACAATTGGTTTTCCGAGAGAGCTGAGACGATCAATGATCACGTCTCTAAGGCTTTGCTTAAGGTGTGCCTCCTCGGGTCGATAAGAGCATCGTTCAAATGTTCCAAGCGCGAATCCACGAACTCGATCCAAGAGACCTAGTGACAAGAATTGAGTCAGATATCGGTCGATTCTGAAGGGAGTCTCTCCAATGTCCTCTAAGAATAGGATGGAATCATCGAAATTTGGCATGAATTTGGTTCCGATAAGTGAAATCAGCGTAACTAGATTGCCTCCTACGAGTGGACCTGTCGCGTCGCCTGAGTTGATGACCTCAATGGACGACTTAGACTCGTTGAGGCCTGATAAGAGCGAGCCAGGAGCGGTGACGTAGCTCGTGATTGTTTTCAGGAGTGATTGAACAGTAAATACCGGGCAGTTGTCCTCGCTTAGCGCCTGGGCTGTTGGTCCATGAAAGCAGACCACTTGGGATTCTATCGCGGCGCCGCACAGAAGCGCCGTGATGTCGCTGCATCCAACTAGAATCTTTGGGTGCGCCTTGAGCCCGGCGAAATCAATGGAGTGGAGAATCCTTCCCGTGCCATAACCACCCCGGACGCATACGATCGCCCGCACTGACGGAGACCGAAATACGTCATTGATATCCAGGAGACGATGATTGTCCGACCCGGCCAAAAATCCCAAGGATTCTCTAGCGTGAGCCCCAAACACAACGTTGTATCCTAGGTCGTTAAGTTTCCGAGGTATAGCGTCGTACGTCCCGCGATCGATCGCAGGGCTCGCGGGCGCTATGACGGCGATGGTGTCTCCAGACGAGAGCCGAGGAGGTTTCAGCGGATTATGAATACGTCGAGGAGCGCATACTGGCATATCACGGCATTGTGCGTCGCGCTCTATAAATCGGCAAGGTGCAAGTGAATGGGCGTCACGAAAAACCTTATTGAAAATGTTATCACTGTCGGTGCAGAGTGGTGGCTTATGAGGATGCGGTATCAGCGCCTCGGAGGCATTATGATGAGATTACGAAATGCGTTATTAGCAGCACTGGCGATCTTAACGATATCAGCCTGTAGTTTTCGCTCGTCACAAGATGGGGTTTCTCCTGTTGGGCTGACTCCCTCGGCTTGGGCGGCTCTTAGTCAGCCAGGCGCTTCTCATCGTTTGCTCGAAATTTTCCAAGGAGAATGGGACGCCACGATAACCGTACGTAGTGGTCCAGGAGAAACAGCGCAGGTCTCCACGGGGCGTTCGAGTATTCACTGGATCCTCGGTAAGCGCTTTCTGCAGGAGGATTTTAAAGGAAAAACGGCGGGCGAGGAATTTGAGGGGATGGGATTATTGGGTTACGACAACGGCGCACGAGCTTTCAAAATGGTATGGGTGGACTCACTTAATACCGCGCTTTCCGTATCTACAGGAAAGTATGTGCCTGAAAGTAACATCTTCGAGATGGTGAGTGAGGTATATGATCCACTCCTTGGCAAAGAGAAGGCGGTTCGGTCCACGCTGCAGGTCACATCGGACGATTCTTATCGGTTCGTGATGGAGGATACCGCGCCTAGCGGTAAGAAGTTCATCTCGTTTGAGATTCTCTATACTCGTCGAAGCTCCTAGCGGACCGCTTTCACTACTACCCGAGCTAATCACGGTTCAGCGTGGCCCAGTGTCGACAGCTTTGGTCCGGTTGCTGGTCGGGGATAGACCAAATTCATCATCCCTTTGTCGTAGCTTTGACATCTCAACTGGGTAGCACGGGAAAAAGCGCCAAAAGTTCGGGCCTTCGAGCCTTCCATGGGCGTGATTTCAGGTGTTTACGGGTGGTAAAGAGGTCGTCGGGCCTCCGATCACCTATTTTAAACAACGTGAGTGTCACGCAGCTGACAGCACGAGAACCCCCACAGCTCGTGGAGTGGGCGGGATAATACGAGGAACGGGATGATGCAGGCGCGAGATTCTGAGAGTTATCGATTGAGGCCCCACCGAGTCGCGTCGCGTGAGACTCCCGCTGTGAATGGCTCCATCATCGCTGGTTTAGGAGTGGGCATCGCTCTTATAGTGTTTGGCGCGTTTTCGGGAGGAAAGCCACTCGGATTCTTGAATCTTGAGGGGTTGCTCCTCGTTGTCGGTGGCACCCTCGCTAGCACTCTTATTCAATTCTCAACGATCGATCTGCGAATCTCCCTGTCTGCTCTGCGTGGCGCATTTTTTTCAGATGCGTCAATTCCGCAGGAGCGTATTGAGTATTTGATGAGCTTGTCGCAGCAGGTGAAGGAACGAGGCATTTTGATTCTCGAGGAGCAGGCGACGGACGCTGACGATGACTTTCTCCGACTGGGGCTCACGTTGGTGGTGGACGGTCACAATATCGAGGAGGCGCGTCGAATCCTAACAACCGAGATGCGCACTTCCACGGACCAAGCGTGGAGATCCGTGCAGGTATGGGAGACGATGGGAAATTTCGCGCCCGCAATGGGACTTATTGGCACGTTGATAGGGCTTATTCAGATGTTGGGGGCTCTTCAGGATCCCACCACCGTTGGTCCAGCTATGTCGATGGCGCTGGTGGCGACTTTGTACGGTTCGATTGCCGCCAACCTAGTTTTTTTCCCAATAGCCGGCAAGTTGCGGCTTCTCGCGCATGAGAGAGAGCAGTGCAAAAACATCACGTTGGAGGGTCTTGTGAGTATAGCTCAACGTGAGAACCCGATGATGCTCGAGCAGCGCTTACGAGGGTTCGCGAGTTTGGCGGCTAATAATACCTAGTGAGAAAAGTAGTATGACCGCTCTTGGGCTAGACAGACGGATCTTACGAGCGTTTTACACGCAGTATGTGGCTGTGCTGCTCATTATTTTGGTCTTTTTTGTAGCGGCTTTTCAGACCGCTAGTTTACCGAAATTACCGCACTTTCCTGAGCGAGCGACAATCGCGCGGTCCGCGGCGTTCGGAGAGATAATGTTATCGGAGGCATTTCTGACTGATGGTTTCAGCGCTGAAGATCATGACCGATTACGCGCGTTGGTGGAAGTGCTGAGGACTCACGACGTTACAGCGAGCGTTGAACTAACGGTACCAAGAATGGCTCTCGCTGAGGTCGATAATGGAGCCATCCGCGCCGCGACTCTGACTGAACAGCTCGACCAATTTTTCCGGAGGCATGGCGTTCCTTCGGGATCGGTTCGATACGCGATTAGGGACCGCGTCTCAGGGCGAACTGTAGGAGGTGTCGTGCGTATTCACGAGACGGAGGGAGGTAATGAATAACTCACCGTCTCGCTCTTATCAGGGAAGTTCAAGCGCCACGAATCTGGTGTGGCTCATCAGCTTTGGCGATCTTTTGACGCTCTTAGTTTGCTTCTTCTTGGTTTTGACGCCCTGGAGCCAGGTTAGTTTTAGCTCTGATGCCAGCAAACAGCCACTTACACCGATTCTAACTTCCGACGGCCGCCTTGGCACCTCTCTTGCAAATCGGTCTCTAGGACTCCGTACGTCTCCTGAACAGCTTGGGGAGTTTGTGCTTACCAGAATCGCTTTCAGCGAAGAGCAGGGAGCGCAACTTCAGGAGATTATTACGTCGGTTGGCCGCGCGGTATTACAGAATCCTGAGGGTACAGCTCAGATGATTCTGGAGATATGCGGGACCTATCCTCGAGCGGAGCTACTGCGAAGAGTCGGCGGTGGATTAGCGGAGATATTGAGACAGCCGCTAGCGCTGGAGGTGGAGATTGATGGCGAGTGCCGAGCGATACAAGCTCGACACCCACAAATCGAGAATCCCGTCGGAGTTATCAAGATAGTTCACAGGTAGTGAGGATCATGGCTGAGGAAAAAGGGACCGAACAAACAGAGACACAGGCTCTTCCCTCTCCGGCGAATCGGAAGAAGATGCTTTTGATTGCGGGTGTGGCGCTTCTCGTTGTCGGTGTTGGGGCACCAGTTGGCTATTTAATGCTTGGCTCGTCAAAGCCAGCGCCGCAGGTAGAGGACGTTAAAGTCGACACCCAGGACGCTAACAAGGATGAAACTCACGCCAAGCTTGAAGGACATGGAGATGACATCGAACTAGAGGAGGGGGAAGAGGCTCTCGGAGCCATCGTTCCTTTCGAGACTTTTTTAGTCAATTTATCGGGAGGCAAATACATCCGTGTGCAGCTACAGGCTGAGTTCGAGACTCCGGATGTCCCACGAAGACTTTACTCGAGAATGGTCCCGATTCGAGATGGAATAATCTCGCTTTTGACACAACAATCCGCCTCTGATCTGGAGGATATCAAGGGTAAGGAGAAGTTGAAGAAAGGGATCAAAGATCTCATTAATGAGCGACTTCATCGTGAGGATGTGCGTCGGGTGTATTTCACTCAGTTTGTAATCCAGTAGGAATCGCATGAATCAAGTACTAAGCCAGGACGAGATCAATACGCTGCTAAAGGGACTCTCTGAAGGAGATATCGAAGACGGCTCAGTCGAGACACAGCTTCAGCAGAATGTGAAGAAATTCGACCTGGCGAGCCAGGAGCGTATCATCCGTGGTCGAATGCCGACTCTCGAGTTGATTCATGAGCGATTCGCGCGGCAATTTCGTACAGGTCTGGCGAAGTTTCTTGGAAGAACCTGTTTCACGAATGTCGGTGGGATCGAGATGGTGAAGTTCGGATCTTTCATGAAGAAGCTGCCCTTACCATCATCGCTTCATGTGGTGAAGATGGCGCCTTTGACAGGGCAAGCTCTCGTCGTAGTCTCGGCCCCCTTTGTGTTTGGAGTTATCGATGGTTTGTTCGGGGGCAAGGGGCAAAGCAGAGTGAAAGTTGAGGGACGAGAGTATACCCCAATTGAAAGCCGTCTTATCGGGAAAGTAGTGCAGATCGCCCTTGAATTACTCAAGGAGGCTTGGGCTCCAGTATACAACATCGATTTTGAGTACCTACGAGCGGAGGTCAATCCGTTCGCGATAACCATCGCGCCCCCGTCGGACGTGGTAATTGTCGTTAACATTGAGATAGAGCTTGAGCAAGAGTGCACGAATTTAACCATCTGCATGCCGTATTCAACGCTTGAGCCTCTGCGTTCAAAACTCTCCACAAGCATCCAGAGCACTCGCCTTGAAGTCGATGGAGCTTTGTTGAGGCGTATGCAGGGAAATGTGCTTCAGACAATGTGCTCGATGAGTGTGCAGTTAGCTCGTGGGTCGATCAAGACTCGTGATTTCTTGGCTCTTGGTCCAGGAGACATTATCACACTCGAGACTAATCCAACTGAAGCCGCTCGAATTATGGTTGAGGGAGTGCCGAAATTTTATGGCAGCGTCGGAAGTCTCCGTGGGAATAGAGCGGTACGTATTTCCAGGGATATTCCGAAGAATGATTTGATTAATATCCGTAATAAACAGGAGCTGACGAACAATGGTAGATAATGAGGTAGAGCAAGGTCTAGAGGAAGTCGCCCAGGCGGCGGCGGATGTCGCGGCGGCGGCGGCGGCGACGGCGACACCTAAGAGGCAATATGGTCGAACGCTTGAGTTCATCATGGATGTCGCGCTTCAAGTGACCGTGGAGGTTGGACGAGCGCGCATGACTATCCAGGATCTTTTGCAGTTGGGGCAGGGGTCCGTGGTTGAGCTCGAAAAGCTCGCGGGAGAGCCTCTCGATATTTATATCAATGGAAAGTCCGTGGCTCGTGGTGAGGCGGTTATCGTCAATGAGAAATTCGGCGTTCGTTTGACCGATATTATCTCGCCAGAAGACCGAATCGAGGGACTTGAGGGGCGATAATGAATCAGGAAAGTCTGACGCGCGTTATGAGAAGTGGTATGTGGTGGACGTGCGTCCTCGCGATATTCGCGGTGATTCCACGAATCGTGGCCGCCGAGATGCCAGCGGTGATGGGCGCGAGCTTCGCGGCGACTGATTCGGGTTCTGTCACGGCTTCCTGTTTGCGAATGGTTGGGGCGCTGTTTTTCTGCCTCGGTGTTTTCGCCGGTGGCGTGCATCTCTATAGAAAGTTCGGAACTAAAAGTGGAGCGTCGTCGAAACGACGGATGATGGTACGAGAGCGTCTTTCGCTCTCCTCGAAGTCCGCGTTGATACTCGTGTCGCTCGATGGAAAAGAGTTTATCGTCGCTAGCGGCTCGGAACATGTGACCCTTGTTCCAACGAATACCATCATGGCGGCCTCTTTTAGCGAGTCCCTCGATGTTGAGACAGCGCGAGAAGAGGTGTTCAATGCGTAGCTGTTTCGCGCGCGTCTCATTTGCCATAGCGATGGGAGTTTTCGCTACGTCACTGTCGTCACAGGATGCCTACGCTCAGGCGGCGGGACTTCCCGATCTGTCGGTGTCAATCGGGGGAAGTGAGTTGGCCAGCGGCAATTCTGTCGCCAGTAGCCTAAAGATTCTACTGTTGCTCACAGTACTGTCGTTCGCGCCGGCGATGATATTGTGCATGACGTGTTTCACTCGTATCTCGGTTGTGCTCGGAATGACCCGTACGGCTATAGGAACGTCGTCCCTCCCGCCCAATACCGTTATTACGGGTTTGTCGCTCTTTCTCACTATCGCCATCATGGGTCCAGTGTTCCAGAAAAGTTACGACGCTGGCGTTAAGCCCTACCTGGACGGTCAGATGGATCAGTCTCAAGCGCTCATCAAAGCTTCAGCCCCTCTTAAGGAGTTTCTCGTTAGGCACGCGCGTGAAAAGGATTTAGCGTTGTTTTTGCAAATTACCAAATCTGAATTCCCCAAAGATCCGAACGATGTGCCTTTTTTCGTCGCGGTGCCGGGATTCATTCTCAGCGAGCTCAATACCGCTTTTCAGATCGGGTTTTTAATAGCGTTACCATTTTTGGTGCTGGATATGGTCGTGTCATCAGTCTTGACATCTATGAGCATGATTACACTCCCTCCGGTCGTCATATCGCTGCCATTAAAGCTCATGCTTTTCGTGATAGTCGACGGTTGGCACTTGATTATTAGCTCTTTGGTTAAGACCTACCAAGTATAGGAGAATAGCATGGGAGTGGATGATTTCTTGAGACTCGGTCAAATTAGCATTGAGACAGCTCTTTACACCTGCGCGCCGATTCTCATTTTTGGTCTGGTGGCAGGTTTGTTCGTGAGTATTTTCCAGGCCGCGACGCAGATAAATGATCCAGCGCTTGCCTTCATCCCCAAAATTGGAGCCGCTGTTGTGGGAATGTTAATGTTTGGGCATTTTATGATTAATCGAATCGCGAGCTTCACAGTGTATGTATACACTCAGATCGGCAATATAACGCCTCACTAGAGTCTAAGAGAGGCCTACAATTGTGGCAATCGATAGCCTTGGTAGTTTAGCTAATCTGTTCGTAACGAGGCTCGACCTCGGTTGGACGCTATTACTCCTGATGACCAGGTACATGGCGTTTATGATTATCGTTCCCGGTCTCGGAAGTGGTATCGCTGGAATTACGATTCGTTACCCAGCCTGCCTCGTGCTAGCTCTGGTCTCTTTGCATGTGGAGCGAGCCGCGCCAGTGCCAACAGACATGGGATTAATGGTAGCGCAGGTATTTTCGGAAATATTGCTAGGTTCGGCTGTCGGATTCGTGCCGCTATTTATAGTGTCAGGAGCGCAGACAGCAGGTCATTTGGCGAGTGGAACCATGGGACTTAACGGAGCGCAGCTTTTTGACCCATCCACCTCCGCGCCACTTTCGGATTTGGCGCGTATTTATAGCGACCTCACCATTACCGTTTTTTTACTTGTCGGTGGTCATCACGTCGCTATATCAGCTTTAGCGGGTGTTGACTCAGGTATCGCTCCCGGGACTTTTATGATGTCGGCAGCGGGGCTTGAGACATTCATGGAGCAAACAGGGCGAATTTTTCAGATTGGGTGCCTCATAGCCGCTCCAGTCGTGGTGGCGCTTCTTTTGACTAATTTCGTGATGGGACTGATCTCGAAAGCGATTCCAACCGTCAATATATTCATTATAAGCTTTCCACTGACGATCGGGATCGGTTTCGCGATTTCAGTTCTCGCGCTTCCCGAGGTCGCGAATTTTCTCGCTCGCGAGATGACTCGATTGCCAGAGGTGATCGGACGGATTCTGGCTTAGAACTCGCCACTTAGCAGCGGTCGCTCATGTCGAGACTTGGCGGAATACCCAGTTGAGAGCCGTTTTTCTGACGCTCTTGGGCCGCCACTTTCCCTTCTTCCAGTAACTTATCATAGGCATATCTTTTGCAGGCGAGTCTGAGGGACTGATTGTGTGTCAATTCCTTAACGGACGCACAAGGATGTCTTGGTTGTGTCACTAACTTAGTGAATCTCAAGAATGGCAAAAGATAGTTTACCCGAACAGCGTACTGAGATGCCGACTGAGCGTCGGCTAGGAGAGGTTCGCAAGGAGGGAGCGCTCTTTCATTCAGTAGACCTTGAGCACGCGATGGTGCTCGTGGCTGGTTTTCTCGTCGTAAGCTATTCCTGGAACGTACTTTATACGGACATGAAGTATATGCTCGTGAGAGCATTTACCATGATCGGCGAAAACCGCGCGCTGACGACGACCGATCTCATAGACGGGTTTGCTCGTGTCTCGATGCTAATCCTGCCAGATATTTTGCTAATCACATGCTGTGTCGGTGTGATCGCCGGAATAACAGTCATGCTACAGACCAACTGGAATAAACGGGACAAATGGATAAAGTTTCGTTGGGACCTGCTCAATCCTCTTAAAGGCATTAAACGGATCTTCTCTCTGACGGGAATCACCAATCTCCTGAAAGCTATCATCAAGCTCGCGCTTGTTCTTCCCATAGGATATTGGGCGCTCAAACAATACGCTCCCCAAATGGTATCGCTGGTGCATATGTCCCTTACGGATGTCCTCAATCTCACCGGAGAGGCGATGAAGAACGTGTTCTGGAAGATTATGTACATCTTCTTCGCGATCGCGGCCCTAGACATCGTGTGGGGACGCTTCCAGTGGCTTAAGCAAAACAAGATGACTAAAGAGGAAGTAAAAGACGAGCGCAAGTCGGTCGAAGGAGACGAGTCGATGAAGCGCAAGATGGTTCTAAAGGGGCAGCAACGTCTACAAAATAAATTACGCACAAGCGTTCCGAAAGCGGACGTTATCGTCACAAACCCTACGCACTACGCGGTCGCGATAAAGTATGATCGAGCCAACTTCGCTGCTCCGATTGTCGTCGCGAAAGGGACGGATTTTATGGCGCAACGAATAAGGGAGATAGCGAAGGAACATAATATTCCGATACTTGAGAGAAAAGCATTGGCGCGAGCCCTGTATGCTTCGACTGAAGTTGGTAGTGAGATTCCTCGCGAACTGTTTAGAGCTGTGGCCGAGGTACTGGCGTACGTATATCGCCTCAAGAGACCTCGCGCTCCGGGTATATCAACTCAATAGGCAGGCAGAGTATGACGAACGCGTTAGCGGCAGGTATTCCGTTTAAAAATGCTGGTCTGCGTGGACTGTTCATCCCGGTGGCTCTCGTCGGGATTTTGGCGATCCTTATCTTTCCGTTACCGACACCTATCCTCGACGTCTGTATCGCGCTCAATATCACGATTTCTCTCATTATCCTCTTCACGTCTCTGTATATAGACCGACCACTTATGTTCTCGTCGTTCCCAGCGATTCTCCTGGTGACAACGCTGTTCCGACTCGCGATGAACGTCGCTTCTACCCGTCTCATTCTTCTCAATGGAGCCTCGGGTATGGACGCGGCGGGACACGTAATTCAGGCCTTCGGTCAATTTGTAGTCGGCGGCAATTACATCATCGGAGTGGTGATGTTCATCTGTATTAATCTTGTTAACCTAAAGGTACTCACGAAGGGTTCGTCGCGTATCGCTGAGGTCGCGGCGCGGTTCACCTTGGACGCCATGCCTGGTAAACAGATGGCGATTGATTCAGATCTTAATATCGGACTAATTAATGACAAGGAAGCTCGCGTTCGTCGAAAGGAATTGACGATGGAGGCCGAGTTCTACGGAGCGATGGACGGAGCCGCGAAGTTCGTGGCGGGAGACGCTGTCGCGGCCTTGTTCCTGGTCGGAATCAACGTGGTGGGCGGTCTTTTGATCGGTATAGTGCAGCATGGAATGGACTGGAAAGACGCGGCTCAGACGTACACTATCCTGACAATTGGTGAAGGTCTGGTCGCGCAGCTGCCATCAATTATCATCTCCGCAGCGTCAGGTTTGATTGTCGCTCGCGCCGCTTCAGGAGATGACTTAGGAAGCGAAGTCCTCTCGCAGCTTGGACAGAGCGCACGCCCACTGTTTCTCACCTCCGCCGTCGCCTTCGCTATGGCGATCCTCCCAGGACTCCCGTTTTTGCCATTCGTTATGCTAGGCGCTGGTACCGGGGTAATAGGGTTCATGAAGCGCAAGGCGGCGTTAGACTTGAGAGAGAAACAGCAGTCCGAGGAGAGCCAGAAGACGGCGGAGAACACGGGACCGAAGCCGGGCAGTACGGAGGAGGTAACGGGACTCCTTTCGATGGATACGTTGGAGCTTGAGGTTGGATTTGAGCTCGTTCAGATAGTCGAGGGAGGTGACCTTGTTGAGCGAATTCGGTCAATCAGAAGACAATTCGCTCTCGACTATGGTTTCATCGTTCCTCCGATTCACATCCGGGACAATGTTCGTATCAAGTCGACAGAATACCGCTTTATGCTTCGCGGCACGGTAATTGGCTTGGGTACGTTAAAGCCGCATCACTTGTTGGCCATGGATCCAGGCAACGTCGCCACGCCGGTACCAGGTACTCCAACAAAGGAGCCTGCCTTTGGTCTCGACGCTCTTTGGATTAGCGAAGGAGAGAAGGAGAGAGCGCAGTTCGCGGGCTACACCGTGGTTGATCTATCAACAGTCATCACGACCCACATTACGGAGCTGGTACGAGCTCATATGCATGAATTGCTCGGCCGTCAGGAAGTGCAGCACTTGGTGGATAATCTCTCGAAATCCGCGCCCAAGGTAGTGGAGGAGCTTATTCCGAACGTCATGAATCTGGGGAATCTGCAGCAAGTCCTTGCCTTGCTACTTCGAGAACAAGTGAGTGTACGAGACCTTCGATCGATCCTAGAAACCTGTGCTGATTGGGCGCCGAGCGTTAAGAGCCCAGAGCGCCTGGCGGAGTTCGTTCGACGGAAGTTCTCGAGAGCCATTACGTCGAAATATACAACTCCCGATGGCGTGTTACCTTTAGTCAGTCTTACTCCGGCGCTCGAGAGGACTATCAGTGAGGCGCTTCAGCAGACTGATGAAGGGTCATTTCTCGCTCTCGAGCCGGGAACCGCTCAAATAATCATTAATAAGTTGGCCTCGTCAGCGGAGAAATTCGGTGAGATTGGACAGACTCCAGTACTCTTGGCGCCCGGTCATCTGAGGCCAGCGGTCTTCAATTTCGTGAATCGTTTCGCGCCTGGCTACGCGGTCGTTAGTCATCATGAGGTAGCGGCTAACACACGGGTTCAATCACTCGGGGTCTTAGGAATTAGCGATTGATAAAGTTATGTCGTACTGGATAGTTAGCGGAGTTACGAAAAAACAGTAGGTCCACCTGAAGTTAGTTGGACCTGATTGAACGTTGAGTGAATCAAAACATCAGTCCCAGTGTAAAAATCGGGATTGGTCATCGAAGGGGCTTTAACGTGGATATAGTAAGAAATAATCAAGCACAGTCGGCTGTTACACGAGTTATCAGCTTCACGAGTGGCAAGGGTGGTGTGGGCAAGACGCACACTGTCGTGAATACGGCCATATCTCTGGCCGCGCAGGGACATTCCGTTTTAGTGCTCGACGCGGACATGGGGCTCGCTAACGTGGATGTGCTGTTAGGGATTCAGCCGAAAGGAACCCTCCATGAAGTGCTCAAGGGAAAATGCTCCCTGGACGATATACTGATAGATGCGCCAGGGGGTATCTCGATCATTCCCGCCGCTAGTGGAATTGAGGAAATCCAGAATTTAGGGTCGGGTGAGAAGCTTCTCTTGATGTCAGAGATTGAGCGTGTCGCTCACCGTTATGACTTCCTTCTCATCGATACTCCGGCAGGTATCGGTTCAGATGTGATGTATTTCAACAATGCCGCCGCCCAGATTGTGTGTGTGATCACCGGTGAGCCAACGTCGTTGACTGATTCGTACGCGTTAATCAAGGTCTTGAGTTCCGAGTACGCAGAGAGGGAGTTTTCAATCGTTGTGAATGATGTGTCGTCAGAGGCGGAGGCGAAAATCGCCTTCAATTCCCTGACGAAAGCCGTAGGTAAGTTTCTCCAGGTGGAGACGCGGTTCGTGGGATGGATACCGAGTGATAATCAGGTCCGACAGTGCATTATGGAGAGGAGACCTTTAGCGTTAGCCTTTCCCTCGAGTCCCGCGGCGCGCGCAATACTAGAGACGTCGAAGTCGCTCGTTTATAGCGCGCGGCGTAATAGAGTGAAGGGCGGTATGCAGTTCTTCTTTCGCCAGCTTTTAGAACTGTCGTATGGCGAAGAAGCGGCTCGTTAAGCGGATAAAAACGACTAAGAGAAGTGGTCAGCACAGACTGCTAAAAGTCATGTGCGCGGTCACGATAATCGCTGCGTACATCGTCCTGTTTGTGGGAGGAATGCAAGCGGGAGTACGAACGGTAAAGATAATATACAAATGCTTGGTCGCCACGGTAGTTATTGGCATGACCTTTGGAATAGTGATTAAAGCGGTCGCGAGTTACGAGGAGATAAACCGTGGTTAAGCCAAAACGATCAGCGGTAGAGGCATATAGAAATGTCGACGACTTCGAGAAGGAAGAGCTAATCAGGAGCTACCTGCCGCTCGTGAAACGAGTGGTCCATCGACTCTCCGGAAGGCTCCCCAAAGATGTAGATCTTCAGGAGATGCTAAATTCGGGAATCATTGGGCTGGTGGACGCGCTGGAGAAGTACGACCCCAAACACGAGACCAATTTTAGCACATACGCCCAATTCCGCATCCGCGGAGCGATTCTGGACAGCTTCCGATCGCAGGATTGGTTGCCGCGGTCGCTACGGTTCAAGTCTCATCGAATTGAGATGGCTTACCATCGAATTGAGCAGAAGCTCGGTCGACCCGCAAGCGACGAGGAAGTCTCGTTGGAGTTAGGTATTCCGATTGAGGAACTACAGCAGCTGCTGGGAGAAGTAGGTAGCATCGTGATGCTGAGCTTCGAGGAACTAGGCTTTGGACACGGAGAGGAGCGTTTCCACGCCGAGGACTGGCTTGCCAGCAAGGGACAAGATCCGCTCAATAAACTTCTGGGACACGAGAAGGTGAGCCTCATAGCGCGCTCGCTCGATCGCCTTCCCGAGAAAGAGAGGCTCGTTATCAGCTTGTATTTCTATGAAGAGCTGAATCTGAAGGAGATTGGTGAGATTCTCGGCGTCACTGAGTCGAGAGCGTCTCAGATCCGTTCTAGGGCGCTCATTCGTCTCAAGAACTACCTGCGTAAAGCCACTCAGTAAAGAAAGAGAACAGTCTCGTTACCTGTCTTTCCAAGTTCGCCGAGAAAGGGGAGGGTATTGTGCAACCGCTAAGCCAAGAGCGAATAGTTCTCTACACCGACCTATCTAATATCGATCCGAGCCTAGGCGAGGCGCTGACACGGCTGCTTCCCGAGCTCGACATACGCCAGGCGACTAGTCTGTCCGCGTATATGAGCCTGCTACGAGAGCAGTCATGCGCCGTGACGGTCCTTGACTATGACATCGCGGATATGCGAGCGGCGGAATTGCTGGCTCGCTTGCGACTGCTGGATGACGAGCCAGAGGTATTGATCATATCGCGCTGTGATAACCCTGATGTCATTAAATGCATCGCTCAATCGAATAGGAGATATGTCGTTCGAGACAGCCAGCTGATTCCCTCCTTGTCCCAAGCGATACGAGATATGCTTCGTATTCGAAGGCTTGAGCGGGAAATGGCGCGCCTGCGATTTAATCTTGTGCGCGCCAACGAGCAGCTGCAAGAGCGCAATGACAGACTCGATGATTTTTGCACGACGCTCGCGCATGATATTCGCGTTCCTTTATCCGCGCTTTCGCTTAAAATTGAGCATCTACTCGAGCGACAAGGGGGGACGCTTGATTCAAAAAGTCGGGCATTGCTGACGAGCTCGATCGAGTCTACTCGACAAGTACTACGAGTAGTTGAAGCTACCTATGATATGTCTCGATTGCGAGCTGGAGCCGTATCGATGTCGCCGCTTAATCTTAAGGAGCTGATAGAAGGGGTCGCCAGTGAAATCCAAGTTACAGCTAATCGACGCCTTGAAGTAGCTTGTGGAGACATCCCGCTACTTAGAGGCAATAGAGCCTTGTTAGAAAGAGTCGTCCTAAATCTGATTGGAAATTCGGTCAAATACTCCGACCAAGAGATAGTGCGTGTCGTGTTTCGAACGGTTTCTCATGAACATGAAAATGACTCGAAACTTATCCGGATAGAGTGCCTGGATAATGGACCGGGTATCAGCAGCGAGGATCAAGAAGAGATGTTCTCAATGTTTAGCCGGGGAAGTAATCAGCGAGATAGAGACGGACTAGGGGTGGGGCTGTCTATCGTTGAAAGTATTGTTGAGCTTCATGGTGGAACCGTGCGACTGCTAGAGGCGGAAGGCGCTAATCAGGGTTGTCGCCTCCTGATATCCCTGCCACAAGCGGGGTAATGGCTGGACAGCATCACCCAAAGATGGAGCCGAGAATAAGGTCATCAGCCATGCTCTCGTCAGTTGAGCGGGGTTTCCGGTGACACGGGTGGATTCACGACCGAGGTCGAGCGCTGTTCTCCTTAGCCGCCAGCCAGACAAGCACCAGTAAGGTTGTCCAGACCATGGCGACGGCCAGAAAAAGACCGCCGTTGAGCGCGGGAAGGTCTCCTCGAATAAGCGCCCCAAGGGTCGCCATGAAGTCAAAGGCGTTCGCCAACACTAGGGTGAGTATAAGTCCCGAATTAACCTGCGGGGATTTGTACGCAATCAAGGAACCTATCGCGAGCGAGCAGAGGTAGGCGCCGAGAACCTCGAAGAGAACTGTCAGGACGGGTGATAGCGTTGTTGGTAGTCCCGACGCCCACAACCATGATACTGGCCAAAGTATGGCGGAAAGCCCACATAAAGCGAAATAAACACTCGCGCCTAAAAGAATTGAACGAGAACCCTTGGGGGATATGAGTGACATGTGAGGCTCCTCGACACTAGGCGCGTTAGCTGAGTGCCTCAATCTTCGATGCTTTACGAACCCTCGTCAATCCTGGTCTTCGGGGTCCATTTCGCCTGCTCCAGAAGGAGCGCCAGGTTGTGGTGCCCAGGGGGAGGGGCTATAGTGCCCTGGTTGTTCAAGGGTTGGCGGGACTGAGGGGAATTTCACTCCCTCACAAGACGATTGTTTGATTTCGGCGCACATAGGCAAGGGTCGTTTTTGAAACGTCTTAGAGTCGGTAAACTTCCACGAGAGAGCGGAGTGAGGTATGCATCATGACTTGTTTTGACTTGCGCGATAAGATCGTGTGGCTGACGGGTGCTAGCAGTGGCATTGGCGAGGCGCTCACCCGGGAATTAGTGAAGCGAGGCGCGAAGGTCGCGATCACGGCGAGAAGGGCGGAGGCGCTTGAAGTCTTACGCGCGCAAGTGGCGGGTTCTGGGGATTCGGTGCGATGCTTTGCGGGAGATGTTGAGGATCTTAGTCAGATGAAGAAGATCGTCGACTCCATTGAGTCAACATTCGGGGAGATTGATCTGGCGATTCCGAACGCTGGGACACATATTTTTACGGTTCCCGAGAGCTTCAACAGTGAAGAATATCTTGGCCTCATGCGAGTCAATTTTGGTGGTATGCTGCACTGTATTGAAGCGGTACTGCCACGTATGCTCGCTCGGGGTAGAGGGTATATCGCGCCGGTGGCCAGCTTAGCGGGCTATCGTGGGCTACCGCGAGCCGCGGCTTACGGAGCGAGCAAGGCCGCGATGATTCACTTTTTGGAGAGCATTAGGTTTCATCTTAAGCCAAAAGGCATAACGATATCGATCGTCAATCCCGGCTTCGTGAAGACGCCGCTCACAGATAAGAATGATTTCAAGATGCCGTTTCTCGTTGACGCTTCAAGAGCCGCGCGAATTATTTGCCGAGGCATCAAGAGACAGAAACGCGAGATAGCGTTCCCGTTCCCTTTTTCGTGGGTGTTGAAGGTTGCCCGCATATTGCCGGCGCCTGTGTATGAGAGGATTGTGAATAAGTGTTGGTAGACAAACCTTTGCGAATTGTAGTGGTCGGTGGTGGTGTAGCGGGTATAACAGCGGCGTATGTCTTATCATCGAAGCATCATGTCACTCTTTTGGAGCGAAATGACTATCTCGGAGGGCACACGAACACTCGAGTAGTCCAGGACCCGCTTAATGCGCAATTGTCAGTGGATACAGGTTTCATTGTTTGCAATCCACGGAACTATCCTCATTTTTATCGATTCCTCGATCAACTTGGCGCGCGCCGCCAAGATTCGGATATGTCTTTTGGTTTCTCCTGCGAGAAGACGGGGCTGCAATACATGGGCCCATCAATCGCGGAATTTTTGAGAGCGCCCGCGAACCTCTGTAACCCGAAGTTTTTATCCATGCTCCTTGAGCAGCAGCGCTTTAATCGCCGAGCGCTTAAAGATCTTCGGATGGGCCGTCTCGGCGACGTTCCTCTCGAGGAGTACCTGAAGCGACTGGGAACCTCGCGATTCTTCTTTGATAATTACCTGGCGCCGCTGATTGGCTCAATATGGTCGGCGCCCGACTCCAACGCTCTGCGATTTCCAGCCCTCTCATTTCTCACGTTTTTCAATAATCATGGCATGCTCGAGATGAGGCGCCGACCACAGTGGCAGACCGTCGTGGGGGGAAGTCACTCGTACATCAAGGCGTTTCGCGAGAGATTCTCGGGCGAGCTGCGAATTAACAAGAGAGCTATCAAGCTGGAGCGGACAGACAGTGGAGTTGTACTGCATACTGAAGGGGCGGAACCGGAGTTTTTCGATAAGGTTGTAATAGCCACTCACGCGGATGAGGCACTGGGATTACTGAGTGATGCCAGTGATCAAGAGAAGCGAATGTTAGGATCGTGGAGTTACAGCAAGAATCGCACCGTGCTCCATACTGACGTCTCTGTCCTTGGCCCTCGTAAGCGCCTTTGGGCGGCGTGGAATTACAAGCGCCGTGTATCCAGTACGGCGGATTCACCGGTAGCCATCACATACTACATGAACAAACTGCAGCGTTTGCGAGCCGCGCGAGATTATTTTGTTACCCTTAACTGCGCCGATGAGATTGACGCACGCTCGATTCTCTATGAGGCTGAGTATACGCATCCGATATATACGCCCGATTCGCCGATCAGTCAGGAAGGTATTCGGCGCCTCAATGGGACTCGTCATACATTCTTCTGCGGGGCTTATATGCGGTACGGCTTTCATGAGGATGCCGTGGTATCAGCTCTAGAGGTAGCGCAAGCTTTCGGGCTCTCCCTGAATGATACCGAAGCGACTGCCCGCCGCAGTGAGAGAGAGTTGGCGTATGCCAATTAATTATGGCGAACGAGGTGATTCTAGTCGCTCTTCGATCGCTTTTGGCGAGGTTCTCCACTGGAGAGCGGAGCCGAGAGAGCATTTATTCCGCTATCCGATATTCACGTTTCAATTAGATGTTGATCAGCTACGGGCGCCGATGCCTGTGTCGTCGTGGCTTTTCCGCGCGAACAAACGAGCGGTTTTCAGCGTGCGGGACGATGATTATTTGCGCGGTCCCGGCGATTTGAGAGCGCGGATAGAGAGAGTTCTTGGTGAGGTGGGCGCTCCTGTATCACCTGATCGGATCACGCTTATAACCATGCCTAGATATCTCGGATACGTTTTCAATCCGGTGAGTTTTTTCGCCTGCTTCGACGAGCAGGATCGACTTATAGCCTTTATCACACAAGTTAATAACACTTTTGGTGAGACTCACGTGTATCCGCTCGTCTGTGAGCCCACACGACTACCGGTCGCGTGGAGGTTTCCTAAGGAGTTTTTTGTATCGCCATTTTTTGATCGCGAAGGCGAGTATGAGGTAATCCTGAAGGAAGAGGGAACAAATCTAAATATCGTGGTTAATCTTGAGAAAGACAAAAGATTAGCCTTTTCAGCGACTTTGCGGGGAGCGGCTGAGCCGCTCACAAGCCGACGTTTGTGGCAGGTTTTAAGGCGGTATCCCCTGACCACATTCCTGACGATGCCCCGCATTCACTTACAGGCAATGACCCTGTATTTTCGGGTGCGAACCTGCCCCTTTAAGAGGCCAACGCCAAACCATCCCTATACTATCCGCAGTCAACAGAATATCATCCACAAAACTCGATTGGCTCTGCTATCGCTTATGAAAGCGGTAAGAAATGCCCGATCGTGATGGATGAGCACGTCGCGCGACATGAGGAGTGATTCGTATGGACACAGCTGAAGAGATCTTGGTCAATATCGCGGAAACTGCCCAACCGCCCCAAAAGACAGCCATGGTTCCCAGCATCGTTCGGACCATAGCGAATCGAGGCGGTATGTTTGAGCTCGGCGAGTCCTATATACGGGGGGAGTGGAAGAGCGACGATCTAACCGACACGCTCTGTAGAGTGTTTACCCAAGATCCAGTCTTGGGTATCTCTTTTAGGAAGTTTAATCCCAGTTTCTTTGCCTTCTATCTTAAAGACGCGCTTCGAAACGCCCAGAAAGGCGAGGGGGCCTTTGAAGTTGGTCGCCGTCACTACGATCTGGGAAATGATCTTTTCTCAGCCATGCTCGACAAAGAAACGATGACCTACACATGCGGGTATTGGAAGACCGCGAAAACTCTACAAGAGGCGCAGGTCGCCAAAATAGACCTCCTTTGCCGAAAGCTTCAGCTGAAACCCGGGATGAAGGTGCTCGATATTGGTTGCGGATGGGGAAACTTCGCTCGATACGCGGCGATAAAGTATGGGGTGTCGGTCGTAGGGCTTACGATATCAAAGGAGCAGGCTTCTTTAGCGCGTGAGCGTTGTAAGGACTTGGATGTGCAAATCCTGGTTCAGGATTATCAGACGTTTTCAGGCGAATTCGACCGAATAGTATCTATCGAGATGATAGAGGCAGTAGGAAGACGTAATATAGGTACCTACTTTGGCATGGTCGAGCGATGCTTAAAAGAGGGCGGCCTGTTCGGTCTACAAGTTATCTCGGAGGAGACATTAACGCTGCGTTCAGCGACCCCTCTCGATCAGTATATCGTTTGGCTGAGAAAGAGGATTTTCCCCAACGGATATATCCCCAACCTGGCGCATATTACTAATCCGGCGCGGCAAGGATTGGTAATTGAGGATCTCCACAATTTCTCTCACGATTACTCCCTCACGCTGCGAGCCTGGTTAGAGCGCTTTGAGGCAAGTTGGCCAACGCTCCAGGAAAAGTATGGAGAACCATTCCGCCGAATGTGGCACTACTATCTGTGTGGCTGTGAGGCTCTTTTTAAAGCGCGAATGGTGCAGTTGTATCAGGTCGTTTACTCCAAGGGCGGAGTGCCGGGTGGATACACGTCCGTGCGATGATCTGTCCGCGATGTAGTTCCTCTAAGCCTGTTGGTTTGTCATGCCGCTTCTTTTGAGCGCTTCAGCGATACCTGGATCGGCGGAAGTGGCGAGCTCTGGCAGTTGAACGAATTCCTTCTTTCGGTCGCGATATGAGCGGATGTTGTACAACTGTCCATCAGTAACGCCATATCTCTCAACGACGCCGAGTTTCTCAAGAACATCACTCTTGCTTCTATTTTGAAAAAGCGCCTCCGCATACGCCTCGATCTTACGGCGCAGAGTTATGGCGTCCTCAAATAGGGCTTCGACGCGAAAGCGATACACGCCATTCTCGCGAAGCTCAGGAATGAGAGATATTGTGGACTGAGGAGTCCCGTTGAACATCGTGTTACGGCACTCCGCGTCCGCCTTCAGAGGATGAAGGGCGCCTGACACGTCACGTAGTTCAACGCGGTGTTTTTCACACGGTCTCCCACAATCCCGATAGCTTGAGCCTGTGCTGAGAAAAGCGGCGAACACGCAGTGTTCCATGTGAAAAGCCGGCATATAGTGATGGGTCGTAATCTCAATACGTGAGGTGTCACAGCGCGCGATCAGGTCGAGAAGTTGTTTGCTATTCAGGTCGTAACTCGGCGTGAAGTACGTCAGTCCCTTGTCGCTAAACCACTCAGCGGATAATGAATTAGCGATGTTAAGGCTGAAGTCGCCGACAAGTGGGATGTCACATCCACGGAAGAATTGAAGCGCGCCGAGGTTTCGAACCAGGATCTCATCTGGCGCGAGGCGTTGAATGACCTTTAAGTGAGCGTTCTCGCCAGGCTTTAAAATTCTCGTCGTTGCTATACCGCATTTGAAGCCCATGGCGCGAACCATGTTGAGGGCGGGGCCGTATTCCTTGCCGAATTCGAAATCGAGATACACTGTCCCAATCGGGAGATTCCTCAGTTCATCGAGTTGCGATATGTCGCGAACAAGGACATTGAGGACTGGGGAATCGCTAGCCGGATGAGGATCGCTGACGGCTTTATTTTCCGGGCAGGTGGACCTTGAAATCTCAACAGTCCTCGCCGTACGAAGTATCCGCGCGGAATTGAGAGCCGTGGTCAACGAGCGTCTGAGTTCCTTGATTTCACGGTCGTGAATAAAGCAATCACCCTGTAGCGTGTTGGTCAAAGAGCTTAAATGATAAACAGAGCCCCCAAGCGCACCAAAAGATTGCTTCAGACTATCTTGGCTGAGCGGAGCGGAGCGAGCCTGGAGGAGTGGCTGACGTGAGGTGGCTGTGACCTGATTACCGAGGTCATCTCGAGCGACAGCGCGAAGTGGCTCGCCGGGTTCGCCAAGTGTAGTTATCGAGATCGGAATCTTTTTGAAGTTTGCGCGATCAGTAAAAGATTGCCGATATGAGGTCTGCACCTTGGGTGACGAGTTCAGGAAGACCACCATCCCCACCTGGACGCGCTGAACAGGGAAGTCTCGACTAAACGAGAGTCTCCATCGCCCTGCCTCTCGCGTAACCTCGTAGACTGAGCCTCCAGCTGTTACGTCGCTGGTCAGGGACTTAAACACCACGCCGTCTCCCGCGACAAGTGGCTCTATGCTCGAGATGATGACGGAATCCCTCGTGATGTTCTCTACCTTGCCTATCTCAAGGCCGTGATGGCTGCTGATCAGTGGATTAACTAACCGTTGATGGTCTACCCCATTAAACCAACCGTTAAAGAATCCACGAGAAAATATGCGCGCCATGTCTCGCGTGTCGGATTCCGTGGTCGGTGAGGGGGATGTGCTGCGTCGCTTGTACGCGCGTACCGCGCTGGCTACATATTCGGGTGACTTTAGACGCCCCTCGATTTTGAAGGATTCAATACCGATTCGTCGCAACTCCGGAACGTCGTCTAAGCCACATAAATCTTGGGGTGATACTAGGTAGCGCTTATTTCCTAGTTCAACCTTTGATCCATCAGCGATTAAGTCATACTCAAGTCTGCATGATTGAGCGCACTGCCCGCGGTTCGCTGAGCGACCACCGAGGCTCTCAGATGTCAGACACTGCCCGGAGTACGAGACACAGAGCGCTCCGTGAACAAAAACCTCGAGTTCTTTTGTCGTCGCGGCTCGAATCGTCGATAGCTCGTCTATCGATAGCTCGCGCCCGAGGACATATCGACTCATATTCAGGTCTTCTGTCAAATCAATTGCGAGAGAGTTCGTGATAGTCATCTGAGTAGATGCGTGTACCTCATGCCAGGGAGCGATATCACGCAGAAGTCGGACGAGTCCGATATCCTGGACGATGCTGGCATCTGGACCGAGAGGAAGGACTTCCTTGAGAAGTTGGACGATGTCCTCAAGCTCGCGTTCGAAGATAAGAACATTAAAAGCCAGGAAGACTTTCACACCATAGAGATGAGCGTACTCAATCATCGCTCGTAGCTCATCGATCTCAAGCGTGGCGGTTCGTCCACGGGCGTTGAATCCCGGCATTCCGATGTATACAGCGTCCGCGCCGTTATGAACGGCTGCTCGGAGCATATCCCAGGTTCCGACGGGAGCTAATATCTCAGGGAGCGAACGCATCTCGACATTGTCGCCTGATTCGGCACTCAATGCAAAAGAGAGATCTGGGTGAAGTTAGGACCGGCAGGGACAACCCTAAGTTGTCGTCTCTACTCAATAAGCAGGGTATCACACAGCGCTTTTCGAATGACTTCGAACACGCCAAGGGTACCCTCGTCAGGCTTATGGTGAGATTTTTGCGGCGTCTCGAGGTAAAGCACTCCGATCTTCTTTCTCCCTCCCAGCGCGCAATAAATTCCCGCGAGAGACAGGTCACTAAGGTCTTCGGATAGCTGCACTACTGGCTGTTGACTCGAAAGAGCTGAAACAGCCGCATCCCCCGGCTCGAGAGCGACATTTGTGATTTGTCGCATCTGGACCTTGCCGATTAGAGTTCGTGGTTTGAGAGACAAAGAACTGGGATCCACGACGAACACACATCCTCCCGTGAATCCCGCTTCTGGAACGATTGTCTTAAGGAGCTTGCCCACCAAGGTTTTATTTACGGAGCTGTCGGACAATTCCGCGTACAGATCTTTGAGGGACTTTTGCACGCTCTCAGGACAGTATTTGAGGTATTTCTCCTCTATCGCCCGAGTGACTCGCTTATGTTTCTCGATATTCTGTTGCGGATTGAACTGATCGATGTTTCCGAACACCTCAGGAAGGCTTTTTTGATAGTGTTTGGAGTTTTCGACCGCTTTATCGCGGATGATCGTGATGGCTTGCTCTCCAAGGGCATCAGATAGGAAAGATTTTGCTTTTTGCCAATCGTTCTCGGCGGAAGGATATGTTTCTGGATTCTCCGCGCGCGCTAGATTCTCGCCGACTTCGCAGAGCTCGTCATAGGTCGCCCAACCGCCATCCTGATCGGCGTCTTCTGTCGCGTCAGGACCCTTATCAGGTCGCATCAACCGCATCGCCAGCAAGGCGGGAGTGAATCCGAGCTCTTTTGAAAGCTCGTCATCCAGATTCTGATCTGGTTGTAACGCTCCTAGCACCTTCGTATAGACGCTTGGATAGTTCCACGCGATGAGGTTCAGACCGATTTCGCGAATCACTCCGCGCGAGAATCCCACCTCTGGATCTAGATTTTTCTTCTCACTCAACACCGACGCTGTGGTGGCGATGATCGCGGTTTCTCGAAGCCGCTGAATCTGAAAAGGTTCGCTCCACTGAAGCGAGTGCATATTCGGCACCTTCTGTTGCTCCGAGAGTATATCCTTTATATTCCGTGTGTTGCCCCAACGAATGAGCTCGAGAGGATTGCTGATGATAGTGGGGGAAACATTTTCGATTGTGGCTCTCTGAGAGAGTTCCTTTACGATGAACGTAAAGAGCGCGAAATCGGTCTTTAACTCAGTCATCAGTAGATCAAAGTTCGAGTCGTAGATGCCACTATCAAGGCCTTCCCGCACGCGCTTGAGCACGTCTGGATTCATCGGGAACCACGGCTTACTGACGTGCTGAAGTGCGCGGTCTATCCGCCGTGAGTTCGAGGCTCCCTTAAAATTACCTAATTCCTTGGAGTTCTTCATGGAGTTGTATCCCTGCCGATCTGTAGAGACCGCCTAAGTCTCACTTCTCTTAGAGCTGGTATCGGTTCGCTAAGAAAAAACCTTAATGAATCGTGGCAATATGCGAACGCTTTCCTTATAGGCGGCACTTACGTGGTTCGTGTAACCTGCTGAAAGCACGCACTGCCTGTTGTGTTTCTTTATCTAACAGGCTAGTTACACGGATTATCGCGTGGTGATAATTCACTCCTCGACGTCGTTGATAATTCGTTTAGCTGGGACCATCGCGCGGCGTCAATATTATCTCCTAACTATTCCCCGAGTACTATGGTCCTTGTGGGAGGATCCCAACCTAGCCGACCAATGGTATTGCCTGTTTTTCTTGACACTCACTGATCTAGAAGGCCGATTTCGGATGATAATTTATCTGTGTCCGCCCTCTTGCTACAGCAAGTCACATAGTAATCGAAGCTTACGTCAGCGCGGTGGTGCTGGCTGAACAGCGACATTATCTCTTGGAGTGTGAAGTGTGCGGGTCACTTCGATTTGTCACTGCCGGTGTGCCGGCGGACGCCACGGACACGGTGTCAAGGTTCTCAATACCGCTTCGGGGTATAAGAGGGGATGTCGCTCGCGGTTCTTTCGTCTGAGAGATGATCCGTAGAGCCTCAGTATGCGCCCTATGGTAGTGAGCCGCCATGACATCCCAGGTAAAACGCTCAGTGATTCGCTCGGCGCGGTTTCGGAGAGCGATTCGTTCTCGACGGTTAAGTTCACAGAACCTGAGTAGGTAGGAGGTGAGCTGCTCAATACAATTCTCCGCCGCGACCTTTGATCGATTGAGGACGAGCACTCCATTCTGCAGAGCATCGGGCACATGACGTTCGACATATGCCCCAAAACCGCTTAGATCGGTCGTCACTGTTGGCAGTCCAAGCGCTAAACACTCAAGGGGAGTGTAGCCCCACGGTTCATAGTAACTTGGGAATATCCCCATGTGGCAACCACGCACGAATTGATCGTAGTCGAGGCTAAAGAGGCTTGTGAGCGAAATAAAGTCTGGATGAAAGACTACTTTGACTGGGTCATTCGGACCATTTAACAGATTTCTATGTCGAAGGTGATTGAGAACCGGATCCTTAGAGTCCTCCCAAAGATCATGGGTCACCACTGGTGGCCATTGTGTGGTCTTTCGAGCGAGAATCGAACGCTTAAGTCGAAGTTGTACGTCTTCCGTGAAGATCTCCTCGTATGACGGCATTCTTCCGCGTGCCGCTGACTCCATGATTCGCTGGCCGAGCGATTGCTCCATCTCCTTGCAAGTTGTCTTTAATTCCTCAAAACGGAGGTGATTCTGCAGAGACGTCACGTTAAGGCTTCGGGTGGGGGCACGCGTAATGATAAACGCCACGACGGTTGGGGGCTTTGGAAGCGTTTTCAGTCTTTCATTGAGTCGGCACAGTGATTCAATGAAGAGATCCATTCCTTTGTTGAGGTATTCGTATCGCCCACTCGTGAAGAGATAGAGGGTGCGGTCGAGGTCAAACGAGTAGCTGGGGAAGAAATGTCCCATCGTGAACTCGTGGATGCGCTCCTTATATTTCAGATGCAGATTCTGGAACTCGTGCAGCGCGGTGAAGTGATGCGCGTTTAGCCCATTTGGAAGAACAAACTCAGGTTTTCGGCCGAGCAGAAATTCAGCTTCTCGGGCGGTGACTTCGCTTACGGTCGTGAATATGTGCGCTGAATGAGTCGCCGCGCGCTCGATGGCATACTTGCTCCAGATCGTGTAGTGACGAGCGGCCTCATCGGCATTGATGTTTGGCAAGTTCGTATAGAAGTTCGGATCGTTCGAGGCGATGTATCTTCCCAGCTGAGTCGCGTGAGTGGTGAACACGGTGGCTATGGGTAATTGAAGATGGCGCACTCGGGGTAGGGCGATTCCCGCCATCCACTCATGAAAGTGCGCGATAACTTTTGGTCCAACGTGGTCAGTGAGACGTTGGAGAAGCTCTGTGACACAGAAGCCAAACGCTACCACCGCGTCCACTTCGCCATCCTCACCTTCTATTGAGATGCCGTTGTCTTTCCAGAGAAAATACTTATCGTCTCCGAGACGTGCATAGCGAGTCTTGTAGTCTAGAAGTAAGACCGCGGGGCGACCGTCAGTTAACCAACGACCATAGTGCGCGGTAATCCCAACGTGAGAGAGATCGTCGACAATTTTGGCGATATATTCAGGTGGATTCGTCTCTTCGAACTCTAGCGCGCTTGTCTGCTGGTGATAAGGACCGACAAGGAGATAGTCATCCTTCCAACGCTCAACCATGTTAGGAGCTTTGGTCTTGATGACGGTGTAGATGCCACCGATCTGGCTGCACACCTCCCAGGCCACCTCGACGAGAAAAGATCCTTTGTCAGGGCTTACGCTCTCCATTAGGCTCAGAGGATATCCGATTCTTATGAGACTTCACATATCTGGATAGCGAAATTGTAGTCTCGTTAGAGTAAATTAATAACTTGTTAGCTCCAGAAGCGTGGGATCAATCAGCGTTTGAAGGAGTGATTGCTTAGTTGCTGCTCAATATGAAAACAGTGGGTGTGATTGGCGGACGCGGTGGTTTCGGAAAGTGGATATCGGATTTGTGCGAGCAACGCTCCTTATCAGTCATAATGTCAGATATCGATTCAGAGTTATCGAATCGGGAAGTGGTTCGTCGAGCCGGAGTTGTGTTCGTGTGTGTGCCCATTGGAGTGACTCGTAGTGTGCTGGAGGAGGTAGAGCTCGATCTCACTTTCGATCATCTGCTTGTGGATCTCACGTCAGTGAAAACACCTTTTCTTGAGGTTCTGTCTCGTGTCCCAAGCGAGGTGCTATCGTTACATCCGATGTTTGCTCCAACGGTAGGATCCGGTTACGGACAGAGTTGTGTCTCTTGCGCGATTCGTTCTGGTCACCGTTCGCGACAAGTTACATCATGGTTCTCTGATCGTGGTGTCCGAATGATACCGATGGAGCCGGGGGAGCATGATAGAATGATGGCCGTAGTGCAAGGTCTGACGCACTTTCAGGCGATCAGCGCGGCGCACTGTATGATGCGGATTGGGTTCGATGTCCAAGGTTCGGTTGACGTGAGCAGCCCGGTCTATCGGTTGAGACTCGCGATGATCGGAAGAATCCTTGGACATGACCCGCGACTTTACGCTGAGATTCTGACATATAATCCCTATATCCCAGATGTGCTGCGAACTCTGGCGGATTCCTCCGCACTACTACAAGGTCAAGTGGAGTCAAAAGATGTCGCTGGTCTCGTTGCTGAGTGCGAGAAGATTAAGCGCGCTTTTGGTGACTTCACCGAGCGATCGGTAGTCGAGAGTGAGCGAATCATAGCTGCGTTAGCTCAGGCTGCGAGCTAAACTCCCGCCGCATTTAGGTCGCGAGCGCTAGGTCAAGGTAGAAGTCTGGTAGCTTGAACTTATCTTTGAGCCTCTCAAGCGCGACTTTACTGTCTTGATTCGGCTTGCCAGTCTTACGGGCGGTGATCATCACATTTTTCGCCGTATGCTCGAGTGAGATGAACTCAAAGAGCTTGGCCTGATAGCCTACAGACTCAAGCAATAGAACGCGAAGAGAATCGGTGAGGCTCTCGCAGAAGCGTTCCTCGATGATTCCATGCCGAAGCATAGGCAAAAGATCGGCCGAACCCGTGAACTTTTGACGCACGTACTTATGGCAGCAGGGGGCCACACAAATGAACTCCGCCCCCGCCGCAACCGCTTTGTGAAGCGCGTCGTCGGTGGCCGTGTCACACGCATGAAGCGCCACAACGAGATCGGCGGCTTTGACATCACTAGCGGCGATTGAGCTGTAATTGAATGATAGATTCGGTATCTCAAGTCGTTCCACGAGGCCTTGCCCTAAAGACACTAGCTCTGGTCGCTGCTCGATTCCAAGTGTCCGACTCGATGCCGAGAGTTTGCGAAGGTGCTCATGTAAAGCGAAGGTGAGGTAGTGTTTACCCGAGCCAAAATCAACCACCGATATACCGTCTGACGCTTGAAGACGCTGTTGGGGGATGAGATCGTCTATTACCTCGACAAACTTGTTTATCTGGCGGAACTTGTCGTGTCGATCCCTTCTGATAGTTCCATCTTCCATCGAGATGCCCAGCTCACGGAGAAACGGCGCGTCAGAGGGGACAAGGTAATTCTTGGAACGATTGTGCGAGGGAATCGACTCTTCACCAGAGTGTGCCCGCCTCTTCAGTCGAAATGTGCGCTGTCTCGTTTCCTCGAACTGCACATCTTGTTCTGTAGTTCGAACATTAACGCTTCTAAATTGTCCAGGTATCAGGGAGCTCAAAGCGGCGCTCGCCTCCGCGGGAGATAGATTCTTTCGCTCTACTTGTGTCCCATTGTCGTAGTGGAAAGCGACTTCGAGAGCGCCCGACGCGTTTTTGAAAAGATTGAGCGTGACACGCCTCCAGGAAACCCCTGGGACCGGATTGCTTAGGGTCGCCTTGCGTAGAGTTCCGCGGCTAAGACTATCGGAGATAGTCTCAAAGAAGGCTATTTTATTGTTTTCACTTGAGCTCATGCGGCTCCTGCTTTTGATACGTATTCGTGGTATTTCTGTCCATCATGAACATCTTACGGGTGAAAAGAAAGGCTCTTGAGCTGCTAGACCGAGTGGAGACCGATAATTCCTATCTCCATCTCCTCCTCCAAAAAGAGGCGGATGTCTCGAGTGGAGCGCCTGAGGAGTATCCTGTGCTTGTACAGCTGGTGCGTGGGGTCTTAGAGCATCGTGGGGAGCTCGATGAGGCTCTGAGCCCGTTTTTACCGCGTGGGCTCGATTCTCTGCCGTCGCCAGTTCGACAACTTCTGCGCATGGGGGCGTATCAGATCCTCTTCCTTGAACGGGTGAAAAAGAGGGATGTGGTTTATGAGGCCGTTGAATTGACAAAAGGCGGAGCGTTTAAAGGATTTTCAAAGTTAGTCAACGCCGTGCTACGTAAAATAGAGCCGACCACCGCGAATGACACGAGTAGTGAGGGAGCCATGCTTAATTTCCCGACGTGGTTGATTGAGCGATGGACGAACCAGTTCGGAAGAGACGAGGTTAAATCGTTCTGCGAGGTCAGCAATAGGCCTCTGCCGTTGTACCTCAGAGTGAACACACTCCAAACGGACATTGATGAGCTGCGACGGGAGTTGAGGAAGGAAGGGGTGGTGGCTGTGCCCGCGATTTTTTCCTCTAACTCACTACGCGTGGAGAGATTGCCCAAGGAAAAGCGACTGACGCAACTCGAGGCGTTCCGTCGAGGGGCGTTTTTCGTACAGGACCTTAGCTCAACGCTCGTTGCGGATATCGTGAGCATGGATGAACCGAGCAAGGTGTGTGATGTATGCGCGGCGCCAGGAGGAAAAGCGTCTAGCATCGCGCTCTCGATTAGGAAATCGGGAGGCGTCGTTCATGCTTTTGATCACACCCCGAGAAGAACTGGTCTGATTGAGGACGCTGTGGCTCGTCTCGGACTCACGAATGTCTCGATTGGTGTGCGTGATGCCGCCTGGGTGCCAGATTCCGAGCGAGAGAGCTATGACGCCGTGTTGCTAGACGCGCCGTGCTCAGGTTTTGGGACGCTGGGCAGGAAGATCGACGTGCGTTGGTCTAAATCAGAAGACACGATTCGCGAGCTCACGGAGATTCAAGAGCGTCTTATCTCATCGGTGGCGAATTTGGTAAAACCAGGGGGCTGTCTCGTGTATAGCACCTGCACGATAGAGCGGGCTGAGAATGAGGATATCATCGCGTCGTTTGCGCGTTCACACGCGGACTTCGAGGTGGAGAATCTATCGAGCGCTATTCCCCAAGAGCTGCGCACGTCCGCGGGATTTTACCGAGCTTGGCCTCATCGTCACCAGATGGCGGGCGCCTTCGCGGCAAAGCTTCGGAAACGGCCATCGGTGTAAGAGTGTAGTTTTGTCGTCATTCGCTGAAATCAAGCGAGAGAGAATAGCGCTGTGACGGGTCAACGAGTCGCGCAATCCGCTCGCGAAGCATAGTGCCGCGCTTTTTGGTTTGAGCGCGCTTCGCCGAGATAGCCAGCGCGCGCTTGGAGCCGACGATCACCAGTAGCTTCTTCGCTCGTGTGACTCCGGTGTATACAAGTTGGCGCTCAAGAAGGGTAAAGTGCGAATCGTCGAGGGCGAGCACGACACAGGGAACTTCCATGCCCTGTGAGCGGTGCACGGTGACGGCGTAGGCGAGTGAAAGTTGACCTATCTCTCCTCGAGGGTATTCGATGAGGCGACCATCCCAGAGCTCCACCACGACTTTTTGGTCTTCACGGTTAACCTGAACGATAGTGCCCATATCGCCGTTGAATACCCCGGATGGATCGATCTTATAGTTGTTGACGCGCTGACAGACGCGATCATTTACCCGCAGATCGAAGTCCCCGACGTCGAAGATGTTACTTTCAGGATGGGAGGCTCGAGGATTGAGTCTTTCTTGTATTCGTTTGTTGAGCTCTAGCGTACCGAGCGGCCCACGGTTGGTTGGCGTAAGAACCGCGATGTCAGTTCCGGAGAGCCCGAATTTACGGGGAATTTGCTCTGATACGAGACTCTCAATAAGACGAGCGCACTCCGTTGTGTCCTCACGTTGGATAAAGTACGCGTCGGTTTTCGTGACGCCGTCCGGCGTTGGGATTTGCGGGACTTCTCCCGTGTTAATCATGTGCGCGACGGAGTTGATGTGAGACTCTTGGTCACGTCGAAAAAGTTTCGATAGAGCCACAACCTTTAAATCTGGAGAGGCCACCAGGTCGCCGAATACGCGTCCTGGCCCCACTGATGGAAGCTGATCCTTGTCTCCGACCAAGATTAGGGAGCATTTTGGGGCGACCGCCGCGAAGAGATCTCGCGCCAGAGGGAGGTCCACCATCGACGCTTCGTCTATGATAATCGCCTCGAAGGGGAGGGGGTTTCTCGCATTGAAGGTGAACTGTGACGAGACCGGATCAAATTTGAGAAGGCGGTGTATCGTGCTCGCTGGGGCAGAGCACACCTGTGACATGCGCTGAGCCGCTCGTCCCGTAGGCGCCGCGAGGGCGAACGAAAGACCATTCTTCTCAAACAACAGCGTGAGAGCCTTGATGATAGTGGTTTTCCCGCAACCGGGTCCTCCCGTGATTATCAGTAGGGGATAGAGAGCGGCGAGTTCAACGGCGAACCGTTGCTCTGAGGAGAGAGTAACCCCCAACGTGCGCTCCGCTTCAGCTATAGCGCCGACAATCGCCTGACGGGCGTCTTCTGAGCGAGGAAGGGGAGTAAGCCGCGAGGCGATGAATCGGGCAACGTCATGTTCGGCGCGATCCATCTTTTCAAGGAAGAGCGCTCCATCCAGCGACACGAGCACCCCGTGGGAGAGGAGATCGTCGATGTGTTCGTCGAGCACAGAGCTATCCTCGATTCCGAGTAACATGCGAGCTCGCTCTACGAGGGACTTGCGAGAGAGATAGCAATGGCCCTCGTCGGAAGCGGCGTCGAGCGCGAAGTAGAGTCCAGCTTTTAGCCGTTTGGGGGAATCCGGCTCCCAGCCGAGATTGAGAGCGATCGTGTCGGCGGTATGAAATCCGATACCACGCACTTTGCGGGCCAGATCGTACGGGTCAGAACGAAGCACATCGAGAGTTTTACCTTTGAAGCACTCGTATATTTTCGCCGATAAGTTTGGTGAGATCTGATGTTCAACGAGGAATCGTAAGATCTGATCAAACTCCGATTGCTCAGCGAGCGCGGAGTTAAGGAGATCCGCTTTCTTCTTTCCAACGCCGGAGAGTTTCGCGACCCGTTCCGGATCCGTCCGAATCGCCTCGAGCGCTTGAGGTCCAAACTCCTTGACGATGCGCGCCGCTGTCTTCTTGCCGATACCAGAGATGAGACCACTCGATAAATAACGCTCAATGCCGTCTGAGGTTGATGGTGGCGTCTCAAGGATGCTTTGAAGGGTGAATTGCTTGCCAAACTTAGGGTGAGCGATGAAGGAGCCGGTCATTGTGACGTGCGACCCGACCTTCGCGTGAGGACAGGTTCCCACCGCGGTGATTCGGTCGCTTGAGTTTTCGAGGAGGACCTGCAGCACGGAGTATCCGTTGGCGGCATTACGAAAGGTAACGCGATCCACCGTGCCTCGTACGACCTCGACTTCTGTCGCTTCCTTCATGGCTAGTCTAGCTTCTTTAATCCATGCCACCAATCTGTTGGCGAAATGTTGGGGAGTTCCGCTATCAGCGCTTTGGCCGATTTCGTTGTGACTCGTTGCTCCGCGGCTTGGAACCATTCCTTAGCGTCTGAAAAACCCTGCGCCATATACTCTCGAGCGCGAACGGCTAGCTCGAGTAGGTCAGCGTCTTTGGCTATAATCCCGGCAGTGGATGATCGCTCTTCGATTTGATGCCACAGTTCCATGACCTGAGGGCCGACGTCTCCGAGGCGCGCGGTCTGTTCGGCCACGGCGCTGGTTTCGTCCGCTGTGACGTATCTGTTGGCGAGTTTGTGAATATCGCCGATACGCGTCTCTCCGATGTCGTGAAACATAAGAATAGCCGCCACTTCATGTGGGTTCTCGTAGCCCTCTAGCTTAGCCAGTACCCAGCCGATTTGAGCGGCTCGTAGCGTATGATCGGCTATGCTCTCGGGCTGTTCGATGCCGAGAAGTCGCCACC
>CAIVDM010000178.1 GCA_903904735.1 uncultured delta proteobacterium
TCGTCGTCTCCGCCTCGTTTCGTCAAAACTCTCAAAATGCTCACGACGGAACCTTTTTTTCACCACCCTGCTAGGGAAAGGATACCCGGGTACTTATGCGAATAGACTTTGCGGCACGATACAAAGAGGTTGCGAACCTCCTTAACGCTTCGACGAAGCCTAGCACTGAGCAGGTGACAGACGAGGCGTTCGAGAAAGACCTTGGTAGCTTGCTCCTGCAACCTACCGAAACGGCGGATGCTTCGGCGCCAAAGGTCCAATCCAAACCCATATCCTATGAGCCTCGGCAGAGCGTGCCAGATCCGATGGATGGGCTGCGAGCCAGTATTCAGTGGAACGACGCGTCGCTTCAGATGCCACCGATGACCCCAGTAACGCCGCCTGAGCAGCTCTATACAGAAGCTCCGACAGAGCTCCCAAGTGTCAAAACCCCGACGGTACTGGAAGTTAAGAGAGTAGAGGCCCCACAGATCGCCACTACAGGCATTCCTCAGTTGGGCAAGGAAGAGATTCGAGAGCGGCTAGTGGCTGTCAGTAAGAAGGTAGGAATTGATCCGGCGCTTGCGCAGGCGGTCGTTAGCGCTGAGTCGAGTTTTAACGTCAAGGCGGTCAGCAGTGATGGACATGCCTCCAAGGGGCTATTTCAACTCCTCGACACGACCGGACGGGACCTGCTTTCAAAGACGGATGTCGCCGCCGCTAATTACGACCCGTTTAATCCCGATCTCAATATGAAACTGGGTACCTCGTACCTGAAATACCTCCATGACATATTCAGAGTGCCCACCGCCTTGCCTCAGGGGCTTCAAACAAAAGCCGCCGCGAATGGTGAGTCGCTTGAACGGCTAGCGGTGGCGGCATTCAACGCTGGTGAGGGACGGGTAGCTTCTGCCCAGACGAGGACAGAACGTGCCGGTAAGGACCCGGCATATTACGACCATGTGGCGCCATTTCTTCCCCGTACAACGCGAGAGTATGTGACCCGAGTAGTGGAAGGTAAGAAACTTTTCTAAGGGATCGCATGTTACAACTAGCAGATTTTCCGACGAGTTATCCCCTGTCGAGTAGTCAGACACGGAGAGTATCAACCATGTTGGCAAGCTCTTTGCTCATACAGGGCTATACATCGGAAAACGGCAATGGTTGCCGTTGGGTCGAATGGATGTGACCCGAGTTTTTAAGGAGAGCTAAAGGTCGCTCGCGGTTTGGGGTGATCGGGCCAAGGAGAAATATATGGCAATTAACATTCGTACAAACCTACCTTCGCTGATGGCCCAACGTAATGTGGGCGAAAGCGGCAATCGATTAAACCAGTCATACCAGCGCCTCGCGAGTGGTATGCGGATTAACAAAGCGAGTGATGACGCCGCTGGATTGGCGATCGCGGAAAACCTGCGAGCTGATTCAACGATTGCTTCGGTCGCGATACGTAACGCCAACGACGCTATATCCGTCATCTCCATCGCCGACCAGGCGATTGGGCAGGTTGGAAACGTTCTCAACCGCCTAGCCGAGCTCGCTCAGCAGAGCGCCAACGGAGTGTACGATGTCACTCAGCGATCAGCTCTCCAAAATGAGTTTACCGCGCTAACAAGTGAAATCGAGCGTATCGCAGTGACCACGCAGTTTAACGGGCTTGACCTCCTCAGCAACGGCCAGAACCTCGTGTTTCAGGTTGGATTTGACGGCAGCTCGCTCTCCCAACTGGCTTACTCCGGCATCAACGCCACACTGCAGGCGATGGGTCTGGCCACGGTGGGTAGCTCGGCTTGTAGTTACTCGATTTCAGCCTCGACTGAAATTGAGGCTCAGAGCGCCTCTCGTCTCGCCCTCGAAGCTGTGACTTCGGCACTCGCCTCAATTAACAGAAGTCGCGGTCGCCTCGGAGCCCTTGAGAGTCGATTGGAAGTTTCCATCAACAACCTCCAGGTAGCTCGAGAGAACTTCAAGGCGGCGGAGAGCCAGATTCGTGACCTTGATGTCGCTTCTGAAGCCGCGGAGCTCACAAGACTGAACATCCTGCAGCAAGCTGGAGCGGCAGTCTTAGCTCAGGCTAACCAGCAGCCACAGCTAGCGATGCAGTTGTTGGGTCGATAATTCAATAAGGCGAGGAGGGTATGGGTTTAGGTCTTAAAACCAACATTTCATCCCTCCTCGCTCAAAAGCACCTCCACAGCAGTACCACCTCCCTCAATCAATCATACGAAAGACTCTCAAGCGGTTTGAGAGTTAACCGAGCCTCTGATGACGCCGCCGGTATCGGTATCGCCGAGCGTCTTCGAAGTGACGCCCGAGTCGCCACCGTTAGTATGCGCAACGCGAACGACGGCATCTCACTTATCTCCATCGCTGATGGCGCCATCAACCAGATCGTTAATGTCTTTAATCGACTTCTCGAGTTGGCGCAGCAGTCCGCCAACGCGGTGTATGGGCCCGAACAGCGGTCCGCCCTGCAATCTGAGTTCGTCGCTCTCACGAGCGAGGTTGAGCGCATCGCGGTGACCACCGAGTTCAACGGCTTTAAGATCCTAAGTGGCGGCGGTCAGATCGCGTTCCAAGTCGGTTTTGACGGTAGCTCTGTCTCTGAGCTCTCGTTCTCAGGCATTCGCGCCACCTTGTCAGATCTAGGGATGGCTCAGCCCAATACCTCGGTGAACATCTATTCACTCGTAGGTGCCACGAACGCGGAGGCGCAGTCCGCCTCACGCCTCACCGTTGACGCCCTCAAAAGCGCGGTGGTTGAACTCAACCGTAATCGCGGCATTCTAGGCGCCGCCCAGAGTCGCCTTGAAACAGCGATTCGAAATCTTGGAGTACAGCGAGAGAATTTTCAAGCCACCGAAGCGGGCATCATGGACATCGACGTAGCCGAAGAGTCCGCCAATATGACTCGACTGCAAACCCTCCAACAAGCGGGAACGGCCATCCTAGCTCAGGCTAATCTCCAGCCGCGGACCGTGCTCGATCTGCTCCGAGACTAAAGACCCGTAACCGCCCACATAGCCGCGCTTTTTGCTGGCTCGGGCGTAGTATCGCCGCCCCAACTCTTGCTCCCGGCGCCCCAGGTCACTTATAGTCCCCCGGTCAAGGGAGAAAACTATGAATATCAGTCACATCGAAGAACTTTTAGGCGCCGAGGCGAAGAGCCTTTTGACCCATACATGTAAAGGTATAACCGCTTCGCAGCTCTCCCTTCCAGGACCTGACTTCGTAGAGCGCATCTGGGCATCAAGCGATAGAAACGTACAGGTGCTCCGCTCGATACAGGCTCTGTACGATAATGGCCGACTCAAAGGCACTGGATACCTCTCAATTCTTCCAGTCGATCAGGGGATCGAGCATTCAGCGGGAGCGTCGTTCGCGAAGAACCCAGCCTACTTCGACCCTGAGAATATCGTGCGTCTCGCCATCGAAGGCGGTTGCAACGCAGTCGCTACGACGTTTGGCGGATTGGGACTCCTCTCGAGAAAATACGCCCACCGAATTCCGTTTATCTTGAAGATCAACCACAACGAGCTCCTCACATACCCGAACAAGAGCGACCAGGTGATGTTCGCCCAGGTGCGAGACGCATGGAACCAAGGCTGTGTCGCTATCGGCGCTACGATCTACTTCGGCTCGCCAGAGTCGACTCGCCAGATCGTGGAAGTATCGAAGGCGTTCTCCGAGGCGCACTCGCTCGGTATGGCGACGATTCTGTGGTGCTACGTGCGTAATTCCGGGTTTAAGGTAAATGGCGTCAACCATGAGGTAGCGGCTGACCTGACTGGGCAAGCTAACCACCTTGGCGCGACCATTGAGGCTGACATCGTCAAGCAGAAGCTTCCTGAGAACAACGGCGGATTCAAGGCGCTCAACACTGGTTCCTCATCCTACGGCAAGCTCGACGAGCGTATGTACACCGAGCTCACCACCGAGCACATCATCGATATGACTCGTTATCAGGTTGCTAATGGCTACATGGGACGAATTGGCCTCATCAACTCAGGCGGCGGATCCGGAAGCAATGACTTGAGCGACGCCGTAAAGACTGCGGTCATCAACAAGCGCGCCGGTGGAATGGGACTCATCTCAGGACGCAAAGCGTTCCAAAAGCCACTTAAAGATGGCGTCGCGATCCTCAACGCGATTCAAGACGTGTACCTCTGTAAGGATGTAACGGTTGCGTAGGCGACTTCGCCGCGCCACCATACACCTATGAGAGACCGTCACGTTGTAGTTTTATCAGGAGCCGGCATCAGCGCCGAAAGCGGTCTTGGTACCTTTCGTGGTAGCGGTGGGCTTTGGGAGGGAGTTTCCGTCAAGGAAGTCGCCACGCCCGAGGCATGGCAGCGTGACCAAGCCAGGGTCTTACGCTTCTACAATGAGCGACGACGCGACATTCGTAACGCCGAGCCGAACGAGGCGCATATCGCCCTTCGGGAGCTAGAAGACGTCTTTAAGGTCACCATCATCACCCAGAATATAGATGACCTTCACGAGCGAGCCGGGAGCTCGACCGTGCTGCATTTGCACGGAGAGATCATGAAAGCGCGCAGCTCCGTCGACGAGGCGCTTCTCTTTCCCCGAGCAGAGGATATTCAGATCGGGGAGAAGTGCCCCAAGGGCTCACAGCTTCGCCCGCACGTGGTCTGGTTTGGCGAGGCTGTTCCCATGATGGACAAAGCGATAGCAGTCGCCAAGAGCGCTGATTTTTTCATCGTCGTCGGCACCTCGCTTGAGGTGTATCCAGCGGCCAGTTTAATAGATTACGTCCCGTGGGAGTCTAATAAGTTTGTCGTTGATCCCCAACCAAACGGATTAGCTGACGAGAGTTTCCGTGTCGTTCAGGCCA
>CAIVDM010000179.1 GCA_903904735.1 uncultured delta proteobacterium
AGTTGGAGTACTATTGTTCGGGACTACCGGCCTATTCGCCCGGTGATCAGGATCCTCCTTGCAATCCGGCGTACACGCTCCATCTGTATTGAGATTACATTCAGTTATGTTCGCTGAACGTGACTGACTCACACATCGGTTGTTGCGCGAGTTCTCAGGGCAGTAATAGCAAGGCGCCGCAGGGTTCGTAGAGGCGGTGACCGCACATGTCTGTGTGTCTCGCGTAGCTTGAACAACGGTATCGCCTCGGGATATGACTTTTACTTCAGACGTATCCCCAAACCGTCTGATGGACTCACTAACCGATCCACTAGGCCAACGCGCCTGAGCATGCGCATCCACCCGCCCCATAAGGATTGCTCCGGAAAGGACTGCGAATCCCAAAAGCCCTACGATCGCCGCGCGACGGATCGCCAAACATTCTCCTATGCATACGCTTGAACGAGCCGCGAGGAACGAGAAAACATGGGGCACACGAATCAGTCTCATCTTACCTCCCTCCCACTGCGGCAACGAAGCTCTCCGAGAAGTTCGTTTCTTTCTTCACCGGATCGTACGACTCAGTAAGTTGCCTCCAGCTCTGCGCGCCTGGTTGAGCGCTTCTCTGCTGCGCCCACCAACTGACTCCACTTGTCCCGGAGGTTCGCACGCCCTGACTCTCAGCTATTAGTCTGCTACCCACCTTGACCTGCTGCGTATTCGCGGATCGATTTCCGCTTTTGGTGTCACGCGACTCCCGGATCAGCGGAGGCATGCCGGGCTGGGTGTAGGTCTCTGTCGTGGAATCACCCGACGTCTGTCGGGAGAATGCCGTTCCTCGTACGCGATCTCGTACGTCGGCGCTGTTTTCGGCAACGTTCACCGCCATGTTCTCAACGACCTTTCCGTCGATCTTTGTTACGGTAGTTGTCCTGTATCCCTCAGGAGCGGCGGGATCCTTAGTGCGAGTCTTGGTAACCTCGAGCAAACCATCCGTCTGACGAATCCACGTGCTTGCGTCATTCTCAACCACCTGCGTCATCGTCAGCACCTCCCCTTGGGCGTTCCGAACCTCCCTTGAGAACGAATCGCCATTCCGCCGAGCAGCGATCGTCAGATCGTCAATTTTCTCCACCTTCCGGTTCTTTTCAAACGTGAGTAGCTCATAGTTCCACTGTTTCCATTGAGCGCTCCAAACGCGATGGAGGATGTATGGGGCAGTCGCGCGGTACTCATACCGATCATCGCCATACGGCGTACTTGAGGAGATCGGTAACGCCGAGTTTCCGAATCGCCGGTAGGTATCGGTTTGTGCTAACACGCCCCAATTGAAACGCTGCACCACGTAGTCCTGGTTATTTTGCGTGTATGTGTAGGTATCGGATTCGACCATCTCTGCAGACACCCCGTCGGCAGAGACTTGATGTTGGGTCCGCGACAGCAGGGCGCCATTTCGGCTATATTGATAGGACAGTCTACGCTCCGACCAACTGACGGGTTTACCGGGCTCGGCAACGTTAGTCAGGGTCACGACCCTATACGGAAAGAACGTCCCCGTGGAGGCCCTCGCATTCGTGATACCAATCCTCACCGTATTCGCAATGATCAGCGAACGAAGGCCCATTTGATTAAAAGTTAGCGTCGCGTCTTTAAACTCCCCGGCGCCGCCTCCATAGGTTATGCGCAACTCACTGCGGGGTTCAGCCCCCACATTTACGGAAGCGACACTGAATGTGATCGTGCGGAGCTGCGGGCTCTCGCGAGAGAGGCGATACGAGATAGCGGTTAGGTCGTACCCCGCTGTCGGCGCAAACGCCAAACTCACTACTGTTGAGTTATCCGAGAGGAGTGTGATCTTGTGCAATCGATAGATCGCATCCCCGGCGTTTACCTTACGGTAGGAATACCGCAATCCGCTCGACTCATCGTCACGGTTGATGATTCCTCCTGATAGTGTGAAGCGGTAGTCTCCCCACACATACGACGCGTTAAGCTCGGTGCCCGTTTTGG
>CAIVDM010000180.1 GCA_903904735.1 uncultured delta proteobacterium
ACCCCCATTCGAGAGGTTAGCCTAACTACCGGTCAGAGCTCCCAATTCGTACAATCCCTGGACACGTAACCAGGCTGGATCCGAGCCCCTTTAATTTAAAAAATGTGTAAAGGATCACCTGAGACTTTACAGCGGAGACCCTCCGCGTTACGGATCGAGTACGGAAACACGCCCTTGCAAATCGCAAGGCTCCTTCTCGAACACTCAACATCATCACGACCTGTAACAAGGCGGGTGCGGAGCCCCGCCCTCCCAGGTTGTGATTCGAGTTTGCGTTGGGCGGGCGGGAGTCCCTTCCTGCCGCGAGGGATGTCGTTAGTCTTGACAGGGATCGCGATGCGCAACGCGGCGGGTGCGTGGTCATGATCCGTGTTTACGTCAGGGGGAGGGCGGGGCTCCGTACCCGCCGTGTTACGGTTTATGGGAACATCGGGTTCACCGAAACATCTTTTACAAGGCGCGGTCGGCGGGGACGCCGATGGTGTCACATAAGATTTATTCAGGGCCGCGGTCGGCGGGGACGCCGACCCTCCTAGGACACATTCAGGCCCGGGACTGGTTGGGCGATGAGGAGCGAGGCGACGAAGAACACGGCCAGTGATGTCGCGATAAGCGAGACGACCATGGCGAGAGTGAAGAGGAGTTTCTTCGATTCCGGAACGGTAGTCATCTTGGTGCTTCCGTTATAAAGCGTGAAGAGCCCAAGGATGGCGAAGATGAACGAGAAGATAGACATGAACGGTATGAGCCCGAGGATTCCTCCGACCGCTCCTGGGATCATGGAGTGAGCGAGTAAACTATACGCGCGCTCGCGAGTAGTATCACCCTTGAAAAGCTTGGTTATCCTCTCAACGACTATGGCGCCAACGAACACGATCCCCACTTGGAGTATCACTGTCACGATGTGCCAGGCGAGTGATGAGAAAAGAGGTGGCCGCCATGTCCCGAGACCTGGAAACGAGAAGCCAAAGAGTTGCAAGCCGATGAATTGGCAAGCGCTGCTTATAACCGCTAACGGAACAACCAGGGATCGCGCGATGTGTGGAATGTTCGCCGTTTCTGACGCGATCGTATCCCAGCACTCGCTGGGCTTAAGAAGCACAAGTTTTACACGGTCAATCAGGGCGGCTTTCGTGAGTGCTGTCGTAGTATTCATAGCGCGGAAGGCTACAGCAGGAGGATGCCCTTAGTAAACGACGAAGAGCTGGTGTCGCCGCAAGCGCGATTTTCGCACCGTGTTTTATTTTTACGCCATTGAAATTACAGAACTTAGTTGAGCTGGATAGACTTAACCCTCTCAGTGTAACACCCCTCGATATTTTGCTACGGTATGCCGACCCTAAGAGGTGGAGACTACACGGCAAAGGCTATGAATCGACTAACAGTTGCGGCAGTTGCGCTGAACCAGACCCCGCTCGCGTGGGAAGATAACGCCGCGCGTATCCGCCAGGCGATCACGGCTGCCCGGAAAGCTGGCGCGCAGGTGCTCTGCCTCCCTGAGCTCTGTGTGCCTGGGTACGGTTGCGAGGATGCCTTTCACGCTGAAGGGGTGTTGGCGACTTCGCTCGATATGGTACAGAAGTTAGCGCGTGACACCAAGGGGATGATCGTCAACTTCGGAGTTCCCCTCACGGTTCAGGGAGCGGTCTACAACACCGTGGCTGTAGCGATAGATGGATCGCTATGCGGATTTGTCGCGAAGCAACATTTGGCGGGAGACGGTATTCACTACGAGCCTCGCTGGTTCAAGCCGTGGCCGCGCGGAGTGGTCGCTTCGGTAGACGTCGGCGGTAAGGCGTATCCAGTTGGCGATATCTTCTTTGATGTTTCTGGTGTTCGAATTGGTTTTGAGATCTGCGAGGACGCCTGGGTAGCGGAGCGTCCTGGTATTTTTCTCGCGCAGTACGGAGTCGACATTATTCTGAATCCGAGCGCGAGCCACTTCGCGTTCGGTAAACACGAGATCCGTAAGCGATTCGTGATTGAGGGATCTCGAGCCTGCGGCACCGCGTATGTCTACGCTAATCTTCTAGGGTGTGAGGCGGGCAGGATCGTCTACGACGGAGACACTCTGATATCTTCTCACGGCGAGATTATCGCCCGAGGGGAGCGGTTTTCGTATCGTGATGTTGTCGTAACTACTGGCGTAGTTGATATTGATCGCTCGCGGCTTCTGCGGCGCAGAGCCAGCAGTTTTCGACCTCGGTTTGATGAGGGTGAGCGATGTGTCAGTATCCGTGGGTTCTCTCTCAAGAGCGCCACACGCGCCGCTATCGCTTCAGTGCCCTCGTGGGAGGATTCCCGATTCTTAAAGTTCGAGGAGTTCTCGCGCGCCGTGGCGCTTGGACTCTTTGATTACCTCAGAAAGAGTAGAAGCGAAGGCTTTGTGGTGTCATTGAGCGGCGGTGTTGATTCGAGCGCGGCGAGCGTCTTAGTGGCACTCATGGTTGAAGCCGCGATGAAAGAGCTCGGTATCTCGAATTTCCGAAAGAAGCTTGGGTATATCTCGTGGGTGGCGAGAGCCAAGAACGAGAGAGATATCATGTCCAAGATACTAGCGTGCGTGTACCAAGCCACTCGGAACAGTTCGAAGATTACGCATGAAGCCGCGCTCGCGTTAGCAAAAGAGATTGGAGCGGATTCGTTCGATCTCGACATCGATCCGCTTGTGCGAGGCTATACAAGTTTGATTGAGAAGGAGCTCGGGGTATCGCTCTCGTGGGAGAAGCACGATCTCGCGCTTCAAAATATTCAAGCGCGCGTGAGAGCTCCTTCAGTGTGGTTAATCGCCAATTTGCGTCGCGCGCTCCTGCTTACGACGAGTAACCGCAGCGAGGCGGCGGTCGGCTACACTACGATGGACGGCGATAGTAGCGGAGGGTTGAGCCCGCTTGGTGGTATCGATAAGGCGTTTCTGCGTGAGTGGTTGCGATGGATGGAGACGACGGGTCCCGCGGGTTTGCGAAGTTTCTCAGCGCTTCGACTCGTTAACAAGCAAGAGCCCACAGCGGAGCTGCGCCCGCTCGCGAAGAAGCAGACCGACGAAGGCGATCTTATGCCGTACGAGGTATTGGACGTGATAGAACGGCTCGCGATTCGTGATAAACGAATGCCTATTGAAGTCTACGAATTGCTGATGGAGCAATTTCGTAAGAGATTCTCCTCACAACAGCTAGCTCACTGGATTAATCGCTTCTATACCCTATGGAGCGTGAATCAGTGGAAGCGGGAGCGTTACGCGCCATCATTTCATCTTGATGACGAGAATCTAGACCCTAAAACGTGGTGCCGCTTTCCGATTCTCTCGGCAGGGTTCTCCAAGGAGTTGGAGGACCTCAAAAAGCTGGTTAAGACCAAGAGGAAACGAACATAGCGTGACAGATAAGCCAATCTTATCATGCGTGGAAAAAGTCGCCGTCTTGGGCGGCGCGTTTGATCCGTTTCACAACGGACATATCGCAGCGATTCGGCACCTGCTCCGCTCAGGGAAAATAGATACTGTGCTTGTTGTTCCAAGTGGTGACCGTCCTGACAAGCCGACAGTCTCATCAGCGCTCGATAGACTTGAGATGGCGAGAAGGGGAGTGCGCGCCGAGTTTGCGGGAGACCCGCGAGTTGAGGTCTCTGATATTCAGGTGTCGGGGCAGGTCGGATATGGGACGATTGACCTAGTCCGATACTTTGAAACTCTCTCATCGAAGGAGCCGTACTTCGTGATCGGGCAGGAGCTGCTTCAAGACCTGCCGGCATGGAAGGAGTCCGCTGAGCTTCAAAAAAGGGCGCGCTTTTTAGTTCTGCGAAGACCGGGGGCGGATGGCGCAGAAGAGGCACGCGGTTGGAATGTGACATATCTAGAGCCCTTCGGCACCTGCGGGGTAGAGCTTTCCAGCACAGAGCTTCGTGAGCGTTTGCGCGCGGGAAGCGCTTGTGATGAGTCGATGCCAAAGGCGGTGCTTGCGTACTGCTTAGAGCGGAAGTTGTATTAACGAGTAAGTGCTCATCTCGACAAACCTTGCTCGTCACGCTTGCTCTATGTCAGTCTCCTGGTATGACTAAGCCAATCTCCATTCCCCAAATCACACCACGCGAGCTTAAACTTCGTATAGACCAGGGCGATGATATGTTCTTGCTCGATGTGAGAGAGCCCAACGAGCGCGATATCTGCAATATCGGGGGAGAGTTAATCCCGAAAGACACGGTGACAAGCAATTTAGAGAAGCTCCCGCGAGACAAGGACATCGTTGTCTACTGCCGTAGCGGCGGTCGGAGCCAGTGGGTCGCCCAAGCGTTAGTTGGAAGACACGGATTTGAGCGGGTCGCGAACCTGGCGGGTGGTATGTTGCGGTGGTCGGATGATATCGACCCGAGCATGAAGAAGTATTAGAGGTATTGTTTATAAGGGGAGGGCGGGGCTCCGCACCCGCCTGTTACGAAGCGTGTATGGAAATGCGCACTCGCGAAATGAATCCCTAACATCATCGCGACACGTAACGCGGCGCGTACGGAGCCGCGCCCTCCCGGTTGTGACGTGGGGTGTTTAGGGGAGGGCGGGGCTCTGTACCCGCCTGTTACGAAGCGTGTATGGAAACGCGCACTCGCGAAATGAATCCCTAACATCATCGCGACACGTAACGCGGCGCGTACGGAGCCGCGCCCTCCCATTCTTACCCGAGCCCCTTTCTCGCTGTCGCTATCTGTTCGAAATGGATCGGCCAATGCCCTAGTCTTCAGATTGTTAGAGTCGTGTTAATTTTTCTTTGGACTTCCCATAAACCTTCAATTACCTTGGTTAGATACCGTGTGGTTCTCGGTGTCCTCTTTTGGAAGTCGTAATCCTCGGCAGTTCTTTAACAACATCAAATATGTGCATTGATGAGTCCTTTTCGGAGATGAGGCGTGTTCTCTCTGCGGCAAGGACTCACAACGATTGATTCAAACGTAGGTTTTACGAGGTGGTACCCTTTGAGCGGCGAGTAAGCTGCTGAAAGGTAATCACCTCGATGTTGAGTGTGGTTCGTTTTCATGGTGCCAACAATAGGAGTTTTGGCATGCTGAAGAGTAAAGTCGGTTTCGCGGCCTCTACCCAGTTTCTTAAGGACGCCCGGCAGGAACTCGTGGACAATCTCCACGAACTGCAGCCGAGAAAGTGGAGCACTGGGTATGAGGTCAAGAACCGGCGAGGACAGGGGCCCTCCCTGTTCTTCGTCAGGAAGACGTCTGCTTGTGTCGTCGTCACTCTCGGATCCTCCGGACCCGAGATCGGCAAGGTGCGGCTGAATCCCGATCGCAACGACGGGCTCAAAAGTGGTGAAAACTACAATCTCATGCAAATGCTCATCGAAGAGTTGATGCAAGGTAACGAGGAGGCCGCGGCGATCCTGAAACAGCTATAAGTCTAGCGTCACAACCTCGGACCTCACACGACTCGTTTTAACTCCCTTCTTTTGAAGGTTATGTTGAATCGTTCTTGTGAGGTCCTTTTCTAATTTCTACGCCTTGCTACATCCACACGAGCCGCCGCAGCCACTTCCCTTTTTAGTGCGCGCAAAGGTCTTATAGAGGCGCCGCCCCAAAAACATAACCGCTAGAAGCAGCGCGCAGAGAGCTAGGATCGCTTGCGTCATGAGAGCACCTTGATCGCTATCTGATACGCGCAGTACGACGCCCCATAGGCGAGTGTCGTCATATATACGAACATTCCGATCGTCCAACGCCACGAGCCTGTTTCTCTACGACACACCGCCAGGGTCGACATGCACTGGCACGCGAAAACGTAAAATACCATTAACGATATCGCGGTGGCGGTTGAAAACGAGCCGTCCGCGCGCTTTTCTTGAAGTCTCGTGATGAGGCCGCGATGCTCATCTCCGTCGTCACTTACGTTCAGTACCGTTGAGAGCGCTGTCACGAAAACCTCTCTGGCTGGAAACGACGAGATGACGCTAAAGCCGATCTCCCAATTAAATCCGAGTGGTTTGATGATGGGCTCAATAGCCGTTCCAAGCTGCCCGGCGAAACTAACGCGCACGGGATTTCCCTCATAGGAGGGATCGGGCTTTGGATACGAGGAGAGAAACCAGATCACAACCGAGCACGCCAAGATAACGGTTGTCGCGTTTTTGAGGAATGAGACGACGCTGTCGTAGACGTTTCGTAACACCACTCGAGCGACGGGGCGCCGAAGGGGAGGCATCTCCATGACGAAAAAGCAGCTCTCTTTTCGTTTGAGGGCTTTGTGAATTACCCAGGACACCACGCACGCGCCCGCTACTCCAAGTAGGTACATCGATAATAACACGATCCCTTGAAGTGAAACGAAACCACCAAGCAAGGTTGGTGGTACCGCCGCGGCTATGAGTACCGCATAAACAGGCAAGCGCGCGCTACAGCTCATCAAAGGCGCTATCATAATCGTTGTGAGGCGGTCGACGCGTGACGGGATCGTGCGGGTGGAGAGTATGCCCGGTACGGCGCAGGCGAAGGATGAAAGAAGTGGTATAAACGCGCGACCCTGTAGCCCCACTCGACGCATGAAGTTATCGAGCAGAAACGCGGCGCGCGAGAGGTATCCTGAATCCTCAAGCACCCCGATGCACAGAAAAAGAATGGCGATCTGAGGCACGAATACGATTACGTTCCCGACTCCAGGGATGATTCCCTCCGCGAGCAGGCTTGTGAGAAGTCCAGCGGGAAGCGCGCTTCCTACCCAAGCGCTGACGCGATCAACACTTGTTGAGATAAGCTCCATGGGGAGTTGCGCCCAAAGGAAAATCGCCTGAAATATCAGGCCAAACACCATGAGTAGTATCGGAAGTCCCCAAACTTTGCTGGTGAGGATGGCGTCAAGCTGGGTTGTTTTGGGCAGGGGGTGGCTTGATGTATGAACCGCGCGCGCCACAATTGATCTGATCCACGAGTAACGAAGCGTAGCCATTGATGTGATGGTTTCCGCGTCGAGTTTCTCGGGCGAGAGCGATGGCGCGATCTCCGTAATCTTCTCGGCTAGCTTGTGCTCGGAAGGCAGCCAGGCGAACGCGCGGTGAGAAAGGGCTGGGTGTGTCAGCTCTCTCGCCACGGCGTTTTTAAGATCCTCAAGTCCACGCCCCGCGCGAGCGATGATAGGGATCATTGGCACATCGAGTGACCGTGAGAGGATCTCGGAGTAGATCTTCAGTCCGCGCTCTTCCGCAGCGTCCATCATGTTCAGGGCGACGACGAGGGGATAGCGCGCGTCGATCAGCTCTGAAACCAAAAAGAGATTCCTTTCGAGGTTGGTGGCGTCTACGACAGCGACGATAAGATCGGGCCTGGGCGTTCCTTGAATCTGCCCATAAAGGAAGCGTGTCACTACCTTCTCGTCCATGGTGGATCCGGCGATCGTGTAGGTGCCTGGTAGATCGATAAGGCGCGCCAATCTGTGGTCCGGGAGCGTTATCTTCCCCTCTTTTTTCTCAACCGTAACGCCGGCGTAATTAGCGACTTTATAATTAGAGCCGGTCAACGTGTTGAAGAGCGTGGTTTTACCGCAGTTGGGGTTTCCAAGGAGCGCGACCACGGGTGAATCGTGGTGTTTGAGGGAGGATTGTTGAGAGGAGAGCTTCGTCGACGTCACAATTAATCGCTATACAACGTATCGCCGCATACTACTGCCGCTTCCACTACGTTGCTAGATCGGCAAGGCCTACTTTGACCACTCCCCGACTACAGTGGGACTACTTGAATGTGAGCCGCCTCTACGTTTCGCAGAGAGAGAACCGATCCGAGAAGGTGGATGTTGATAGGAGATCCGAAAAACCCACGTTGCGTTACCTCTACTTCGGTTCCAGCGACGAGTCCCATTGATACCAATTTCTGTAAAAGCTCAGTCGGGCAGCTCTTAATAGCGGATACAACAGCGCGTTGACCTACCTTTACGGCACTAAGGCTCTTTTCTGTAACGGTTGCGCTCGATGGGACCATGGTTTCTCGTATTTCTGATGGGCGTGCTTTCTCGCCAAGTCCGTGAAGCCCTTATATTTATCATCGGGCTACCCATACCGTGGCTTAAGTTTAATCGTATACCCTGCGCTTGTAGCTTATGTCAATTCGTAGGCGTAGCGAATAGAAACCTTTTTTACCTAACGTATGTTCTCTATTAAAGCTAGAAGTTTGGCTTATAAAGCAGCGGGAAGTGATCTTAATTATATCAGGCTGTTAGAAGTCTTCCTGGCCGCCTTCATCCTCCGGTGCGTTTTCGTCCAGCTCCTCGCGCGAAGAGCGCGGCGCCTGAGACGGGTCTACGATCCCCTTTTTAAGGAGTGCGGCGACTCGAGCTGGTTCAAGCTTGGTGCTAAGCCACTGTGTAGCCAAAACCGGTGGTATTCCCTCTCGAATCCAGCCGACGGCCTCCCGAGGAGAGAATCTCGCTCGCCGCCAGTTCGCGGCGAGCGCCGCCGCCGTGATTCCCATGTTTTGCCACTCCACGAATTCCTCAGGTCCAAAATTGTACGCGCGCCAGTAGCCGGCGGCTACCGCGGGAACTCGCAGATCCATCCAGCCTTGAGCTTCATCTTTGGAGAACTCGGCGAGTTCGAATGAGAACTCCTTAGAGTAGACATTCAGCAAGATCGTCGTGTCGTGTATGTGCGCTCGAAAGTCGCAAGGGGTAAGAGACGCTTCCTTACGGAGTTTCTCGCACAGATCGATATCGTATGTGCTTGTGGTTGAAAACGTCTCGAGAATTATCTGCGTTACGTTCGCGTACTCCTTAGCGCCCTCAAGTTCATAGGCGACTTGCTGAGCTAGATCCGTGGCTTTGAGCTGTGTGTAGATGGAGTGCAGCGTTTCGACGTAGGAGCTACGGGCAGCGGCTGATCGAATAAGCGCGGCTACCAAAAGCTTCACTGCATCCCTGTTTTGCGCCAGATTCGGTGTTCTCAGGGCGACTTCCACTTGCGGGATGAGCCACTGCAAATCCTTCTTGAGCTCGCGCATAAAGCTCATCGCGGCGATGGCGTCGAAGGTCTCTGGAGTAGTCCAGGACGCTGAGAATGTCGGCAGCTCTGTCACAAGGTCGTTTATCCACACATCGATCTTGTCGAAGGCCTTGTGCGCGGTTTCAAGATACTCCTCGCCAAGGAGCTTTGTCTCGAGGCGAGTGAGCGCCTGTTCAAAGAGTATCTGCGCGTAAAAGCCTGAGCGCAGGAACGTGGTGAACTCCGCGGATAGTTGAAGGTCTTTATTGAGCGCTGCCATTGGGTGCCTAGAGGAATCGTTGTCTCCCTCTAGCTATATCGGGTATCTCTCTGATTAACATTACTAATTGGTGCTGAGGCGGATACGATGGCTGATCACGATGGATATGTCTCGTGCGTTGCGGGCGAGCTTTTTTATCAATCTAGAGGACTTAACGGGGGTATACCGTTAGTTGCGGTGCATGGGGGACCTGGATTTACGGGATATTATCTTGAGCCGCTGTTTGACCTGCGCGATGTGGTCGATGTCGTTTGCTACGACCAATCGGGGTGCGGGCGCGCCAGACGAGCTGGGGCGCGAAAGGACCTCTCGATCGCCGGGTTTGTCGACGAGCTAGAGCGACTACGAGAGGCGCTTGGAGTCAATCAGATGCACCTGCTCGGACACTCATTTGGAGGCGCTATCGTTGGCGAGTACGCGCTCGCGTATCCCGCCTGCGTGCGAAGCGTTATTTTCGCGTGCGCTTCACTTGATATCCCTCGCTGGATAGCGGATGGCGAACGGCTCTTGGGAGGGATGCCTCTGATGCAAAAGATGATTATTCGTGAGGGGCTCCGTACCGGGCAGTATTCCTCGGAGCCATTTCTACGAGCGCTTGGGGCGTATTACGCGAAACATGTGTATGGGTTTGAGGAGGACAAGCCCGACTGCGTTCAGAGGGCGGAGCGGGAGTCAGACACCTTGACGTACCAGAGTGTCTGGGGACCGAATGAGCTTGTAGTGCAGGGAATCTGTAAGGATTACAACCTGGCGCCGAGATTGAGTCAGATTACGGCGCCAGCGCTATTCATGTGCGGACGTTTCGATGAGGCGACACCTGAGGCGCACCACTACTTCTCGTCGTGCCTCGAGGGAAGTCGGTGTCACATTTTTGAGCGTAGCGCGCATTACCCACAGATTACTGAGCGAGAGGAGTTTCTCTCGGTTGTGCGTGAGTTTGTGGGAGGGGCTCGTTAGGAAGCCAGCGATGGCGTTAGCGAACTCTTCTGAGGGATTCCCAGTGTGTCGCCCACCAGTGAGCGGCGTTGTGGTGTCGTAGTCGGTGCTTCAGTCTCCGTGCGCGTCTTTCGACCTTTGCCGAACAGAATCTCCCCAAACGACTGTGGTGATTCGTACCGCTCGCCGATTGATTCGGCTAGGAAAGGTGTCTTGCCATCCGCGTTGGGGATAGTTGGATCGGTGTCCCCGGAGGCTGACTTTAAATTTCTTTCAAGTGATTGAGCTTGATGAGAGACCTCGCTTCCGATCTTGTCGCGTAGTATCGAGGTGCCCATGCCGAGAGGATCGGTGGCGACGCTGAGCGCGCGGTCGATCTCTTTGTTCGCCATGCTGATGGCGGTGTCAGCTATGAGGGCCGCGCCGATATGTAGCGTCGCGCCGAGGGGGGTGCTCGTCGTTGCCGCGGCGGAGACTGCGCTTGCCGCTTTGCCGATGATCTCTTGGAGCTGATGCGCGCTCTGCGATATATGCGCGCCCACGAGCGTCGCTACCTGCTGAGCTGGCGACTGGGTGGAGGGAGCTTGGGGAGGAGTTAATTGAACGAGCATCAGTTCGTCTTGCCTACGCTACGAGAAAATCGTGGAAGATCATTTCACTACTATAAATAGTATGTACTCTTTTGATGCCCAAGTGACCTGAGCAGTGATGAAAAAGCGGCGAAATCGCTGTTATTACGGGGTAGTTTTTGAAAGGCACGAGCTGCCCCTGGTCATAATCTGATCTGAGCTGTTCCGAGTAGTATCCACTGTTATCAAGGGGAGCTCGCTATGAACAATACCTCGCCGACGCAGTCGCCGATTCTCCCAGTCACTATGCCGGCTGCCGGAGCGATGATTGCTGGGGACTTGGGATGGGCTCCGATCGCGATAACTGGGTCGTCGCCTATTGGCATAATCATCTTCGCTCACGGGAGTGGTAGTAGTCGGATGAGTCCGCGAAACCAGCACGTAGCGAGTCTTCTACGGCAACATGGATTCGCGACGCTCTTACTTGATCTTCTCACAACTGACGAGCAGTACGTCATCAGCAAGCGGTTTGATATCTCACTACTCACCGCGCGACTTGCGGGGGCGTTGCGCTGGTTGCGAGGACAGGAAGGACTAAAAGAACTACCGATCGGACTCTTTGGCGCCAGTACAGGCGCGGCGGCGGCGCTGCGGGTCGCGGCGGTAGCGACCTCGTCGATTAAAGCGGTGGTAAGTCGAGGTGGCAGAACTGACCTGACAGGTCCCATGGTGACTCGAGTGAAAGCCGCGACACTACTTATTGTGGGGGGTGAGGATAGGGAGGTGATTGAGCTTAATCAGCAGACGCTGACAGAGCTAACGTGCGAGAAGCGCCTAGCCATAATACCGGGCGCGACGCACCTCTTTGAGGAGCCCGGCGCGCTCGATGATGTTGGGCATCTGGCCGCATACTGGTTTCGCAATCATATTGGGAGCGCGATGGAGAAGCCTCATATCACTTGAGCGCAGGCTCTTTCTCGGAGGTGCGACCCTCTTCGTGATCTCGCGCGCAGACGGAAAAAAGACGACAGATTACTGAATCACACCGAGTCGAACCGAGACTGAGCGTGACTCTCCTCGTCGGTTAATCGTCAGGGAAACAGTATCTCCTGGTGACTTTTCGTCCAGCGCGCGCAAGAGATCGTTACCATCCTCGACAGTTTGTCCGTCAATCGCGGTGATTATATCACCAATCTCCACTGAGCCATCCTCGGTTCTGTGAATTGGCTCAAGTCCAGCTTTATCGGCGGGAGACCCAGGAATAACGTTGGCGATAATCGCGCCAACTTCGCCTTCGATCCGGGCAATGTCACTCTCAAGCACGCGGATACCAAGCCCCGGCTTCTTAACTCTGCCAGTTTTTATTAGCTGCGGCACGATACGGTTGATCGTATCAATAGGAACGGCGAACCCGATGCCGGAATACGCTCCGGATGGGCTGATAATCGCGGTATTCATGCCGATGAGACGTCCGGCGCTGTCAAGAAGTGGTCCGCCCGAGTTTCCGGGGTTAATGGCGGCGTCGGTCTGAATCACTCCCTGAATAGGGCGATCGGTAACCGATTTTATTTCGCGCCCAAGACCACTAATCACTCCCGTTGTGAGGGTGTGATCAAATCCGAATGGGTTTCCGATCGCGTACACTCGTTGCCCCACTCGCAGGTCTTTGGAGGTTCCGATCGGTATCGGCGTAAGCTTCGACGATGGCTCTACTTTAAGGACCGCGATGTCTTTATCGGGCTCTACACCAACAAGACTCGCCTGCAACGTTGAGTGATCCGACAAGGTGATACGAGCGGCTTGAGCGTTTTGAATGACGTGAAAGTTGGTGACGATGTAGCCCCTCGCGTCCCACACAAAGCCCGATCCCGCTCCCTGGGGCATCTCAAAGAGGTTCATCGTGAACGAGTCGCGCTCGACGGCGAGGCTCGTGATATAAACCACGGAACCCTGTGAGCGCTCGAATAGATCGATAGTTGACACCTCCTCGATATCGAGGTCGCCGCGTGGTGTGATCTTTCGAGGGGAGACTTTGCCCAAGTTTAGACCAGTAAGGCGCTTCATCACTAAAAAGCCAGACACAACGAGCGCGGCTCCAAGCAGAGCGGAAAAGAGAAGCGTTTTCGAGGATCGAGGTAGAATACGGTTCATGTGCCATACGATGCGCTGGCTCGGGGGTATTTTCAAGGGGAGTGTCCCCTGCTAAGAGCCCTTAATGGCTTGGTTATCTCTTGTGTGGCGATTGAACCACTTAGCTTGGCCATGATAGCCTTGTCGGTATGCGAAAGCTTGATTCCTACGCGACCCTGACCGAACTTTTAAAGCAGCGACACGTCATCCTCGATGGTGGCATGGGGACCATGATTCAGTCCTATCGCCTTGAGGAGGGTGATTTTCGAGACAAGGGGCTCGCTCAACACGCGAAGCCTCTCAAAGGAAACAATGACCTGCTCAGTATAACGCGTCCCGATGTCGTACGAGAGATTCACGCGCAGTATCTTCGCGCTGGTTCCGATATTATCGAGACTAACACATTTTCCTCCACTTCTATCGCGCAGGCCGATTACGCGTTAGAGCACCTGGTGCGGGAGATAAATCTGACGGGAGTCCGCGTCGCGAAGGAGGCTGTCGCGCTCGTGAAAGCTGAGCAGCCAGGGCGTGAACTGTTCGTGGCGGGAGCGATCGGTCCTACAAATCGGACCGCGTCACTCTCCCCCGACGTGAATAATCCAGCGTATCGAGCGGTAACGTTCGAGCAGCTTGAGCAGAGCTACTTTGAGCAGGCTGTGACTCTCGTTGAGTCGGGTTCTGATCTACTGCTCATAGAGACGATTTTCGACACGCTCAACGCTAAGGCGGCGCTCTTCGCTGTCGAGCGGTGCTTCCGGGAGACGGGAATTCAATTGCCTGTGATGGTGTCAGTCACGATTACTGATCAGTCTGGGCGCACATTGTCGGGGCAGACGGCCCAGGCGTTTTGGTACTCAATACAACACGCGAATCCACTTAGTGTGGGAATTAACTGCGCGTTGGGAGCCCATGAGATGCGCCCCTATCTACGAGAGCTCGCCGCGGTCGCCGATTGCTATATTAGTTGCTATCCCAACGCGGGACTGCCTAATCCCTTGAGTGAGACCGGCTATGATGAGAAGCCTTCGGATACAGCCAGGGCGCTCGGCGAGATAGCCGACGAGCATATGCTCAATATCGTCGGAGGTTGTTGTGGTACAACGCCCGATCATATCAGGGCGATTAAAGAGCGAGTTTCAGAGGCGCTACCGAGAGCGCTTGAGAAAACAAAGGGACGTTTGGCGCTGGCGGGGCTTGAGCCTCTCGTCATTACGCCTGAGAACCCATTCATCCTCGTAGGGGAGAGAACGAACGTAACGGGCTCGCCAAAGTTTCGAAAGCTGATTGAGGAAGACAAGTTCGAGGAGGCGCTCTCCGTCGCGAGACAGCAAGTCGAGAACGGCGCTAACATTATCGACGTAAACTTTGACGAGGGGCTTCTTGATAGTGAGGCGTGCATGACGCGCTTCCTTAATTTGATAGCGAGCGAACCCGATATCGCGCGAGTTCCTTTGATGATCGATAGCTCAAAGTGGTCGGTGCTCGAGGCGGGACTACGCTGTGTGCAGGGCAAGGCGATTGTGAACTCAATTAGCCTTAAAGAGGGTGAAGAGAAGTTTAAGGAGCAAGCTAAGCTCATCTTTTCATACGGCGCCGCTATGGTTGTCATGGCGTTCGATGAGAAAGGACAGGCGGCGACGCTCGCTGATAAGGTTCGAATCTGTCAGAGGGCCTTTAAAATACTGACCGAGGAGGTTGGTATCGCGCCTCACGATATTATCTTCGATCCAAACGTGCTCACGGTCGCCACTGGTATCGAGGAGCACAACTCATACGCACTCGATTTTATCGAGGCCGTCCGTCAGATTAAGGCGATATGTCCTGGCTGTTTGACCAGCGGTGGTATCAGCAACGTCTCCTTCTCGTTTCGAGGCAACAATAAGGTTCGAGAGGCGATGCACGCCGTGTTTCTCTATCACGCCATTAAGGCTGGCCTCGACATGGGCATCGTGAACGCCGGCATGCTTGAGGTGTACGAGGAGATCGATCCGCAGCTTCTCTTGAGAGTAGAGGATGTAATCCTCGATCGACATCCAGGCGCGACAGAGGCTTTGCTGGAAATAGCCGACCAATATAAAGGGAAAACCGGCGAAAAAGAGAGCAACACGATCCTTGAGTGGCGGACGCTCCCGCTTGGCGAGCGAATTACGCACGCGCTCGTAAAGGGAGTCGTCGAGCACATCGAAATCGACACTGAGGAAGCGCGCCAGCAGTTGGGTAGTCCGCTGGCGGTAATTGAGGGCCCCCTCATGGATGGAATGAAACATGTGGGCGATCTCTTCGGCGCCGGGAAGATGTTTCTTCCACAGGTCGTTAAGAGCGCCCGGGTGATGAAAAAGGCGGTCGGCTATCTAGAGCCCTTTATGGAGGCTGAAAAAGCTGCGCGCGGAGTCTCTCAAGAGCAAAAGGTATTCGTGATCGCGACGGTCAAGGGCGATGTGCACGATATCGGCAAGAACATCGTGGGCGTCGTCTTGGCGTGCAATGGGTACAAGGTTGTAGATCTCGGCGTGATGGTGCCGTGCCAAGAGATCGTCAAAGCCGCACGAGAGCATAAGGCTGATTTAATAGGGATGAGCGGTCTTATCACGCCATCGCTCGATGAGATGGCTAATAACCTGCGTGAGTTCGTTCGAGAGGGGTTTGACACGCCAATTCTTATTGGGGGCGCCACGACATCACGAGCGCATACCGCCATCAAGTTGGCGCCGCACTACAAGGGCGCGGTCGCGCACGTCGCGGACGCGTCACTGGCCGTTGAGGTGTGCGCCAATCTTATCAGCCCGGCGCGCAAAGAGGCGTACATCCAAGAGCTTCATGAGAATCAGAAAGAGCAGCGCCGAGTGTTCGCCGCCGGGCGAGATGACATGAAGTTCGTGTCGATTGACGTGGCGCGTGAGCGTCGCCTGCAGTATCGGGAATATGATATCGAGACGCCGGCTCTTGTTGGTACTCGTGTCTATCGAGAAGTTCCGCTCGAGGAGGTCGCGAAATATATCGATTGGTCGCCGATCTTTTGGACCTGGGAGCTTAAAGGCTCGTACCCGTCGATCTTCGAGAACGGTAAATACGGCGAGCAAGCGCGCGAGATTTACAAAGAAGCCACCACCCTTTTGGCGCTTATCATTAATGAGAAGCGCTTTACTCTCGAGGCGATCGTGGGAATCTTCCCGGCGCAGGCAGAGGTTGACGATGTCGTTGTGTACGATCCCAACAATAGACAGCATGAGGTGGAGCGCTTTAGCTTCTTGCGGCAGCAACGAGAGCGTGAGGGTCTGCCTAATCTTTGCCTCGCGGATTATATCGCTCCGAAAGCGACGCGTCGCTCTGATTATATGGGGACGTTCGCTGTCGTTTGTCACGGAGTTGAGGAGTTCGCGGCGGAGTTCGAGCGCCGAAACGATGACTACCAGTCGATAATGGTCAAGGCGCTTGGCGATAGATTCGCGGAGGCGTTAGCGGAATATATGCATAAAGAGGCGCGTCGATTGTGGGGGTATGGAGCGAGCGAAGCTCTCTCGGTAGAGTCCTTGATCAACGAGGAGTATAGAGGCATTCGTCCGGCGCCTGGATATCCGGCCTGTCCGGAGCACACAGAGAAACAGAAGTTATGGGATCTATTGGGAGTGAAAAACTCGATTGGGCTTTCTCTCACCGAGAATTTCGCGATGACTCCAGCGAGCAGCGTGTCAGGTTTCTACTTCGCCCATCCAGACGCCAAGTATTTCAATGTGGGTAAGATCGACCGTGACCAGGTGCGCGATTACGCCAAACGCAAGGGTATGTCACTGCAAGAGGCGGAGCGTTGGCTGGCGCCAAATATCGGGTACGCAGAGTAATGACTGACACGCTTGCGATTTTCTCATCCGCATTCTCGCTGGCGAACGTATCGCAGGAGCGCCGCGTCGCGTTGGCCTCGGTTAAGCCGCAGGTAGCCTCTGAGTTTATTCGATGCATCTATCGCGAGGTGAAAAACAACCCGCACGCCGAGGTCATATTGTTACAGCTGCTAGCTCGCGCCGAAGAGAGTGGGTTGTCTATCGGTGAATGGATGGCGGACTCTGTGTTGGTATACCAGTGGTTGGCTCGCCATAATCAAACAGCAAAACTAGCTGACACATTAGAATATGTCTCATGCGCGTTAGAGGGCTCCGCCTTGCAAATTGGGCACAGCATTGAATGGTATTTAGAGTGCCATGGATTCGCCAACGCTACACCAATCGAATAGAGACTTTTGCGGGTCGCGGAGCGATGATTTTTTAAAGCATCGTAACGCGACTTGGGAGGGGCTTTGTCCACGAAATTTGCTTATCTTGCCACAATTGCTGGGTTTTTTCGCGATCCGCAATTGGAGCGAGCCTTGGCCCAATCCCCCCGCGAACTGTGCCGCGCGGTCTCTGAGACGACCGAGCGTTGTTACAAAGAGAGGTAGAAGTTGAGCCTCGCGCGCGCGCTGTCGCATATGACTGGGATCATGCCATAAAACAACCTCTCTAACTCAAAGCGGACATATCCCTATTGCCTGGCGTATCGTCGGCGAGATATG
>CAIVDM010000181.1 GCA_903904735.1 uncultured delta proteobacterium
CGGCTAAACTGAAGAACGAGTTTCTTAACCTCCTCACCAAAGCCTGCCAGCACCTCTCGAAGTTAATCGCGTCGGACGGCGAAGGAGCAACGAAGCTCATCGAGGTAAAGGTCGCTGGAGCGCGCTCCATTCATGAAGCGCGCCGAATAGCGAAGAATGTGGTGAACTCCCCCCTCGTTAAGACCGCCATTCATGGCGCGGATCCGAACTGGGGTCGAGTGCTCGCCGCGGCTGGGAAGGACCCTTCCGCCAGGGTAGATCCACATAAAGTCGACCTCACCTTCGCCGGCGCATCGGTTATGAAGCGAGGAAAAATTGTGCCCCACGACAGGACAAAGATCCGAAAACTCATGGGTGCGCGAGATATCTCTATTCAGCTCCACTTAAATATTGGCAAGGCTCAAGCTACCGCCTGGGGATGCGATCTCACGCACGGGTATGTGGATATCAACGTGTCCTATAATTAGGCCCGTTACGAGCAAACCCTCGGCTCTTGTGCGGTGATGTTACGAGATCCAATTATCAGGGTTTTAAGAATCAGTCGAATAAAGACCTGCATGGCAAAAGAGTACGTATCGACGACTCGGCCGAGTCCTCTCAGCTCGCGAAAGTCAGGGATACGCCACGCATCGCCTCGGAAGTTAGCAGATCCTTAAACCTCGGTATGGGAGAAAGCTCCCGCATCGAAATGCGTTACGGCGACTCGTTTTTCCGTCACCGTGAGAACTTGGGCACGCAAAGGTCTTCCATGCAGAAGCGTTACACAGAGGGAAGCCCTCTTCCTCGGGGCACTTGCGAGAGAGTCCTGTGGCAAGCCTATTGTCGCTGCCGCTCTTCGTCCTTTAATGAGAAGAGGGTAAGAGTGGGATTATGGAATCCGTACGTCCCAGAGGGCGCCTCAAAGCGTGTCACGACTGGCAATCGGTTAAAGACTTCTCGAATCCTCTGCCTGAAAGCGGGCACCGCGTCGGGCTGACTGAAGTATCGATCATAAAAGAGGCTTGAAAGTATAAGATAGTCAGCCCCGGATTCCTTCAAGGCTCTGCTATCCAAACCCTCCATTATATCCGCTCGTGGAATGTGGAGCACCTCAAACGTCTGTCCGTGAAAGTTTGGGCAATACGGCTTCCAGTCCATTAAGATCTTTGATCCGGGCGGCACCGATTGCTTCATCCACGTCACCATCTGATCTCTGGTGTCATTTCGTAGATCACTGGCGAGCGCGAGAGTGCGCTGCAATGGAAGAAAGACGAGAACTCCAGCTATCGCCGCCACACCGAACCGAAACACCTTTCCTCGACCGTGGAGTTGACGCAAAAGCTCAGAGGCCGCAATCGCCAAGAAAGGCAAGCACGGCAGAATATAACGCTCGGGTTGCGGGGCTGGCTTCGCCTTCACATACTCCGCTGGCATATAGAACAACAACACAACACCCACGATCAGGAGATCCTCTATCCTCCCGCGTCGCACCAAAAACCCGAGTCCAAGCACCGAAAGCACAGCCGCGAAGCCGGACATTCCCGGCCACATACTACGCCAGTAGTGATACATCCAGAGCTGCGACCACGCGCTAATAGCGACCGTGTGTCCTGTTTGCATATGGCGCGACTCAGCCCGAAAGTCCGTTAGAAACTTGGCTGCATTGAGGACCGCATAAGGGGTGGTCATGAGGAATCCAAGTGGCGCGATCATAACGGCAACGAGCGCCCACGGAATCCAACGCGTATCGGGCTTCCAACTACGCGAGGCGAGCCACGGCGCGGACGCTGGCACGACAACCATAAGAATACCGGAGTACTTCGTGCCCGCGGTGCAGCCCGCGAGTAAGCCCGCGAACAGCAGCGCCCAACGCCGATTGCTCTGCACGGCTATCACGGTCGTTAACACACACGACAACACAACAAAGGTCAGAAGAGCGTCCTCCTTGAGGTACCTACTGCACGTCACGTGAAGCGGGAACACCGCCAAAAGACACGCCGCGAGTCCGCCGGTCTCTCGCGAGAACAATCTCTTTCCGATCTGATACGTCAACGCTATCGAAATGATACCCGCTAGCGCGCTGACCAATCGTCCGGCCAAAAAAGCGGTATCTCGGAACGCTCCTTCCATGCCGAGCGCGTGAAGGAGAGTGCTCATCCCATACGTAGCGTATAGCAACAACGACGGGTGCAAAAAGTACTGTGGATTTAACGATTGTGAGTCCACCATTCGCATGATGGCGTTGACCTTTGGCACCTCATCGGGATGGAAGTTAGAGGGAAGACCAAACGACAATCCATAAAGACGAAGCGCCGCCCCAAGTATAACCGCCGCCCACGCCAGCTTTCCGCCGGTGGATAAGAACTCCCCACGCCTCGCGCTCTTTCTGCCGTAAGTCGCTATGCCGCCAAGAGCCGCGCACACGAACACGCAAAACGGCAACCATCGGTCGGAGGGGACACGCGCGAACAGAACGGCGCACGATATGATAAGCAAGGTGGCCAAGCCACTTGTCACTGTTGGCGAACCGAACGACGAGGCGGCCACCGTGGAGAGCGCGACCATGACAAGAACAACAAGGATAACCGGAAGCGCTTGCTCAAGCTCCGGAATGGGTAGTGACACAAAGGAGCGAACTCGAACCGAGATCAGCTGCGCGCTCACCTCGCGCGGCGTCTTCTCGTTGGGCGGCGTGAAGAAATTAAGACCTCGAATCGAGACAACGGCGGGAGAACACCCATTCGGAATCGGAAAAGCAATCGGGGCCGCCGAGCCTATCTCGAACGTTCGTTCAGGCGCGCCACACACTGAGAGCCCTACACTCGCCGGCTCACGAGCGCCGGGCCGAGTCGGGCTGAAAGTTAACGCGACGGAGTTAAGCCCATTGGAGAACCCCCCTATCGAAAGTTGCGCCGACTGACCTACCCATCCATCGTGTGAGAGTTGTCCCGTCGATATTCTTTTGAGATCCTGTCCTGTGTATCTCGACTTTGAGAGGTACGCCGCGACCGCCATACCTACCAGCACCGCGCAAAGGGCGAGCGCTATCAATCCTCCGAGATTTCTTTTATCAGCCATGACTATCCTAACTGCGCAGCTCTGTTGATGCGCGCGAGCCTTGCGCCACTAAGGTCGCTCTCCTAGCGGCGTGACGTTGAAGCGAGGAGCTCAGCGTCGATTGGGGAGCTATCCATCCCTGTTGACGAAGGCACTTCGCCAACATCGGGATATCCACGATAACGGAAACAGCGTCGATATGCACTACGAAGGGAAACTTCGTCGGATCCATCTCTTTTGGGAGCTCGTTAAAGGCGAACTTTCCAGATGGACGCGTTACCAGCTCATTAACCATGGCGTTGAGGGGAGGAAAGTACGTCGCTTGGCGAAGAACATCAGGATAAAAGTCTTTACGGCGAAATACAAAGTGCGTGATCCCCTCGGGCTCAAGTAGCGTGACGAGCTCGGGAAGGGTCTCCGCGTATTGAGCTCTCAGAGAAACCTCGCTCCGCCGACGCATCTCAAGATTGTAGCGCGGATAAAACGGTTGAGACGTCTCCGTGGTCACGAACGCGCGCCGCGCCGCGAAGAGCTGCACACCATCGCAATGCGTTGGATGACACGCGATAAGGGCGTCCGGATTCGTGTTGTCGCGAATCCACGTATACATCTCGCCACGCTTCCACGCCGGGTAGTTGAAATTAGCGTCACCGCGCAACCCGAGACCGGTACCCTGCGTAACGATCCAACCGAGAGCCGCGAACCCAATCGCCGCCAACCATGCGTGGCGGATACTGGTATCTCTCGGACTTCCCGCAGCCCGACGCTCATCGCTCCACCCCAGGTGCAGCGCGCGCCAAAGACCTATACACAGAGCTGGAATCCAAAAGAAGACCATCGGTATCTGAAGATGTCGATCGGGCACGAACAACCTAAAAGCGAAGACTCGCGATAGCGTATAGGTGCAAAGAGCGGCGATGACAAATAAACCTATTTCGATCGGAACAACTCGTCGCCGTCGCGCAATCCCGACGCACACGACCGCCACCACGAAAGCCCCCACGACTGGAAGGACCATCTCCTTCCACGTAGAGTGGGTCGGGTTAAGCCTGCTGATAAATGCCTGCCCTGAAAACGCCCGCAATTCCTCTTGTGCTGGCGTCAAAGGAAGAAATGGAAATCTTCCATCAGGCTTCTGAAACTCAGGCATCGAGGACGCCTCCTCAAACGACACCATCTGCCCCACCGCGGGCGACCGTTGAACGACATAAAAAGCGACGGCGACAAAAAGCGGCGCAAGCACAAGAGAGCTCAAAAGATATCGACGCGACAGTCCCCGCTCAAACGTGGCCCTCCAAAGTAGTATGGCGCCATAGGCGACACCGACAATGATCGCAGCTGGCGGATTAAGCATGATTGCCGAGAGGATAACTACAAGCGTCGCCCAGTGACGCTTCGTGCTTACACAGAACAAGAACGCCGCGAATATCGCTGGCGTCCATCCGCGAGGTAGACCTCCACTGAGTCGTTGCATGGTATCGCGAGTGTGAAGCAGCCACACCACCGCGAGCAGCGCCGGAGCTGTCGCGCTCCATTTACGCACCGCCGCGAACAGAAAGCACACCGCCAGGGACAACTGGATGAGCATCAACCAGTGTCCTGTCATAATCGGATTGCGTGTCACTAAGGTAATACCGTATCCGAGCCAGTAATGAATTGGGGGCAAACAGCCACGCATTACCTCTGATATGAGATCATCCTCGAATCGATCGGGATAGAGCGCGTCGAAAAACGGATATACCTGTTGTGTAGCGTCGTCTGTCGTCCACAAAGGATGGAACCATCGACCATGGAGGCTTCCGATAAACGCCATGAGGTACGCGACAAGAATCGCCCCACACGCGAGATTGGCTAGCGTTAGCTCTTCACGCCACCAGGAGCGGTGCTGATCGTCGTTATGCGGAGTTATTGAGATGGTACTCTTGGTCGCACGGCCAGGACCAGTCACGACCTCTGTGAGATTCTTTGCTTGTGATTGGCTAGCTGCCATTCAACTGATCCTTGCGACTTCCCTGTCCTCTGAGGACACTGCCTATGGTGGCGATGACTATCTGAGTGCTTCCTGTTAACGGTGCCTCTGGTCCCCTCTAGCAAGGTACAACCCAACACGACAATTAGTCAAACCCCTGAAATCACGGAACTATCGAGATTAACAGCAACATCAGGGTGTTACAAAAAGTGAATTCCCATAATATCCAGATTACTAAATCTCAGAATCTCCTTATTTAGGGTCCTTTAGCTCAGCTCACCTGAACGCTCCCGACTTATTCAACCTCTCCAGATTGTGCCTAGCGCTGCTCTCAAAAAGCTTCTATACCAGCCAAAGATATTTGGGCGAGCTCATACAGGATCGCCTGACTTTTCACCCGAAACTACCCGGTGTTCTTATGAAAATTTCTCGGTCCATAATCCTCGCAGCTACTATATTCGCTTTGAACGTGGTGGGCTGCGGCGGTGGGGGTGGCGGTGGAGGCGACACCTCCTATTCTGGGGCGGCCAACGTTTCAATTCGAGCGACTCCATCAAAAATCGACACCGGCAGCCGCACGCAGGTCTCAATCGATATCTCTGACGTGGTAGAAAGCGGAATAGCCATTAAAATCCGTTACCCGATAGGTCTCAAGTACGTACCCTCCTCCGCCTTTCTGAACGTTGGCGAGAAAGAGTTGGATCTCACACCAACGATTAATGTCGATGTGAGCAAGGACGACGAAACCTATTTGGTTTTTTACGTGACTCAATCTCAGTTCAAGCGCTCAGGTCAGGATTACGACGGCGAGCAGGCTACAATGACGCTGCAACTTGAGGGACGCGAGGCAGTCCAGAACGGTGAGATCGAGGTAGACCCTGACGTAGACGATCCCGCTGAGGACAACGCCGTCGAGTTTAACGTCGACACCCCAGAGTTTGAGGCGGAGGACTCCACCCCTATCGAAGTGGTTGGGGACTAAGCAATCGGGGCGCGCCTATCCTTGGGATGGGTGCCATCGAGTTCATCTTTAAGGTATCCGCGTAGCCGCGCATTGCACGGATAAGCGGCTTTTACTATGATCATGCGAGTTATCGAAATATCTCGCGACCGAGGGCCTTGGGCCATACGTCACGAGTTTTTAAAAGGGCAGCCCTGTGGGTCAACACCGCCAAATCCTCCTGAAGAACATACAAGCGTCTGACCAACACACAATCGCTGGATACGAGTCGCGTGGCGGTTACACCGCGATCCGCAAAGTACTCGGGATGGACCCGGTCGCGGTCATAGAGGAAGTGAAGAAGTCAGGAATCCGCGGTCGCGGCGGAGCGGGTTTTCCAGCGGGTCAAAAGTGGAGCTTTGTCCCTCGAAATACTGGCAAGCCCACATACATCATCTGCAACGCTGATGAATCAGAACCCGGCACCTTCAAAGATCGACTCTTGATGGAGCGCGATCCTCACGCCGTTATTGAGGGCATGATGATCGCGGCCTGGGCGATTCAAAGCAAATGGATGTGTTTATACATTCGCGGCGAGTACGCGTTTCCCTACTCCCGCGTCAAACAAGCGGTCGATGAGGCGTACGCGAAGGGATACCTCGGAGAAAACATCTTTGGCTCTGGACACTCATTACACCTTGTCGTGCATCGCGGCGCGGGCGCGTACATCTGTGGAGAGGAGACTGGGTTAATTGAGTCGCTGGAAGGCAAGAAAGGCCAACCTCGACTCAAACCTCCCTACTTTCCAGCGACCATGGGCCTGTACTACTCCCCCACTATCGTTAACAACGTCGAGACCTACGCGGCGGTTCCTTGGATTATAAACAACGGAGCTGACGCCTATGCGGCTATCGGAACTGAGAAATCTAAGGGCACCAAGCTCGTCTCCGCCTCTGGTCATATCAACAAGCCTGGCGTTTACGAGATCGAGATGGGCTACCCATTCATGCGATTCCTCGAGGAAGAGTGCGGAGGAATGCTCAACGGAAAGAAATTAAAAGCGGTTATTCCCGGAGGCTCATCCACCCCGATACTAACAGCCGACGACGTTCAAGATGCCGTTATGGACTACGAAGGCTGGGCGAAACTGGGGACGTTCCTAGGCTCAGGAGGCGTGATTGTTCTCGATGAAACGGTCGATATGGTGGACGCCATCCGAAATCTAACGCACTTCTACGCCCACGAATCATGCGGTCAGTGCACACCATGCCGCGAGGGAAGTCACTGGGTTCAGAAGGTGTTCGATCGCATGGCGAACGGCGAAAGCGTTCCCGGCGATCTCGAGCTGATAGAAAGCGTGATTAAACAGATTCAGGGTCACACGATCTGCCCGTTAGGTGATGCGCTCGCGATGCCCGTAAAGAGCTTCCTCACGAAGTTCCAAGATGAGTTCAAGGCTCGAATAGTTGACACACTTGAAGGCAAGGCTCCGCCCGCCAGTCAACTTCACGCAACCTTTGAGACTCGCCACTAGGCGCGCTATGAAGCGGCTTCACCCTCCCGGTAGTGAGCGGCATCAAACGAGACCTTCGAGAGTAATTCTTGGAGGAACGAAATATTTTAAGCGAGACCTAACAATCGTCTTAGCGATATCGGCGCTCCTGACGAGCCTCATTTGCGCTCCTGGCCTTGCGCCAGCTGCCGAGCCTGAACAGGAGATATCCTGGCGAAGTCTTTCTCCAGGCCTGGAGCAGACCAACTTTCAACTTTCGGGCGGCACGTTACTTTCGCCATGGGTTGTCGCGGTTAGGGCCAACCTAAAACATTTTAGAGTTCAGGTGATTCGCGCCGCCGACTTCGGCTGGAAAAGAGCGTCGGTGAGGTCCATGTGCAGAGCGAGCAACGCCTCGGCCTGCATCAACTCCAACTTTTTTGACGAGCAAGGAAAACCGCTCGGGCTTGTTCTCAGTCGAGGGATCCTGCACCAAAAAACGCACAACGGAGGAGGAACGCTCACGGGAATCCTTTATGTCGCCAACGACCGGGTAGGGATCGCCCATCGAAGCTCCTTTAGTCCCGAAGGCGTAGTCGAAGCCACCCAGGCTGGTCCTCGATTGATCTCTGAGGGAGCCCCAGTCGTTGGATTAAAGAGTCCTGGGTCCGGCACGAACTTATCCATCGCTTGCGTGGACAGTGAACAACGCGTCATTCTCATTCGTGTGGCGTTCACGATGTTCGGCGGATCCCCTGCTGATATCCAGCGAACGCTGCTTCGCCCTGAGATAGCATGTGTTGAAGCGCTTAATTTTGACGGCGGTGGATCCTCCCAGATGTATATCTCCGGCGCTAATCCTGAGCACGTCGACGCGCTCCAAGAGGAGGACTTACCAGGACGTGACGAAATCCCCGTGGCGCTTGCGCTCGTACCTATCAAATGACGGACTCTTCCAGGAGAATTTTTCGAGCTGATTCCAGGTCCACTTCGATATCCCCCTCTCTCATCACATGACTCTCAAGAGCCCGATATCGATGCGGGACGATAGTCGACAGCGCCTCATAACAATTATTGCTCTGCTGTCGCCGGTACGGAAAGAGCTCAAGAACGAGGCCATTTTCGGGCATCAAAAATAGGTGGGTTAATCCGGAACCATGTCCCCCCACCAACACCGAGGCTTCACTCGCGATGCGCATCTGTTCTCGCAAGGGAAAACTTTCAAAATAGATTTGCTCAAACCCCTCCCTAGCTAAGGACATCGCCAGTTCAGATTGGTTCAACACTCGTCGAGCGGACGCGGAGTCATGGCGACCAATTAAGATTCGCCTGCCGGGATGCGGCGACTTCAAGGAGATTCGCTCGAGGAGCCACGACCGATACGCTCGCGCGAAGTCACGATTTATATGCGCGTTATAACCGCAAAAATATGTCGGCAAATACAAACGATCCACTTTGACCGGAACACCGGACAAGCGGATGAGTCGCGTATCATGAATTCCAAGCAGCGAAAGGCTCTCTGTTGCCCATGGGGCCCTATCCGTGGACGGGACTAGATAATCGCCACGAAACCCAGAGCTCTCCGCTATGAAGATTTTCGGCAGAGAGTCCATCATCCAATGCCAGAAATTATTATGGCATCGTGATGTCAAAACCACCAAGTCCCCGACGCTCGTGTGATCGATTGATCCATCAATCATCTCCGAGAATCGCGCCCGCAAAAACTTACCCTTGCGAAGGAAGTCGGCGTTCTGCTCAATGACCGGCTCTGTCCCAACGCATATGTATCCGAAGTCTCCTCTGTGTATCGGCACCACCGTCATCTGCGGGAGGATGTAAGAACCTAGCGGCATCTCGCCGTACATATCGTGGCAGCGTAGAGTATCTCTATCGGCCATCGGAGCGAATCGCCCTCCTGAAAGATCTCGGACCGACATGAGCTCGCGCACCACTTTTCCATCAGATAAGGTGGCTTGTCGATGAGAGTCTGAAATTAGATACGGCGAGGTGAGCATCTTTCCCACTGTATCGCACCAACCTCTCGGCTAACACCTCAGTGACCCCGAAAAAGTTCGACTATCCCTACCGTGTGGCAGCGCGCTGTCTTGGGACAATCTGAGGAAGCTACTGAATATAGGAGGGATTCCTCCGCGATGTGGCTGGCACCCCTTCCAAGCAAGGAAATGGTACGTTGAAAATGTCAATACTTTGGAACATTGCAGATTGACATAGAAGAGGTCGTCACTGTACCGTTAGTTTTAAGTAGTTGAAGTAACACCCAGCGCTTATTGGTGTTTCTGGCTGTTCGGGAGTCCTTGGATGACTGTTCATATCTTAGATAGAGAGTTCACTGCGAAGCAGGTGCAAGAGATCTTGCGAACGCTTACTGGAGGCACCGAAAAAATCGGTTTAGCCCTTCTCAATTACTACGCCCGGACAAATCTTGTCCCAACAACAGGCAAGACAAAATGCCGCGGACGCGCCAAGTATTCCTATCCAGACATCATCCTTCTCTGCTGGCTATTTCGGATGAAGCGAGAAGGTCTACCGGTAAACAGGTTCCGGAGAGGCATCGATTATCTTCGAAAGAAGCTACCCAAACTCCACAAGAATCCAAGTGATATGGTCTTGCTGACTGATAGCAAGCAACTATTCATTAAGCATCGTGTGCAAGACAAGGGCGAGATAGCCGAGGTCTTGACTGGCAAGAAGGCAGGTCAGTATGTTTGGGCATACGCGATCGGTTCCCTGATTGAGGAAGTCGATAGGATAATCAGTGAGATGGCGGCGGATGATTCTGAATCAGATCAGGTAGCCGTTGATAAAACGTCAGACAAACCGTCAGCCGACAAGGTAGCGGCATAAGCCGCGCCAGCGTTGACTAGGTACCAACGCGTTATGGCCCATGTCTCAATTTACACGCATCAGGGTATGAACCATGAGCAAGTCGAACACTATTAAGCAGATATTTGAGCTTCTTATGGAGAGAAAAGCCTGGTGGCTCGTTCCGATGGTAGTGGTGTTTCTGCTCGTCGGGTTGCTGGTCGTGACAACGCAGGGCTCAGCACTCTCGCCGTTTCTATACGCGCTTTTCTAGCGAGACAGGCAGCTCTCCCCTATCTCAGTCTCCGCCACACTATTCCGCAAGGCATCTCCTGCTCAAGGGGCTAGTCGCGACTCGGCATCCTTGCAGGTCGCGACCTCGCGGTGTTGTGGTTTCGCCATCGTCCTTGATGGTGCGTCTAGCTCACACGGCCGATGCGGGCACGTTACCATGACCTCGAGAGCTCTTCTTGGTCGCTCGTCGAGGAGGCGCTTCACACTCCGCCGCGGCTTTCTCTTTGATCTTGCGCAGTTCATGAGGAAGCCTCCACCCGCCCGATCGAGGCTGATCCTCGGCGCCAAAGAGAAGCTCATTTGAGCGGCCGTAATCTTCGAGCGCTCCTATGAAATCCACAGTGGCTCGGTGCGAGTACTCACTGACAAAAAACTTCAGAGATCGACACGAGTGCGCCAAAGAACGCCTCAAATCGCGGTCCACTGGGGACATATTGTCGCCGTTATCGAGAAATGCCTGCCGGAACCGATGCGCAAGCTCCTCGACAGAAGTGAGATCTCCCCACTCCATCATCTCAATCACTCGGTGGGCTCTGGTTCTTTTGCCCTCCCGAAGAACTATAAATCTTGCGACGAATGCCGCGCGACGCGCGCGGATAATAGACTTATCGACCTCACCGGGACCGGCGAAGTCAAGCTCAACTACGTGTGTTTCCATTTTACCACCACCACTGAACAACTAGACTACTCAGAACTACCTGACTTGGTGTGACCATCCTTGGTCTACGCCTTCGTATATATTAGGTTCGGTGAACTCACTTTTCTCCTTAAACACTATTTTACCGCAACGAGAGACGCCCAGATATCAAATACTTAGGGGCTCGAAATACCCTGTGCGCTCGCCCCTTTAGGCCGGCCCAACGATTACCACCCGGTAGCGAGAGCCGCTGTCAGCCATCCTTGCCTCGCTCATCAGATGTGCGGAATTCCCGCCAAAGGCAGTGCTCAAAGGACTAAATTTCAACGCGATCACTAGGTCCACGATCGAGTGCCTCCCTTTCGGTCCCAGGAATCGATAGCCGCTTCAAAAGTGACAGTGAGAGAGAAGTTTGGTGTAATCCTTACTATGTCTAGTATCACCGATCGTCTCGCCCACTTCTCCTCATCAAGGCACGCGGTGCTCCTCGACGACGCCGGCAACGGTCGAGCGGTTGTTATCGCGCCCGTGGAGGAGATCTCAGAGACATTAGTGAATGAACTCATCACCATCTCTGGTGGTCTTACATTCGTCGCGCTTTCACCAGACAGAGCCGCCGCGTTTCTCTTGTCCTCAATGGCTCGAAGCCAGGGCGACAGTAACGGAAGAGGACATCACCCGCTTTCGCTTTACACGTCAGTAGAGGCGCGGTCCGGCGTGACGACAGGGATTAGCGCCTCCGATCGCGCGACAACGCTCCGTATTTTAGGGGAAAGAGTTCCACAACCACGCTCGCTGGTAAGACCTGGACACATATTCCCCGTGGAGGCAAAGGCTGGAGGAGTGCTCGTTCGAGCGGCCATACCCGAGGCGTCTCTAGACATAATAAAACTGGGGGGCTTTACGGACGCCGCTCTCTTCATGGATCTACTCGATCGGACTGGCGAACTACTCGATACCCGAGGCGCTAAAACTCTCGCTGACACTCAAAATCTTCCACTTTTCTCTATCAGCGAGCTCATTCAATATCGCCTTTCTCGTGAGCCCCTCATCTCACGGGTGGCCGAGGCGATTATCCCCACCAAGCAAGCTGGAGAGCTCCGCGCGATTGTGTATCGATCAGCCCTACACGAGGTCGAGCACATCGCCTATGTGAAAGGCGAGATCTCATCAGAGCAACCAGTGCTTGTGCGAGTACAATCCGAAAACACCTTGCCGGATGTCTTTGGCGGCGAGCATCCCGCTTCACGTAAGCACCTGCATAACTCACTCCGAGCTATTGGCGAACGCGGTAACGGTATCGTGCTCTATCTACGGAAGCCGCTTATCATTGACTCAGATTCCCTAACGAGCGAACAACCCGTTGTGCCCCCTCCCACAGATCAGATGCGGGAATACGGTATCGGAGCTCAGATCCTTCGAGATCTCGGCGTTGGGCAAATCGAGTTGCTATCGTCGACGAATCGAGCCCTGATGGGGCTGTCAAGTTTCGGAATCTCGGTTACGCGTCAATTAGCTATTCCTGACTATCAGATTACAGTGGAGAAGAACTCATGACGGATGTCACGTTCGCTGACGTTGTGCACCAATCGATATCGTTCTCCTCAAACGATAGAGCGGAGAAGCTCCTTCTTGATCTGCTGGACACGAAGTGGTTTCAACGGCTTCGAGATATTAGTCAGACCGCGAACACACGGCTGGTCTATATGTTCTCCGAGCACTCTCGCTTCGGTCACTGTCTCGGGGTCGCGTACCTGGCGAAGCTTCTTTTGGCGAGACTGGAAACTCGATACCGTGAAGACGTCGCGAAGTATCGTCCAGCGATTCTCGTGGCGGCTCTATTACACGACGTAGGACATCTTGCTCCGGGCTCACATACCGCGTTCAAGACTTGGTTCCCTGGACAACCGGACTCTCACGAGGCGCTCGCCGAGATCGTCATCACCCGAGACCCAGAGATATCAGGATTGCTGAACGCGTTCGATCCTCACCTCCCCTCACAGGTGCTTCATATCCTCGGTGAAACTGATCAGGTAGATCCGTGGTCGTGGCAGATGATATCAGGTGGCGGATGGAACGTCGATCGGGGCAATTGGTCCACGGTCGATAGCGTTCTCGCCGGTGTCAGCTACGGAAAGTACAATATTCCCGCCCTCGTCGATTCGATTGTCGTCACCGCTGATAAGCAGCTAGCGCTGAGGGAAAATCGTCTCGACGCGATGATGCATTTCGTGGTCTCAAGACACGCCATGTATCGACAGGTGTATCAACACCGAGTGCTACTTGCCGCTGACACGCTCAACAAAGCGGTAGTGCAACGAGCGCGAGATCTCGGATCGTCGATAGAGTTCGCCGATGACACAATGATCGCGGCTCTCAAAGCCGCGACGGTGGAGGATCTCTCGTATGAGGTGATCTTCGAAATGCGTGAATCGTGGTGGAGATACCACCTAAGCAGATGGGCTCGATCACACGATGAGATCTTACGAGATCTGAGTCAGCGAATACTTAGCAGACAGCTCTTCAAAACCATTCGCATCTCCGCTAGCAGCTCCAAAGATGAAACAGTGGCGCTCGCGACTGAGACGCTCCACCGCCTCAAACTCGACCCACGGTATTATCTTCAAGAGATCTCCACCGCTGATGTTCACTCAGGAGACTCCAAGCAATCGATGCTCGTGCAGCTCGATGACGGCTCGGTGATAACACTCGCCCAGGCGGATCCATTGTTTCAAGCTGTGGCCTCCGACTCGCGCTTCTCGCGCAAGACATGGATAGCGCTCCCAAAAGCGGCCAAGGTCGCGATGGGCCGGATTCGCTAGGGAGCTCGCATGACGCATTTCTTGCTCGTCGCCCTCGGAGGAGCTGTCGGCTCAACGTGTCGGTACTACCTCTCGAGTGTCATCATGCACAGAGTCACGCTCGGCACATTTCCGCTCAGCACATGGACGGTGAATGTTCTAGGCTGCCTCGTGGCGGGAATAGTCATCGGACTCTCGGAGCGTTTTGAGTTTCTCACCGCTGAGGCGCGTATACTCATCTTCTCAGGAATGCTCGGCGGATTCACGACCTTCTCGGCTTTCGCGGTTGAGACCGTAACCCTGCTAAAGCGAGGAGACTTCGTTACGGCGGCGAGCTATGTATTATTGAGCGTCACAATCGGCATCGCCGCGCTCGTGATAGGCTGGAGTCTCTCCCAACCAACGACCTAGGAGGGTCGGCGTCCCCGCCGACCGCGACCCATTGAGGATGTATCGATGAGCCTCGGCGCCCCCGCCGACCGCGACCCTTTGAAAATGCATCGGTCAACCTCGGCGTCCCCGCCGACCGCTAGCGAAAAAACAACACTTCTAGCCATGTCTATATGTGCGAGCATACGAGGACCGCGGAGCTTCTAGCTCCGCTTTATACTTGCATAGCGACTAGACGAGCCTTTTAAGCGAAGCTAGAAGCTCCGCGGTCCGTTGACGGTTTTCTGTCGCTTCGTCCGAGTTGCCCATCACCGTTCCCTGTTGCGCGACAGTCCAGAGATCGAGAGGATGTGCTGGTATTCAATAATCAATCACCCTGGGAATCCGCTATGCCAACGCAACCTATTCATAAGATCCTACTCGCCACTGATCTCTCGGAGGATTCCAAGAAGGCATACCCCTACGCCATCTCACTCGCTAAGGCGTACAATGCGCGCCTGACCCTGATCTCGTGTATCGACACCTCGCTTGGCTACTCTCCCGCAGCAGCGGGGATTCTCGAGGGAGCTCCGATGTATGTCAGCGAGGGGCTTGATGAGGCTCGCCGAAACGTACAAGAACAGTTAGAGACACACGTGCGCGACTACTTCAAAGAGCTCACCCCGCAGTACGAGGTACGAGAAGCCCCGTTCGAAGTACAGAATCAGCTCGTTGATTTCGTTAATGATGGAGAGTACGACCTAGTGATCATCTCCTCGCATGGAAGAACTGGCGTCTCTCGGGCCCTATTGGGCTCGGTGGCAGAGTATGTGCTGCGTCACACCCGCGCGCCAACACTCGTCGTCCCGTGTCGCAATTGATTTCAACTCCTCTCCCCACACAAACACACTCCGGAATCACAATTACCACCCGGCTGCTGGCTATTTATTCGCCAATTGCAAAGCTTCTTGGAGCCCCCCACTCCATGCCCACAAGGTCGCCTGTCAGGTACCAACCACTTTCAAGAAGTGGATTGCGCTTCTTAATCTTTAAACAACACCCTCCACCATCTGATCCACGGTGTTTTTTCAGGGATCGAACGAAGGGGCCGTCCTTTCCAATTTCCGATGGTCGCCTCAGCGAAGGGGCAAGCCAGCCGATAGAACGCGGAACAAGAAATCATTGTCAGGGCCCTAATCGGGTCTACCTCGAGCTATTTCGACCTAATCCGAATCAGTCTCGACTCTATTTCTCGCGCCCATGGACGACTATGCTCGGCCCGAACGAACCTTCCTTCCGGTGAGGATTGATCTGAGGCGCGAATACTCTAGAATCGGGAGTCTGATGGTAGCCCAGTCCCGCGATGTAAGAATTCAACGAGTGACGGCCCACGAAGGCGTCGTGAGCGCTCACTATCGAAAAGCTCTCGCCAACATTGAGTTCTATCCTAAGGATCAAAAGGTCGCTCTCCGCGAACAGTTAGTTTCCGAGTACGAGAACTTTACCGCCGCCGCTACCATGCTCACAAAAGGCACGTTCGTGCGGGAGATCCAGAAAGAGATCTGCTCGGAAGCCCGCTCATGGCTCACCGGCAACATTCCGGCGACAATCGCTCGCTACTCTTTTTGCCAGGTATCCGAAGCTCAGGTGGCGGTTCGCTCGGTGGTGAGCGAAGAACGGATCAAAGTCTGCCGACAACAAATGAAGTCGGCACTCGATACCGTGTCGAGGCTGGAAGCATACGATGGAATATCTCGTAAAAAGGATACGCAGGCGATAAAGAAAGAGTTCGCCAGTTTCAAGCTCGCCTTTCAACTATACGCCAGGGGATTCTCCTTTGAGGAGATTCGTTCCCTTACAAGCGAGAGCATTCAAGCCCGAGTTGAGGATAAAACTATACCCGAGAAGATACTAGCGTACGCTGGGTATCCGCTCACCGCGAGCGCTCAAAGCTATCGAGTCAAAAAGTCCGCGGATTTGAAGAGCGCTATAGCCGCCGCTTTTGAGGAAGCGAAGGCGAAGCAAGGCGCGCTGCGACCTGACACTATAGATCAGCAGGTAGAGGTTTGGCGCAAGGAGATAGCGACGTTCAATCTCGTTGTTGATCTATACGAAAAGGGTCTCACAACAACCTCAATCGCCGCCTTAACTGGAACTAACGCCGATGGATGGCTCTCAAATGGTCAGCTACCGGTGAAACTCACGCGTGCGCGGCTCGATCTCGTTCACCGAGACTACAAGTGCCCTACCGTGATCGATGAGAGTTTCGCGTATGTCGCCGGAGCGATGTACGCCAACCAAAGATCGTATTCCTCGGAGAGCGGTATCATATTTCGAAACGCGGATCAGTCGAAGATCGCGGGCGTTAAGTCCAAGTTCGACTCGGTATTCCAGACCACTCTTGCGGATCCATCAACGGAGTCTGGCAGCTATGTGGCGCGTGTCGGTCGATCAGGATTACTCAAGGACATCTTCGATATGCTTGGTATACAAGAGGGCGCTCGTGACCCACTTCCTCCCCTCGCGATGTTGACGCACCAACATACCCGCCGCGGCTTTTTACGGGGATATTTCGACTTCTGTCGACCTCACGTCAATCCTGACCTTCATCGTTTTGGCGTATCAAGACGAACTCAGCCAAATCTTATCAAGGCGGTCGCCCTTGCCCTCTACGCCGAGAAGATCTACCCAATCGCGCGAGAAAATGGCGCCGGGTTTGCCCTCGCGGTGAACAATGAGGTGGATTTCCGAAAGCTAGTGACATTCGCTCCTGAAATTTTATCCCCGAACGAGAAGAGGAAGTTAGGGGACAAAGCAGCGCCGCCCCAAGATCCGATCGGATCTTATGAAGCGTACAGAAGCATCGTCTCTATACTGAAGAAGGCATATGGCGACGGTAGGAGATTGGATTTTCAAGACATCCTGAGCCGCGCAGGTATCATGACTGTGCCGCATGACATTCCCGATAACATCAAGAGCAGAATTAGCAACTGGAAACGTGGGCTAAAACCTCTCGTGGCGCAGAGAGCGGAGGCGATTGAAAGGCTTGCGAAACTGCTCTATCCAGAGCTAGCGTAAGCGTTCGATGAATCGCGAAAACACCACGACTCAGAGCCTCTACCGGTTATCGTGGGCTTTGGTCGTCTACACAATTATCATCATCGCCTGGGGCGCTTGGGTCAGAATATCAGGCTCAGGCGATGGCTGCGGTGATGATTGGCCGCTATGCAAAGGCATGGCGATACCGACCGGAGAAGCGACCAAAACTTGGATCGAGGTATCACATCGATACTCCACAATGTTGTTCGGTTTCTTGGTCCTCGCTCAACTGTGGATGTTTCGGCGGGTATTTCCAAAGCGGCACCCCACACGCTACTGGGTTCTAGCTACTCTTCTATTCACTGTTACTGAGGCTCTCATTGGACGGCTCCTCGTTGTGTACGGTCTCGTGCATGAAAGCACCTCGTATGCGCGCCTCTTTATCATGCCGCTTCACCTTATCAACACGTCCTTGCTGTTGTTCGCGGAGGTCATGACCGCCGAGAGTGTTCTCTTCGGTGAGCGAGCGTTTCGGCCGTTGACTCCGTCAGTTAAGAAAGCCGGGATCGCTACCTTCATCACAGCAGCGCTTCTTCTCACAACTGGTGCTGTCGCCGCGCTAGGGTCTCACCTCTTTCCGTCACTCTCGCTAATGGAGGGAATCACAAAGGATTTCGCTCAAGGAGCTCACCCCGCGCTTCGATTGCGAATACTTCACCCGACGCTGGCGCTCATCTTACCGTTTACTCTCTGGTATATCTTCTCGAACTCGACGCTAGCGGTACCAACCCGCCACTTGAGCGCGATGTATCGCTCATTCTCGTACGCGATGCTGGGGATGCTCGTGATTGGAGTAGCGACACTCGTTACCTTAGCGCCGGTGTGGCTTAAACTCTCTCACCTCACGATGGCGAACGTCCTGGTTGTGCTTGCCACTCGGTGCGTCTTTCACACCTTGAGGCCACGACAATAAAACCTACTCAAGAGTTTGTACGCCCAGAGTATGGAGAGCGACAGCATCTTTTCGGGACTTTCTATGCTGTGTGGATTACCGGTGTCGAATATGCGGTGATCGTACGTTTGTATGGTCACAAACGTCGGTTTCGCTGCCAGTCTCTAGCTACCAAGATAGCACCTCCCGCATCCAACTGGAGAAGTAGTGGAGCTAGTGCTGGAAACAGTGTTTCACGCGCATCGAGCTCCTCAAGACTTTCCTGGAGGCTTCTGCTATAACCGGACTCGTCTGTCGCCTATACTCCCACTCCTATGAACGGAACACCTCCTCCTAATACGTTAGCTTCGGTTCGCAATCTTGCGCGCGCTTCGTGGGAGTCGACAGCCGGCACTCGCGTGCGGTTCTTTTGCTTCGTCTCGCTCTATGTGGTCGCCTACTCTCTCGATCTTCTGGTGCCCTGGGCGATCGGGTGGACCCTTGGAGTTTTTGTCAAAAACGGACTCACTCAAGAAGCGTTCAATCAAAGCCTAAACGGCATAGCGTTGTATGTCGGACTCAAGATGGCATACGCCGCCACCCACCACTTCGGTCGCTATTTTCAGGGAACTACAGCCTACAACTCACGCTTTAAAAAGCTTGAGGAGGTATTCACAGCGTTGATCACCTTTCCTCTTAAGTGGCATGTACACCATCACACTGGAGAGAACTTGAGTCGCCTTCATCGTTCCGTCGGAGCGATTGAGTCAGTGGTGTCGAATTACGTCTGGCAGATCATTGACGGAGTGATGAAGTTCTTCGCCGCGACGCTGCTTATATTCGCGCTCGACGCGGAAGTGGCGGTGGTGGTGCTCGTGATGGGATTCGTGACCGTGATGGTCATGATTCTGTTTAACGCCAGGCTCACTCGTAACATCCGTAAAAACAACCGCTTCTACGACCGCCTCAATCGCACCTGCGTTGATTACCTCTCGAATATAATCACCGTGAAGACACTCCGATTAGAGGCCCCCGCGATATCATACTTAACGGAGCAAAGAGACGAGGGCTTTCGTCTATCGCGAAAGATCTGGAAGTACCAGGAGCTTAAGTGGGGAACTATCGCTGTTGGCTACAGCCTGGTGATGGGAACATCGCTCTTGGTGTATTTCAACAATCAGCGCCAACTCGGCACCGCGTTCGACGTCGCCCAGGTCTACGTGCTTTTGAATTACCTCGACCGCATTTTCGCCGCGATAGGCTCCTTCACGGGGTATTATGGCGGCATCATTGAGGCGGCCACGGCCTACGATGACGCCTCGACCGTCTTGAACGAATCGAGACAGTTCATCGAGCCTATTCGCAACGGCAACCTGCCACGAGCCTGGTCAACACTGGACTTGAAAGATGTCTCTTTCTCGTACGGCGGGGAGATCCAGAACCTCAGGCGAGTCTCAGTCTCAATCAAGCGCGGCGAAAAGATCGCACTTGTCGGTCCATCGGGTGGTGGCAAGTCCACTCTGCTAAAGGTACTGGCGGGAATGCTAGCTGTCCAAGATGGTACAGCGGTAACCGACGATGGTGGAAGCTACACTCTTGAGGACGTCGCGCAGGTCAGTCTGCTTGTTCCGCAAGAACCGGAGATATTTTCTGAGACGGTTCGATATAACTTAAGTTTTGGTCAGGAGTTTTCCGAGCACCAGATGCAAAAGGCGGTGGAGATCTGCCGAATCGACCACCTGCTGCAGAAACTTCCAAAGAGTTGGGACAGCGAATTAGAGGAAGCGGGCCTGAATATCTCCGTAGGGGAGCGCCAGCGCTTGGCGTTGGCGAGAGGTATGTTGCGGGTTCCGGGGAAGGATATCTTGCTCCTTGATGAGCCGACCTCAAGCTTGGATCCGTTAACCGAGAAACAGATCTTCGCTGGTATCCTTCACCAATTTTGTGATCTCACTGTTATCACAGCCTGTCATCGGCTCGCTCTAGTACCGCTCTTTGATAAGGTGATCTACGTTAAGGATGGCCGAGTGGAGGAAGTTGGCTCGTTCCCCGAGCTGCGCGCCGCTGGAAGAGGGTTTTCCGCCGCCTGGTCGGATTACGAGCGAACGGTGACCAGCGGAGATAGTGGGACGACGGCATCATGAGACGCCGCGTCGCGTCGCAATGTTTTAGGACAGTATGACTCGAATTGACCGAGGTGTCGTACGACGGTTTTTCTCCCTAGCGCTCCCGTTCTTTCGGTCAGAGCTACGAGTGCAGTCTCTTTCGCTGCTGGTGTTAGTGCTCTCCCTATCCCTTAGCATTAACGGTATCGGCGTCATCATGAGCTACATCGGTCGTGATTTCATGACCGCGCTTCAAACAAAAGACGTCAATCTCTTTCAGGCGAAGCTCTTCCAATACATCGGAGCGTTCGTGGTGGCGACGCCATTTGTTGTGTTTTATCGTTATACGGAGGCGCGCCTCGGTCTGTTATGGCGGCGGTGGCTAAGCCATCGCATGCTAGCCAGTTACTTCGCGAATCGAGCGTATTATCGCCTTAACCTCCGAGGCGATATCGACAACCCTGACCAACGTATCGAGGAAGATGTGCGCTCCTTCTGCGGAGACAGTCTCCGATATTCACTTACTCTCTTTAACTCTTCTGTGCAGTTTCTTCTGTATGTCTACGTTCTGTGGTCCATCTCGTGGAAGCTCGTTATCGCCGCGGGTAGCTACGCGATTATTGGTTCGCTTGTCACGTATCTCTTAGGACGCCCGCTGGTCGGTCTCAACTTCGCTCAGCTAAAGAAAGAGGCGGACTATCGTTACAAGCTGATCAACATCCGTGATAGCGCCGAATCGATAGCGTTTTACGGTCGCGAGCTTCAGGAGTTCACACGCACTCGACAGCGACTCAAGTCCGCTCTCAATAACCTGCTGCAGATAATCAATTGGAACCGAAACTTGGGTTTTTTCACACAGGGATACAATTATCTTCTCACCATTTTGCCCACCGTTATCGTGGCCCCCCTCTTCTTTGACGGCCAAGTCGAGTTCGGCGCCGTCGTGCAAGCGGGAGTGGCGTTCGGATTCGTCATTAATGCCCTCTCTATCGTGGTGAATGACTTCCAGGGATTGAGCGTCTACGCCGCTGTTATCAATCGATTGGGGTCATTTTCTGAAGCGGTCAACCGCGCTCATGAGCCACTTTCTCCCGGTCAGTTAATACAAACGAAAATTGGGCCGAATCTGGAGCTGTCTCACGTCACGATCCTCACACCGAGAAGAGAGCAGGTTCTGGTTAAAGACTTATCCTTCAAGATGGAGAAGCGCTCCCTTCTCATAACGGGTCCGAGCGGGAGTGGGAAAAGCTCCATACTACGCGCGATAGCCGGCCTTTGGGACTCAGGAACGGGGACGATCATACGCCCCGACCTTCAAAACGCACTATTTTTACCGCAGCGACCGTACATGGTGTTGGGCTCACTTCGTTCACAGCTCTTATACGGGGTACGATGCAAGGGACTCCTCGATAGAGAGCTTATCGCGATTCTAGAAAAGGTTCGGCTTGGCGAAATGTTCAGACGCGTAGGCGGCCTCGACGCGGAGCTCGATTGGCCAAACGTTTTGGGGACGGGAGAGCAGCAGCGCTTATCGTTCGCCAGGCTATTATTAATCAAACCGAAGTTAGTATTCTTGGATGAAGCGACCACGGCTATGGACCAAAGCATTGAACAAGTCCTCTACGAGCTTCTTCCTAACTACGTGGAACAATATGTGAGTACCGGAGATAGCGCTTCTCTCGCTAAGCATCATGATCATATCTTGACACTCTCAGGAGACGGTTCGTGGCACTTCGAATAGCTCTCCTTCTCTGTCTTTGCCTCGTGCGCGCGTCAGTCAGCTGGTCACAAGACCAGCTCAAAAAAGATCTGTTCGATGACTGTGCGGCCGCCAAGCGAGAGTTTTTGCGGCTAAATCCCGAACAACGTCAGCCACTCCTGGAATTTTTTACCCGTGTGATAGGTCTCAGCACGCAGTCGCCATCGGCGCCCGAGGCGTTCGCCGTTATTCCAGGGGCACCGAAGGGTCCAGACGGGGCCCACCATCAAGGGGGAAACCCTCCTGATGTGCTGGGCGCTCTTTGGCAGACGACTGACGCGAAGCATGAACTTCGCGGAAAACGGTGCGCGCTTGAGCTTCTGCAATCAGCCGGGGCGGACGCTATCGAAATCCTTCCTACTCTCGTTAAAACCTACAGCGAGCAACCACTGAGCGATGAAATCGCCGTTAGCCTTGAGGAGACCTCAGCCCTCATCGCTGAACGCGCCCATAAACAAGGCATAGCTCCTTTACCATCGCAATTTGACGCGATGATTCCTTATCTACTGAGCTCTCGAGCCCTGATTGCTCAGAACACGCTGCAAGAATTTTTAGCGCTCGCTACGCCACGAATCGTGTATTTTTTGTCTAATAGAGCCGAGTCCGAGGCGAAGACTCTCATCGACTTTCTTCATGAGGTCGATAAGGATGGCTCCCGGGCCTATCGAAGCTTCATCGATCTGGTTCCGACCTTGTCGGAACCTCAAGTACGACGGCTC